>NZ_JBIAVO010000013.1:31396-186920 GCF_042894345.1 Kitasatospora sp. NPDC001540
CGGGGGGGGGGCCCGGGGGGGGCCCGGCCCGGGGGGGGGGGGGGGGGGGCGCCCGCCCCCGGGGGGGGGCGGGGGGGGCCCCCCGCCCCGCCGGGCCCCCCCCGCGGTGCGCGCTACGGCTGCCCGCCGCGCTCCAGCGGGATCCGCTCCCCGGCCTCGACCGCCGCCGGGAGGCGGTTCTCGGCGGGCGGCAGCGGGCAGGTCGCCAGGTCGGTGTAGGCGCAGGGCAGGTTGGTGGCCCGGTTGAAGTCGACCGTGACCCGGCCCTGCTCGTCCGGCGCCGGGACGCTCAGCGCCCGGTTCGCGGCGTACGTGGTGACGCCCGAGGTGGCGTCGGTGAACAGCACCTGCAGGCTGCCCGGCAGGTGGCCGTTGAACGCGGTCAGCCGGTGCGTGCCGCCCCCGCCGGGCAGCGTGAACTCGATCTCGCCCGGCGCGTCGTACACGTGCTGCAGGCCCTCGACGGCCGCGCCGACGGTCACCGGGCGCGGCTGCTCGAACGGCAGGTAGCGGCCGGTCAGCGCCCACCGCGGGTCCGGGGCGTACGCGGGGGTGCGGGTGAAGTCGCGCAGCAGCGGGTTGTCGGGGTGCCGGGGCCGGACGATGTCGTGGCCGCCGCGCTTGGCGACCTCGATCACCGCCTCGCCCGCCGTCGCGTACAGGCTGGCCCGCTCCGGCAGCACGCCGAAGCCGTGCCGTCCGCGCACCGGCTCGCCGTCCAGCAGCAGCTCCTCACCCTCGTCCAGCTCGACCCACACCCCGTCCGGGGCGGTCCACCAGGCGCCCGGCGCGTCCGGGAAGCGGGTCGGCTCGGCGTCCAGCCAGTGCAGGGAGGTGACGGCGAGGAAACCGTGCGGGTCGGCCAGGGCGCGCTGGCTCGCGGCGTGCCACTCCTCCCACTCACGGGTGAACTCGGCGGTGTCGACAGGCTCTTGAGTGGTCGTCATATCGCTTCCTCGGTAAGGGCGTTGGTCAGGGGCGGCAGGTCGAGGTGCTCGCGCAGGGTGCTGCCCTCGTACTCGGTGCGGAACACGCCGCGCTCCTGGAGCAGCGGCACGACGGTGTCGGCGAACTCGTCCAGGCCGCCCGGGGTCAGGTGCGGGGCGAGGATGAAGCCGTCGCTGGCGTCCTCCTGGACGAAGCGGTTCAGCTCCTCGGCGACCCGGGCCGGGGTGCCGATGAAGGACTGGCGACCGGTCACCTCGATCACCAGCTCCCGGATCGAGAGGTTCTTCGCCTCGGCCAGCGCCCGCCACTCGCGGGCCACCGCCAGCGGGTCCCGGTTCATCCGGACCGAGGCCCGGCCCCGCGCCACGGTGTGCTCGCCGACCAGCGGGTCCGCCTCCGGCAGCGGCCCCTCCGGGTCCAGGTCGGAGAGGTCCCGGTTCCAGACCTGCTCCAGCAGCCGGATCGCGGTCTGCCCGCTGACCTGCTGGCGGCGGACCAGCTCGGCCTTCTCGTGCGCCTCCGCGTCGGTGTCGCCCAGCACGAAGGTCACCGCGGGCAGGATCTTCAGCGAGTCGGCCGAGCGCCCGTACCTGGCCAGGCGGCCCTTCACGTCCGCGTAGAACGCCTTCCCGGCCTCCAGCGTGCCGTGCCGGGAGAAGATCGCGTCGGCCGAGGCGGCGGCGAACTCGCGGCCCTGCTCGCTGTCGCCCGCCTGGAAGATCACCGGCCGACCCTGCGGCGAGCGCGGCACGTCGAACCGACCGGCGATGTCGAACTCGCTGCTGCGGTACGCGAATTCACCCGCCTTCGGATCGCCCAGGAACTCCCCGGAGACCCGGTCGGCCAGCACCTCGTCGCCCCGCCAGGAGTCGAACAGCCGCCAGGACGCCTCCAGGAACTGCTGCGCCCGCGCGTACCGGTCCTCCTCGCGCAGGAAGCCGCCGCGCCGGAAGTTCTCGCCGGTGAACGCGTCCCAGGAGGTCACCACGTTCCACGCCGAGCGGCCCGCCGAGAGGTGGTCCAGCGAGGCGAACTGCCGTGCCACCTCGTACGGTTCGTTGAACGTCGAGTTGATCGTCCCGGCCAGGCCGAGCCGGTCGGTGACCGCCGCCAGCGCGGCCAGCACGGTGAAGGTGTCCGGCCGGCCGACCACGTCCAGGTCGTAGATCAGCCCGTTCTGCTCGCGCAGCCGCAGGCCCTCGGCCAGGAACAGGAAGTCGAACTTGGCGCGCTCGGCGGTCCGCGCCAGGTGCGCGAAGGAACTGAACTCGATCTGGCTGCCCGCCTGCGGGTCGCTCCACACCGTGGTGTTGTTCACGCCGGGGAAGTGCGCGGCCAGGTGGATCCGCTTGAGCGGCTTGCCGCTGCTGCTACCGCTACCGCTGCTGCTGCTCTCGTTGCTCATCTCGCGTGCTTTCCTTCGGAGTTCAGGCGCCGACGGCGGCAGGGGAGGCGGCGACGGCGGGCGCGGCGTAGCGGTTGGCGGGGCGCGGCAGGCCCAGCAGCCCGCGCAGGGTGGACGCCTCGTAGGCGGTGCGGAACAGGCCGCGGCGCTGCAACTCCGGCACCAGGCCGCGGGTGATCCGCTCCAGGTCGTACGGCAGCCGGCCCGGCCGCAGTCGGAAGCCCGACAGCCCCGCCTGCGCCAACTCCACCAGCAGATCGGCCAGTTCGGCGGAGGTGCCGGTGAACACCCGGGCGTCGCTGGTGTACTCGGAGCTCGCCGTCTCGTCCAGCCGGGCCAGCTGCTCGGCGGCCGAGCCGGGCCGCTCCTCCAGGAACACCACCAGGTCGGCGAAGACGTGCACCGTCTCCGCCTCCCGCCCGGCGGCCCGCTGGGCGGCCCGGATCTCGGCCACGACCGCCCGGGCCCCGTCCGCGTCGTGCGGGGTCACGAACGCCAGGTCGGTGGAGCGACCGGCCAGCCGGAACGGCTCGCCGCGGTGGGCGAGCGCCGCGACCAGCGGCTGGCCCTGCGGCGGGCGGGGCGTGATGGACGGGCCGCGCACCGAGAACCGGGAGCCCACGAAGTCGATGTAGTGCAGCTTGTTCCGGTCGATGAACCGGCCGGTCGCCGCGTCCCGGATCTCCGCGTCGTCCTCCCAGCTGTCCCACAGCCGGCGCAGCACCTCCACGTAGTCCTCGGCCTCGCCGAACGACTCGGCCAGCGCGGCCAGCCCGGCGGGGGAGTCCAGCTCCTCCAGCCGCAGCGGGAGCGGCTCGCGGCGGCCGAAGTGCGCGACCTCGTCGACCCGGGCCGACACCTTCACCCGCAGCCCGGCCCGGCCCTGGCTCACGAAGTCCAGCGTGGCCACCGCCTTCGACAGGTGGAACGGCTCGGTGTGCGTCACGACCGCCGTCGGCACCAGCCCGATGTGCCGGGTCAGCGGCGCGATCCGGGCCGCCACCAGCACCGCGTCCAGCCGCCCCCGGACCCGGTCGGTCCGCGCGTCCGGCTCGAACGGGTGCTCCGACTGCAGGCTCAGCCCGTCCTCGATGGTCAGCAGGTCGAGCAGGCCGCGCTCCGCCTCCGCCGCCAGGTCCGCCCAGTACCGGGCGGTGAACAACTCCTTCGGCCGGGCCTCCGGCTCCCGCCACGCGGCGGGGTGCCAACCGGCGCCGTCCAGCGCGACGGCCAGGTGCAGGGGGGAGGCGGCGGAGGAGGACGGGGGTGCTGCTGGGGATGCGGGCATGGCGGACCGGTTCCTGTTCACGGGAGTTCGCGGAAGTGCGCGGGAGTTCGCGGGGGAGGGGCGTACGGACGCGCCGGGGTGCGCACGGGGGCGCGGCCGGGACGCGGCGACGGAGGAAGAGGGAGGGGGAGGGGCGGCTGCGGGGTTCGGCTCAGCAGGCCGGACAGGCCGGACAGAGCGCGGTGCTCACCCGCAGCAGGTCGACCGGTCGGTCGAGGTACACCTCGCGCTCCTGGGACCGCACCGCCGCCACCTCCCCGTCCGCCTCTCGCGGCACCGCCCGGGTGCCGCCGTCCTCGCACCGTAACCCCGCACCCCGGCCCGGCACAACGCTGTTCATACAGCGGTAACGAACCGCCGACTCGGGCCCCGCGGACGGCCGTTGACATTCGGTTCGGGAGCGGCCTAGCTTGACCGCGACGGGACGATCCGGGAGGTGGACGGCGGTGCGGGCAGCGGAACGCGCGGTGTACCTCGACCGGCCCGTCGACCTCCAGCGCGTCAGCAGCGCGCTCTGTCCGGCCGGTTGAACCCGCAGCAGTACCGCCGTTCACCCGCCGCACGCCGCGTGCCACCCGCCGCACAGGAGCCGCACCGCCATGAGCCAGCGCACCGCCCTGCCCGCCTCCGACGTCGACCTCCTCGACAACCCGGCCTGGGCCGCCCTGACCGGCCCGCACGCCCACCTCGCCGAACGCGTCGGCCGGGCCGCCCGCTACCCCGTCGACGTCTCCCCGTTCACCGCGCTCGCCGACCCCGCCGACCCGCGGGCCTGGCAGGACCTCGCCGCCCTGGCCGGGCCGCCCGGCAGCACCACCCCCGTCACCGCCACCGACACCGCGCCCGCGGGCTGGGAGGTCCTGCAGTCCGGCCGCGGCACCCAGCTGGTCGCCACCGACCTGCGCACCGAAACCGCGCCCGAGGCGGTCGAGTTGGGGCCCGCCGACGTCCCCGAGATCCTCGACCTGATCGCCCGCACCCAGCCCGGGCCGTTCCTGCCCCGCACCGTCGCCCTCGGCCGCTACCTCGGCCTGCGCCACGGCGGCCGCCTGGTCGCGATGGCGGGCGAACGCCTGCGCCTGCCCGGCTGGACCGAGATCAGCGCCGTCTGCACCGACCCCGACCACCGCGGCCGCGGCCACGCCACCCGCCTGGTCCGCGCCGTCGCCCACGGCATCGAACAGCGCGGCGACACCCCGTTCCTGCACACCGCCGCCGACAACACCCGGGCGATCCGGCTGTACGAGTCGCTGGGCTTCACGCTGCGCCGCCACACCGCGTTCCTGCTGGTCCGCACCCCGGACGGGCCCACCCCGGCCGGGCCCACGCCGGACGGAGGACGGGAGCGATGAGCGCCGCGTTCCACTGGTTCCTGCCGACCGGCGGCGACGCCCGCGACCTGGGCGGCGCCGCCCACGGCACCGGCATCGGCGGACCCTCCGCCGCCGCCCCCGCCGACCGCCCCGCCACCCTCGGCTACCTCACCCAACTCGCGCAGGCGGCAGATCAGTTGGGCTACGAGGCGGTCCTCACCCCGACCGGCGCGCACTGCGAGGACGCCTGGATCACCACCGCCGCCCTGATCGCCGCCACCCGGCGGCTCAAGTTCCTGGTCGCCTTCCGCCCCGGCCTGGTCGAACCCGCGCTCGCCGCCCAGACCGCCGCCACCTTCCAACGCCTCTCCGGCGGACGGCTGCTGCTCAACGTGGTGGCGGGCGGCAGCGACGCCGAACAGCGCGGCTACGGCGACCGGCTCGACCACGACGCCCGCTACGCCCGGGCCGACGAGTTCCTCGACGTGGTCCGCACCGCCTGGCGCGGCACCCCGTACGACCACGCGGGCCCGCACTACCGGATCGACGGCGGACACCTGCGGCAGCCGCCCGAGCCCGTGCCGCGGATCTACTTCGGCGGCTCCTCCGACCCGGCGCTCGCCGTCGCCGCCCGGCACGCCGACACCTACCTCACCTGGGGCGAACCCGTCGCCCAGGTCGCCGAGAAGATCGCCCGGGTGCGCGAGCTCGCCGCCGCGCAGGGCCGCTCCCCGCGCTTCGGCCTGCGGGTGCACGTCCTGAGCCGGGCCACCGCCGCCCGCGCCCGCGCGGACGCCGAAGCGCTGCTGGCCGGGCTCGACGACACCGCGATCGCCGCCGGGCAGCAGCGGCTGCGCGCCCTGGAGTCCGTCGGCCAGCGCCGGATGCTGGACCTGCACGGCGGCCGTCGCGACCGCCTCTGGATCGCCCCCAACCTGTGGGCCGGCATCGGTCTGGTCCGCGGCGGCGCGGGCACCGCCCTGGTCGGCAGCCACCGCGAGGTCGCCGACCGCCTCGCCGAGTACCGCGCCGCGGGCGTCGACGAGTTCGTCCTCTCCGGCTACCCCCACCTCGAAGAGGCCTACACCTTCGCCGAACACGTCCGCCCGCTGCTCTGACCCCCGCTGGGGCCGGACCTCCCGCAGTCAGGGACGTTCGGCCCCTGCGCCCGCCGCCCTGCCGCGCCGTACCGTGGAGCCTCACCCGTAGGACGGGCCGGCGGGGCCGTGACACCCCGTCGGCCCACCGGGCGCGGGGTGGCCCCCGGACGGTGGCAGGGTCGCGACCGACGTCCGGCCGGACGGCCGCCGAGCCGCGGGAGACTGCCGTCGGGGCGTCAATTCCGGCGTGTAACTTCCACGTTGCGCGTTGACACGGCTGCGGCGGCGCGGACACCATGGACGCCGCCCGCGGCCTGCCGACACCGTTCCCGACCGATCAGGATTGGGAGCGCTCCCACGATGTTTGGGCAGGTCACCGGCCATCCGATCGGCATCCCCCACTCCCGTCGTCGCCCCCACCGCCGCCCCGGAAGGACGCCATGTCCCGTCCCGCTGCACCCCCACCCCGCCCGTCGCGCTCCGCCCGCCGCACCCGCCGCACCCTCCTCGGCCTGCTCGCGGCCGGAGCCGTGACCGCCGGTGCGCTGCTGCCGCTGCACAGCGCGGCCGCCGACGCCACCGCCGCGCCCCCGTACAACTACGGCGAGGCGCTGCAGAAGTCGCTGCTGTTCTACGAGGCCCAGCAGTCCGGCAAGCTGCCCGCCACCAACCGGGTGAGCTGGCGGGGCGACTCCGCGCTGGACGACGGCAAGGACGTCGGGCTCGACCTCACCGGCGGCTGGTACGACGCCGGTGACCACGTCAAGTTCGGCCTGCCGATGGCCGCTTCGACCACCATGCTGGCCTGGGGCGGCATCGCCGAGAAGGCGGGCTACACGGCCTCCGGGCAGATGCCGTACCTGAAGAACAACCTGCGCTTCGTCGACGACTACCTGATCAAGGCGCACCCCGCCCCCAACGTGCTCTACGGCCAGGTCGGCAGCGGCTCGGCCGACCACGCCTGGTGGGGCCCGGCCGAGGTGCTGCCGATGGCCCGGCCCGCGTACAAGATCGACGCCTCCTGCCCGGGCTCGGACCTGGCGGGCGAGACGGCCGCGGCGCTGGCCTCCTCCTCGATGGTCTTCGCCGACAGCGACCCGACGTACTCCGCGACGCTGCTCACCCACGCCAAGCAGCTGTACTCCTTCGCCGACACCTACCGCGGCAAGTACAGCGACTGCATCAAGGACGCCCAGGGCTACTACAACTCCTGGAGCGGCTACAACGACGAGCTGGTCTGGGGCGCGATCTGGCTCTACAAGGCCACCGGCGACAGCAGCTACCTGGCCAAGGCCGAGAGCTACTACGCCAACCTCTCCACCGAGCCGCAGTCCACGACCAAGTCCTACAAGTGGACGATCGCCTGGGACGACAAGTCCTACGGCGCCTACGTGCTGCTGGCCCAGCTCACCGGCAAGCAGCAGTACCTCGACGACGCCAACCGCTGGCTCGACTGGTGGACCGTCGGCGTCAACGGCAGCCAGGTCAAGTACTCCCCGGGCGGCGAGGCCGTGCTCGACTCCTGGGGGTCGCTGCGCTACGCCGCCAACACCTCCTTCGTCGCCCTGGTCTACTCCGACACGCTCACCGGCGACCCCGTCCGCAAGGCCCGCTACCACGACTTCGCGGTCCGCCAGATCGACTACGCGCTCGGCGACAACCCCCGCAAGTCCAGCTACCTGATCGGCTTCGGCGCCAACTCCCCGAAGAACCCGCACCACCGCACCGCCCACGGCTCCTGGACCGACCAGCTCACCAACCCCGTCAACAGCCGCCACACCCTGATCGGCGCCCTGGTCGGCGGCCCCAGCTCGGCCGACGACTCCTACACCGACGACCGCTCCAACTACGTCAACAACGAGGTCGCCACCGACTACAACGCCGCCTTCACCGGCGCGCTGGCCCGGCTCTACGGCGAGTACGGCGGCGCCCCGCTCGCCAACTTCCCGCCCAAGGAGACCCCGGACGGGCCGGAGATGTCCGTCCAGGCCTCGGTGAACGCCTCCGGCACCAACTTCACCGAGATCAAGGCCTACCTGATCAACAAGTCGGCCTGGCCGGCCCGCGCGCTCAAGAACGCCTCGTTGCGCTACTACTTCACCCTGGACCCGGGGGTGAGCCCGAGCCAGATCACCCTCACCACCAACTACAACCAGTGCGGCACGGTCAGCGGCCCGACGCCGTACTCCGGGTCCACCTACTACGTCACGGTCGACTGCTCCAACACCGTGATCGCCCCGGCCGGGCAGTCCGCCTACCGCAAGGAGGTCCAGTTCCGGATCGCCTCCGCGGGCGCCTGGGACCCGACCAACGACTGGTCGTACCAGGGCATCTCGCTCGTCCCGGGCTCGACGCCGGTGGACGCGGCCAACATCCGGCTGCTGGACGGGGGAGCGCCGCAGTGGGGCGCCGAACCGGGCGGCACCGGCCCCTCGCCGTCCCCGTCCCCGTCCCCGTCGGCTTCGGTCTCGTCCTCGCCCTCGCCGTCGCCGTCGCCGTCCCCGTCGCCCTCGGCCTCGGTGTCCGCCTCGCCGTCCCCGTCCCCGTCGCCCAGTGCGAGCGGCAGCCCGAGCCAGCCGGTCGCAGGGTGCGCGGTGGCCTACACCGTGGGCAGTAGCTGGGGCGGCGGTTTCACCGCCGACGTGACGGTCCGCAACACCGGGAGCAGCACCGTCTCCGGCTGGACCCTCGCCTGGACGTACCGGGGCAACGAGGTGGTCACCAACGCCTGGAACGCCAAGGTCGTCCAGAGCGGCGCGGCCGTCACCGCCACCGACGCGGGCTGGAACGGCACCCTGGCACCGGGCGGCACCGCCTCCTTCGGCTTCCAGGCCACCGGGACCCCCGCCGCGCTGCCCGCCTTCACCCTCAACGGCCGGGCCTGCAGCACCGCCTGATCCGCTCCCGGCACCTGAACGCCCCCGTCCCCGCCTCCCCGCGGGGGCGGGGGCGTTCGCGCGTGGCGGTGCGGCGCGGTGGCGCGGGTAAACATGTTGCTCCGCAAGATCACCGTATCGAGGTAAATACCCCCTGCCGTGCGGGCGAAGCGTCCGGGTGGGGCATTAGCGTTCCTCAAGATCCGGCCGGTTCGGCCACCCGTCCTGACGAGTCGTCATCCTTCCGACCTCCGAGGAGAGTTCGCCGCGATCCCCCTCGTGGCGGGCGGCCGCAGGCCGTTCGCCACCGTCCGCACGCCCGGGCGGACCCGCCCTTCCCCTTCCCCCAGTTAGGAGCCACGGATGCCCGAGCCAGGGCTCTCCTCTCCGTCCGCGCTCTCCCCGTCGACCGGCCCGTCCGACGAACCGCCGTTCCTGTCCGCCCTGACCGCGGTGCTGGAGGCCGCGGCCCGGGAGGTCGCGGCGGCCGCGCCCGCCGTCGATGCGTCCGCCGTCGACGTGCCCGCCGAGCCCGCCGATCCCGCACCCGGAGCCGTCCCCGCCGCGGCCGACCCCGGAGCGGCCGGGCTGGAGCGGATCCTGCGCGGCCCCAGCGGGCTCGGGACCGGCGGCCTCCTGCTGCCCTCCCGGCTCCCCGAACCGGCTCCCGCGACCGCCCCGGTGGATGCGGCCGCCCCGGTGGAGGGCGTCCCGGTGCCGGGCCTGTACTTCCACCCCGTCCCGGAGCCGGACCCGGTGCGGGTGGCGGAGGTCAGCCGCCGGATCAAGGACTGGGCGGTCGACGAGGTGGACCTCTTCCCGGACGAGTGGGAGGGCCAGTTCGACGGCTTCTCGGTCGGCCGCTACATGGTGGCCTGCCACCCGGACGCCCCGACGGTCGACCACCTGATGCTGGCCACCCGCCTGATGGTGGCCGAGAACGCGGTGGACGACTGCTACTGCGAGGACCACGGCGGCTCCCCGGTCGGCCTCGGCAGCCGCCTGCTGCTCGCGCACACCGCGCTGGACCCGCTGCACACCACGGCGGAGTACGCGCCGGGCTGGGCCGAGTCGCTGGGCGCGGACGCGCCGCGCCGGGCCTACCGCTCCGCGATGCAGTACTTCACCGAGGCGGCCAGCCCGTCCCAGGCCGACCGGTTCCGGCACGACATGGCGCGGCTGCACCTGGGCTACCTGGCCGAGGCGGCCTGGGCCGAGACCGACCACGTGCCCGAGGTGTGGGAGTACCTGGCGATGCGCCAGTTCAACAACTTCCGCCCGTGCCCGACCATCACCGACACCGTGGGCGGCTACGAGCTCCCGGCCGACCTGCACGCGCTGCCCGGCACCCAGCGGGTCATCGCGCTCGCGAGCAACGCCACCACCATCGTCAACGACCTGTACTCCTACACCAAGGAACTGGCCAGCCCCGGTCGGCACCTCAACCTGCCGGTGGTGATCTCCGAGCGCGAGGGGCTCTCCGACAAGGACGGCTACCTGAAGGCCGTCGAGGTCCACAACGAGCTGATGCGCGCCTTCGAGGCCGAGGCCGCCGCCCTCGCCGCCGCCTGCCCCGCCCCGCCGCTGCTGCGCTTCCTGCGCGGCGTCGCCGCCTGGGTCGACGGCAACCACCACTGGCACCAGACCAACACGTACCGCTACAGCCTCCCCAATTTCTGGTAACCACCGGTAAGAAACGGACACTTGCAGATGACCAGCACCGGCACCGCCACCGCGTTCGTCCCCGCGCCCGCACCCGCGACCGCCTACCAGGGCGACATCGCCCGCTACTGGAACAACGAGGCCCGCCCGGTGAACCTGCGCCTGGGCGACGTCGACGGGCTCTACCACCACCACTACGGCATCGGCGCGATCGACACCGAGTCCCTCGGCACCCCCGAGGACAGCGAGTACGAGAAGAAGCTGATCACCGAGCTGCACCGGCTGGAGTCCGCCCAGGCCGAGGTGCTCCTCGACCACCTCGGCCCGATCACGCCGGACGACACCCTGATGGACGCGGGCTGCGGCCGCGGCGGCTCGATGGTGATGGCCCACCAGCGCTTCGGCTGCAAGGTCGAGGGCGTCACCCTCTCCAGCACCCAGGCCGACTTCGGCAACCGCCGCGCCCAGGAGCTCGGCATCGCCGACCACGTCCGCTCCCGGGTCTGCAACATGCTCGACACCCCGTTCGCCAACGGCCAGATGTCCGGCTCGTGGAACAACGAGTCCAGCATGTACGTCGACCTGCACGACCTGTTCGCCGAGCACGCCCGGGTGCTCAAGGTCGGCGGCCGCTACGTCACCATCACCGGCTGCTGGAACCCGCGCTACGGCCAGCCCTCCAAGTGGGTCTCGCAGATCAACGCGCACTTCGAGTGCAACATCCACTCCCGCCGCGAGTACCTGCGCGCGATGGCCGACAACCGCCTCGTCCCGCAGGCCGTCATCGACCTGACCCCCGACACCCTCCCCTACTGGGAGCTGCGCGCCACCTCCTCGCTGGTCACCGGCATCGAGGAGGCGTTCATCGAGTCCTACAAGGACGGCTCCTTCCAGTACGTGCTGATCGCCGCCGACCGGGTCTGACACCCGGGCCGACGCCCCCGTCCCCGATCACGGGGGCGGGGGCGTCGGCGGTGCCGCGGGCCTCAGCCCAGGTCGTACACGGCGGTGACCGGCGCGTGGTCGGACCAGCGCTCGGCGTGGGTGGCGGCGCGCTCGACGCGGGCCTCGGCGCAGCGGGCGGCGAGGGCCGGGGTGGCCAGGTGGTAGTCGATCCTCCACCCGGCGTCGTTGTCGAAGGCGCGGCCGCGGTAGGACCACCAGGAGTAGGGGCCGTCCTGGTCGGGGTGCAGGCTGCGCAGGACGTCGACGTAGCCGTGCTCGTCCAGGACGCGGGAGAACCAGGCGCGCTCCTCGGGGAGGAAGCCGGCCTTCTTCTGGTTGGCCTTCCAGTTGCGCAGGTCGGCCTCGCGGTGGGCGATGTTCCAGTCGCCGCAGACCAGCACCTCGCGCCCCCCGGCGGCGGCGCGGGCGCGCAACTCGCCGAGGTGGACGAGGAATTCGGCCATGAAGCGTTCCTTCTCGTCCTGCCGCTCGGTGCCGACCTCGCCGGAGGGGAGGTACAGCGAGGCGACGGTCAGGCCCGGCAGGTCGAGTTCGGCGTAGCGGCCGGAGGCGTCGAACTCGGCGGAGCCGAAGCCGACCCGGGTGGCGTCGGGGGCGCGGCGGGAGAGCACGGCGACCCCGGCGCGGCCCTTGGCGGCGGCGGGCGCCCAGACGGCGTGCCACCCGTCGAGGCGGGCCAGCACGTCGGCGAACTGCCCGGCCTCGGCGCGCACCTCCTGCAGGCAGACCACCTCGGACTTGGTGTCGTCCATCCACTCCAGGAAGCCCTTCTTGGCGGCCGCCCGGATCCCGTTGACGTTGATCGTCGTGATGCTTTGCACGGAGCGAGGGTACCGGTCCGCCCCCGGAACCCGGCATTCCGGGCGAAGCGGGGCGCCATAGCGGGTCGGGGGGCGATGCGCAAGGAACCTTCCCCATTGGTCTTGACCATCTCGCCGGGCACCCCCTACTGTCACTTACTGCAAAGACCTTTAATAAAGAAGGACGGATAAAGCCCGCCTCCCCCACCTGCTGAAACGGGGAGCCGCGGTGGGCCTGTCGTCCCTCAGGGTGGAGGACACGGTGGGGCAAGGAACGCTCGCGGCGGTGGCGGAGCCGAAGTACTGGCACCTGCGCACGGTGCTGCTGCGCACCATGGACACCGAGTTCTCCACCGGCCAGGTGCTGCCCAACGAGCGCGAGCTCTCGGCGCGCTTCGGCGTGGCCCGGGCCACCCTCCGCCAGGCGCTGGACCAGCTGGAGCTGGAGGGCCGCCTGGTCCGCCGCCGCGGCATCGGCACCCTGGTCGCCGCCCCGCGGGTCGGCATCCAGGTCGCCGGGCGCGAGTCCGGCCGCTCCGGCGCCGTCCACGGCGGCCAGGACTGGAAGGTGGTGGACTGCACCACCGGCCCCGCCTCCGCCGCGCTGGCCCGCACCCTCGGCCTGACCGAGGGCGACCAGGTGCACACCGTCCGCCGCCTGCGCACCGCCCAGGGCGTGACGGTCGCCGTCGAGTCGCTGCACGTCCCCTCGGCCGCGCTGCCGCACCTCGCCGTCGTGGTCGACGACAACGACCGCGCCCGCGGCGTGCTGCGCCAGTTGGAGCGGATCGGCGTCGACGGGGAGTCCCGCTCGGTGGAGCTGGGCGTCGCCGAGACCGTCGAGGCCGCGCTGCTGGAGCGCCCCCCGGGCACCCCGGTGCTGGTGGTCACCACCCAGTACGCCGCGGCCGGTCGGCTGGCGGCGGTCGCGGTCTCCACCTACCGGGCCGACACCTGCAAGCTGACCTTCGGCGAGTCCGGCGCGGCCGTCAAGGTCGCCGCCAACGTCAAGGCCGCCGCCGTCTCCTGACGGCCCGTCAGACCGGGTTGTCGGCGGCCCCGGTTACGCTCCTTCCCACTGGCGGACGGTGGACAGGGGGCGGCACCATGACCGAGCAGGTCGAGCAGGGCAGGCGGGGAGAACGGACGGAGTCGCCGGACCACGGCCGGGCGCTCACCGAGCGGGTCCTCGCCCGCGTCCGGGCCGACCCGTCCCGCCAGGTGCTCGCCCACGACCGGTTCGCCGGGCCGTGGGTCGAGGGCCCGCTCCGCCCGCGCCCCGACCTGACGGCGTTCCCGAGCGGCCACCCGCTGCCGCCCAGCCTGCGCGCCTGGCTGGCGTACGACAGCGGCATGCTGGAGCGCCACGGCTGGTTCGACCGCGGCGGCGCCCTCGCGCCGCGCACCCTCGGGGAGATCGCCGTCGAGGAGTACGGCGAGCTGTGGGGCTCCTGCTACGAGCCGTTCTCCGCGCTGTTCGGCGAGTGCTTCCTGCTGCCCGGCGGCTCCGACTCGCGCCGGGTCCTGTCGGTGGGCCCGCACGGCGAGCGCGACGAGCTGGGCGAGTACCCGGTGTTCGCGCTCGACGTCGACGACCTGCCGTACGCCGTCCTGATGCACCCGGGCTTCGACGTCTACCTCGCCGAGACCGCGGGCGTCCTGCCGTCCGACGACCGCCCCGGCCACGACCGCCCCGGTTACGACCGGCTCAGGCACGACCCCCGGTACGCGGCCCGGATGCGGGCGCACGCCCGGGGGCGGCTCAAGGGCGAGTACGAGCTGCTCTGCCTGTGACCGTCACCGCCACCGCTACCGCGCGGCGGGCGGGTCGACGGCGAACAACTGCTCCTCGACGTGGTCGAGGGCGACCCGCAGCGCACCCATCGCGACCACGTCCGAGCCGAGCGCGGCGAGCGCGACCTCGGGGGCGCGCAGGGTGTAGCGGGCGAGCTGCTCGCGCAGCGGCTCCAGGACGCCGTCCAGTCCGGCCGCCCAGCCGCCGACCACGACGAGCTCCGGGTCGAGGGCGAGGACCAGTGCGGTGACGTCGTGGACGAGGCGGCCCAGGAAGCGGTCCATGGCGACCTGGGCGACCTGGTCGCCCTCCCGGGCCAGCCGCAGGACGCGGGCCACCGCGGCCTCGTCCAGCGGGTCGAGCGGCTTGCCGGTGGTGGACAACAGCCGTTCGGGGGTGGCCTGTCGGCCGAGCAGGTGGAGCGCGCCGATCTCGCCCGCCGCGCCGCCGTGGCCGCGGTGCAGGCGCCCGCCGATCAGCGAACCGGCGCCGGGGCTGAGCCCGGCCATCACGAACACCACGTCGCCCTTGCCGACCGCCGCGCCCTTCCAGTGCTCGGCGATGGCGGCCAGGTTGGCGTCGTTCTCGATCACCACCGGGCAGCGGAAGGAGCGGCGCAGCCGGGCGCCGAGGTCGAGGCCGGTCCAGCCGGGCATCGCGGTGCCGAGCCGGACGGTGCCGTCGCGGTCGACGATGCCGGGGGTGCCGACGGCGACCTCCCACAGGCTGTCGCGGGAGACCCCGGCCTTGCGCAGCACCTCGGCGACGGTGGTGCGGACCAGGGTGAGGCGGTCCTCGGCCTCGAGCGCCTCGTCCACCGTCTTGGCGTGGCTGGCCAGGATCTCGCCCGCCAGGTCGGCCAGCACGACCCGCAGGTCGTGGACGCCGATCTCGATGCCCAGCACGTGCCCGGCCTCGGCGCGGAAGCGGAACCAGCGGGCCGGGCGGCCGCGTTGGCGCCCCGTCTCCTGGCCGTGCTCGACCTCGGCGACCAGCCCGGACTCCAGCAGCCCCTCGATCACGCCCTCGACGGTCGGCCGGGACAGGCCGGTGTCGCCGACGAGCTGGGTGAGCGTGACGGCCTGCCCGTCGCGCAACGACCGCAGGGTGACCGCCGCGTTGATGCGCCGCAGCAGTGAGGAGTCCCCTCCGGTGAGCCGGTCCGTCAAGTCGCTGCCCTTCCGCTTCGCGCGATCGCCCTGGCGCGCGGTGCCGTGGAGCGCGGGGTCGCCCCTCCCGCCGTGGTCGGGCGGGTGCGGGCCCGCGCGGAGCCGCCGCCCGCGGACCGGCACCGTGGGGTGCCGCGACCTGGGCGTCTGCCCGGATCGTACTCGCGCGGCCCTCGGCGGGGCGAGCGTTTCCGCAGCTCATAACGGCTTCGGTATCGAAACGGTACGTCGTCCGTGACCGGGGGGTGACCCGTCGGCGGCGGCGCCGTGGTGCGCCCGGGCCGGTCACCGGCTCCGGGCCGCCGGTCACCGGGCCGGGGCCGCCGGTCACTGGCCCTAGGCTTGGGTGCCATGGGGAACAACACCGCCGCGGTGCGTCAGTCCGCGCCCACCGACACCGAGTTCGTCCGGGCCCACACCGCTCCCGGGCCGGTGCCGTTCGTGCCGGAGGTGCGGCTGCGGATGGCGCAGGACGCGATCGTGCTGTGGGAGACCACCGAGCGGGCCCGCGGGAAGGAGGGGCTGCCGCCGCCGTTCTGGGCGTTCCCGTGGGCGGGCGGGGTGGCGGTGGCCCGGTACGTGCTCGACCACCCCGAACTCGTGCGCGGCCGCCGGGTGCTGGACCTGGCGGCGGGCTCCGGCCTGGTCGCCGTCGCGGCGGCGCTCGGCGGCGCGGCCGCGGTGCGGGCCGCCGAGATCGACGCGTACGCGGTGGCCTCGATCGAGGTGAACGCGGAGCTGAACGGCGTCGCGGTGGCGGCCGAGTTGGCCGACGTGCTGGACGGCGACGGCGCCCCGGACGAGGTGGTGCTGGCCGGGGACGTGTTCTACGAACGCTCGATGGCCGCCCGCTTCCTGCCGTTCCTGGAGCGGGCCGCCGCCCGGGGCGCGACCGTGGTGGTCGGCGACCCCGGACGGGCCTACCTGCCGCGCGGGCGCTTCACCGCGCTCGCCGAGTACACCGTCCCGGTCGCCGCCGACCTGGAGGACGCGGCCGAGAAGGCCACCACGGTGTGGACGCTGCGCGGCTGACACGGCGTCAGGTCCCGGTCGGGCGCGGCGCGGGCGGGCTGACGGACGCCGAGGGCGGTGCCGAGGGCGGTGCCGACGGCGGGACCAGGCAGGTCGGGCCGGGTGAGGAGGCGCTCGCCGACGGGCTGACCGGGGGAGTCGTCAGGGCGGTGGCGGTGGTGGTGGCGGCAGCGAAGGAGCTCGGGGTCGGCGGGCCGGGCAGGGGCGAACTGGGCGGCGCGCCGGTCATGTCCGGGCAGGCCGGCAGGCCGGTGCTGCTGTCGTACAGCGACACCCGCCGCACCTGGTAGGGCCCCTGCCCGTACCAGCCGTGGAAGTACACGGTGAGCGTCCGGGTCGTCCCGCCGGTGCGGACCACGGTGTGCAGCCTGGTCCGCTCCGGCCCGTCGGCCCACAGGTAGGTGGTCTCGGCCTCGTTGCCGGTGACGCCGACGAAGGCGTACGCGCCGGAGACGTCCGCCGTCAGGTCGTAGCTGGTGTACGGCCGGACCGTCACCCGCTGGCTGCACCCGGCGAAGTCGTAGCCGCCCGGTCGGCCCTCGACGCCCTGCTCCAGGCGGCGGACGTCGCCGTCGCAGGTCCAGTTGTCGGCCAGTGGCTGCAGGAACGAGCCGTCCCGGACGGCCTCCTGGGCGGCCGCGGCGCTGCCCGTGCCGAGCAGGGCGAAGCCCGCGGTGGCGGCCAGCAGTGCGAGGGAGGCGAGGGCGCCGAGCGGGACGCGCTCGCGGTGACGACGGCGGGGGCGGGAGTGGTGGGGCAGGGGTGCACGCATGCCGGCTCCGGGTGGGGGAGGTGGACGGGCAGCGGTGCGAGGGAGTGAGCACACCATGGGGGACGCCGCGGGTGCGCGTCAAGACCGGGTAAAGGACGCCTCCGACCCGCCGACGGCAGTGCGCGGGACGGAGGTTGACGGAGGGTCGGAAGCCGATCGGATGCGGCTGCGGAACGGGCTGCTGCCGGGCGGGAGGGTGGTGCCGCACGGGTGGGGCGGGGTGCCGGGCCCGCACGGCCGGATCCACGGCACCGACTCGAAGCGCGGGTTCGGGATCAGCCGGGTGGTCGGCGGGGTCGCGACGGCCGGGCCGCCCGGGCCGAGCGCGACCACGGCGGTCGGCGCGGCTGCGGCGCGGGCACTGCCCAGCGGTCGGCCGGTGGTCCTGGCGGTCCTGGCGGGCCTGACGGGTCTGACGGACCGTGCCCGGTGCCGTCGAGGGGCGGGGGAGGGGCCGGGGGAAAGCGTTGGCGGGGCTGCTGACCTGCCTGGTAGGAACGTCCGCATGAACGAGTACGAACTGCGGGCCGCGCGCCCCGAGGACATCGACGCCGTGCTGGCCTTCTGGGCCGAGGCCGCCGAGGGCACCAGCATCAGCGACGACCGGGCGGGCGTGGCCCGGTTGCTGGAGCGCGACCCGCAGGCGCTGATCCTGGCCGAGCACGAGGGCGCGATCCTCGGCACCGTCATCGCGGGCTGGGACGGCTGGCGCTGCCACCTCTACCGCCTCGCCGTCCACCCCGCCGCCCGCCGCCGCGGCATCGGCACCGCCCTGCTGGACGCCGCCCACGCCCGCTTCACCGCGGTCGGCGGCCGCCGGGCCGACGCCATGGTGCTGGAGCACAACGACCTCGGCCGGTCCGCCTGGCAGGCCGCGGGCTACGGCCGCGAGGACCAGTGGCGGCGCTGGACCAGGCCGCTGCCGTCGGCCGCCGCTCCCGACGCCTCCTGACGCTTCCCGGCGCCTCCCGGGCCCTCCTGGTCCGGCGTCAAGTCGACCGTCGCCGAAGGCTGTTGGGCCGCGCCCTTCCCCGGGACACTGGTGGCCATGGACGAGGTCGAAGTCGTGGTCGCCCACTCCGAGCGCGCGACCCTCCGGGTGGGCGAGGTGTTCCTGAAGGTGGACGCCGACCGGGCCCGGATGGACGCCGAGGTCGCGGCGATGTCGCTGGCGCCGGTCCCGACCCCGGCGGTGCTGTGGTGCGAGCCGCCGGTGCTCGCACTGGCCGCCCTGCCCGGGGCGCCGCTGGGGCACCTGGGCGGCCCGTCGACCGGGTCGCGGGCGGGCTGGGCCGCGGCGGGCGCCACCATCCGGCAGTTGCACGACGCGCCGCTGCCGCCCAGGCCCGGCCGGGCCGGGCGGAGCGCCGAGGAACTGGCGGTGGAACTCGACGAGGAGTGCGGGCTGCTGGTGGCGAGCGGCCTGCTGCCCGCCGACCTGGTCGCCCGCAACCGCCGGGTCGCCGAGGCCGCGCTCCGGCCGTGGACCCCGGCGTTCACGCACGGCGACCTGCAGATCGCGCACGTCCTCGTCGCGGACGACGAGGTCACGGGCGTCATCGACTGGTCCGAGGCGGGCCGCGGCGACGCCCTGTACGACCTCGCCACCTTCACGCTCGGGCACGAGGAGCGCCTGGACGACCTCCTGGCCGGCTACGGCGGCGACGTCGACCGCGAGGCGATCCGCGGCTGGTGGTCGCTGCGGAGCCTGCTGGTGGTCCGCTGGCTGGCCGGGCACGGCTTCGACCCCTTCGCGCCCGGCTGCGAGGTCGACGTACTGCGGGCCCGGATGTGAGGACCCGGGCGTGAGGGTCCGGGCGTGAGACCCGGGCCGCAGCAGGTCGTCCGGGAAAAGTGCCGGGTGGGAAAAGCGCTGGGCGGGACGGTGCGCACCGGGCAGGATGCGGGCATGCGCAGTCCTGACGAGAACGACCCCGAACTGAGGGAGCTGGTCCGCCGCTACGTGACGCCCGACCGCCGGTACCTCAAGCTGGGCGCCGGCCTGCTGCGCCGGGAGGCGACCGAACGCGAGGCGTTCCTGCGGGAGTTGGGGCGCGACGCCGCCGCGATCACCCCGTCGGAGCTGGCCGTCCTGCTGGAGGGCGGGTGGCGCGAGCGCACGACGGCGGCCTGGCTGATCGCGGTCGCCGGGCGGGCCGGGTTCCGCGAGCGGCTCGGCGAACTGCTGCTGGCCAGCGAGGTCTGCTACGCGGGGACGGCGTACGCGCTCGCGCTCGCCGTCCTCGGCACCCCCGCCGACGCGGACCTGCTGGTCGCCTACCTGGACCGCTACCTGCGCCGTCCGGACCTCTGCTACGACCAGCCGGCCGCGATCGGCGCGCTCCTGCGCCTCGACGCCGGGCTCGGCGCGGACCGGGCCGCCCGGTTCCTCGCCCCGGGCGGCCTCTGGGAGCAGTGGATCGGCGGCCCGCCCCGCGAGGAGCACCACAGCACGCCGGACCGCCACCGGGGGGCCGTCGACGAGCTGCGCGCCCTCGTCGGGGAGAGCGCGCGGCACTGCGCGGTGCGGGAGCGCTGACCGGCGGCGGCCGGGCGGCCCCGGCCCCGCCGCTGCGGCCGCGTTCAGGCGGCCTTGAGGGTGCCGCCGTCGATGACGTGGTCGGCGCCGTGGATGTTGGCGGCGCGGTCGGAGAGCAGGAAGACCACCAGGTCGGCGACCTCCTCGGGGGTGGTCAGGCGGCCGGAGGCGCTGCCGATCCGGGCGGGGAGGTCGGCCAGCAGCGCCTCGTGGGGGACGCCGAGGAAGTCGGCGAAGTGGCCGCCGTAGCTGGTCGGGTCGGTCCACATGGCGGTGGCGGTGGGGCCGGGGGAGACGGTGTTGACGCGGACGCCGCGCGGGGCCAGTTCCTCGCTGAGGCGCTTGCCGAACTGGTTGAGCGCGGCCTTGGCCTCCGCGTAGCCGACCGGGGAGCCGAGGGGGGTGCGGCCGTTGATGGACGAGACGTTGACGATGGCCCCGCCCCGTTCCAGCAGGCTCGGCAGGGCGGCCCGGGTGGTGCGCACCGCGCTGAACAGGTTGAGCTCCAGCAGCGACTGCCACTGCTCGTCGGGGACGTCCAGCACGCTGCCCAGCACCATCCGGTCGGTGTCGCCCGCGCCGACGTTGTTGACCAGCAGGTCGATCCCGCCGACCGCGTCCAGGGCCTGCCGGACGGCCTCGGCCGCGCCCTGCGCCGTGCCCAGGTCGACCAGGGCGACGGCCGCCGCGACCTCGGCCAGTTCGGGGCTCGCGGAGCGGGTGGCCCCGACCACCTTGACGCCCTCGGCGGCGAGGGCGCGGGCGACGGCCAGGCCGATGCCGCGCCCGGCGCCGGTGACCAGGGCGGTGCGTCCGTCGAGTCCGAGATCCATGGCAGTCCTCATTCCGAATAGTTCTTGAACCAGAGGTCAAATATGTGGGCGTGCAGCGCCCCCGCCGGGCGGGGCGGGGGAGGTCAGAGGTGGGCGACGGCGGTGTCGATGGCCGCGTGCACCGTCTCCCGGTCGAAGATCCGGGCCGTGACCCGGAGGCCGGCGAGGGTCACCATCAGGAAGCGGGCCTGCTCGGCGGCGTCCACCGCGGCGGGCACGTCGCCGTCCAGCTTGCCACGCTCGATCCGGGCGGCCAGCAGGTCGGCGCTGCGCTCCACCGCGCGGCGCACCGCCGCGGTGGCGCCCTCGTCGCGCCCGCCGAGCTCCAGCGCGGTGTTGACGGCCAGGCAGCCGCGCCGCACCGGGGCGTCGAAGTCCACGTCGACCAGCAGGCGCAGGTAGGCGCGGACGCGCTCCTTCGTGCTGCCGGGGGCGGCGAGGAACTCCTCGGCGAACGCGGTGCCGGCCCGGTCGTACAGGTCCAGCGCCCGTCCGAACAGCTCCCGCTTGGAGCCGAAGGCGTGGTAGAGGCTGCCCTTGCCGATCCCGGCAGCCTCCGCCAGTTCGGCGGGGGAGGACCCGGCGTAGCCGTTGGTCCAGAACACCTCCATCGCCTGCGCGACGGCGGTTTCCTCGTCGAACTGCTTCGGCCTTCCCATGCGTCTGACGCTACGACATATTTGACCCGGGGGTCAACAACCTTCCGGTCGCCGCCCCCGGGCCTCTGCTCGGAGACCTACGCGAAGGCCTGCTCGAAGGCCTACTCGAAGGCCGCCGCCGCCTCCCGCAGCGCCCGCACCACCGTCTCCGGGTCGTACGGCGCGGCCGGGCCCGGCAGGTAGGTGACCGAGCGCAGCGCCCCGGTGTAGCGGAAGGAGCGGTGGCGCTCCCACAGCGGCCAGGACACCGGCGACTTGCGGTCCACGCCGACGCTGATGCCCTGGAACGGCGCCATCCCGATCAGCTGGTGCACCGGGCCGAGCGCGCCCGTCACCACCCCGTCCACCCGCACCTCGAACGTCCACTTCAGGTCGGCCACCGCGGTCGCCTCCAGCGCCACCAGGTGCGCCCCGGGCGGCAGTTCGCCCGCGTCGGCCTCGAACAGCTCGCCGTACTGGTTGTACGCCAGGTGCAGCCGCCCGTCCTCCACGTACAGGCTGTAGCCGCCGCCCTGGTCGCCGTGCGAGAGCAGCACGCCCTGGTCGTCGGCGCCGTGGTGGTCCAGCGCCACCTCGGCGGTGAAGGAGCGGAACGCCACCAGCCGGGAGGAGCGGTAGCGCTCCAGCTCCGGCGTTCCGGCCAGCAGGGTGACCGGGCGGCGCAGCGCCTCCTCCTCCGGGTTGCGCAGCGCGAACGCGCCGGAGGCGTCGGAGAGCGGGAAGACCCCGTTGCGCCAGGCCGCGTCCTCCCAGGCCTGCGCCAACTCCTTGACCAGCTCCGGGTGTTCGGCCGACAGGTCGTGGATCTCGGTCGGGTCGGTGCGCAGGTCGTACAGTGCCCACTCGCCGTCGTCGTAGGGCGCCCCGGGCCGGTGCAGGGTCACCAGCTTCCAGCCGTCCCGGTAGTACGAGCGATTGCCGGTCATCTCGCAGTACTGCTCCGGGTGGGTGGACGGCGCCCCGGCCTCCCGCAGCACGGACGCGAAGGAGACCCCGTCCAGCTCCTGCACCGGCACCCCGCCGCGCTCCGACGGCCGCCGCACGCCGGTGAGTTCGAGCAGCGTGGGCAGCAGGTCGGTGACGTACTGGTACTGGTCGCGCACCCCGTCGTCGCCCGCCGCGCGCGGCAGCCCGGCCGGCCAGGACAGCACGAACGGCACCCGCACGCCGCCCGCGTAGGTCTGGCCCTTGTACAGCCGGAACGGCGTGTTGGAGGCCATGCCCCAGCCGCGCGGGTAGTGCACCAGCGACTGCGGACCGCCGATCAGGTCGATCTCCCGCTGCACGTCCGGGTTCCAGTCCGCGGGCAGGTTCGGGTGGTGGACGAAGCGGCTGAAGTAGCTGCGGGTGCCCTCCGCGCCGCCCTCGCCGGTGCCGCCGTTGTCGGAGGTGAACACCACGATGGTGTTGTCGAGTTCGCCGAGCTGCTCCAGCACGGCGGTCAGCCGCCCCAGGTTCCGGTCGACGTTGTCGACCATCGCGGCGTACACCTCCATGTAGCGGGCGTACAACTTCCGCTGCACCTCGTCGAGTTCGTCCCACGCCCCGACCTCGTACCCGGCCTCGCCGTTGCGCTCCGGCAGCTCGGTGCCGGGCGGGAAGTGCCCGGCCGCCAACTGCCGGGCGAAGCGCTGCGCCCGCAGCTCGTCCCAGCCGCCGTCGTAGCGGCCGCGGTGCCGTTCCAGGTCCTCCGGCTTGGCCTGCAGCGGGCCGTGCACCGCGTTGTGCGCCAGGTAGAGGAAGAACGGCTTGTCGGCGTCGTGCGCCCGCAGCGACTTGACCATGCCGATCGCCTGGTCGGTGATGTCGTCGGTGTAGTAGTAGCCGTCCGGGAACTCGTCGATGTCCAACGGCGAGTTGTCGCGCACCAGTTGGTGCGGGTGGAACAGGCTGGTCAGCCCCTCCAGCACCCCGTAGTACTGGTCGAAGCCCTTCTGCAGCGGCCAGTTGGCCCGGTCGTCGGCCGCCGAGGAGGCGGAGTCCCGGGTCAGGTGCCACTTGCCGACCGCGTACGTCGCGTACCCGGCGTCGTGCAGGGTCTGCGCCAGGGTGGGGACGTCGTCCGCGATCTCCATCCCGTACCCGGGGAAGCCCGGGTCGGCGTTGGCCACGAAGGAGTACCCCACCCGGTGCGGGTTCAGACCGGTCAGCAGCGCCGCCCGGGCCGGTGAACACAGCGGCATGGTGTGGTAGTTGGCGAGCTTCACGCCCCGCTCGGCCAGGCCGTCCAGGGTCGGCGTCGGCACCTCCGAGCCGAACGGCCCGATGTCGCTGTAGCCCAGGTCGTCGACCAGCACCACCACCACGTTCGGCGCCCCCTCGCGCGGGCGCACCCGCCGCGGCCAGGACGGCACCGACTCGCCGAACGTCCGCCCCACCCGCCCGGGGAAGCCCGCGTAGGGGTCGCGGCGGTGGCCGCTCTCGTCGCTCTCGCTCACAACAGGCTCCCGGAAGTAGGGGTGGGAAGGGACGGGACGGCCGCCAGCAGCTCGGCCGTGTAAGGGTGTTCGGGGGAGGTGACCACCCGGTCGGCCGGGCCGCTCTCCACGATCCGGCCCCGGTGCAGCACCGCGATCCGGTGGCTGACCTGCCGCACCACCGCCAGGTCGTGCGCGATGAACAGCACCGCCAGGCCCAACTCCCGCTGCAGGCGCGCCAACAGGTCGATCACCTGGGCCTGGATCGACACGTCCAGCGCCGACACCGGCTCGTCGCACACCAGCACGCTCGGCCGGGGCGCCAGTGCCCGGGCGATGCCGATCCGCTGCCGCTGGCCGCCGGAGAACTCGCGCGGCGAACGGGCCGCCGCCGACGCCTCCAGGCCCACCTGCTCCAGCAGTTCGGCCACCCGGGCCTGCCGCTGCGCCCGGTCGCCGACCTTGTGGGCGATCAGCGGTTCGGCGATGATCCGGCCCACCGTCAGCCGCGGGTTCAGCGAGGCGTACGGGTCCTGGAAGACCATCTGGATCTCCCGGCGGGCCCGGCGGCCGTCCAGCGGCTGCCCGGCGAAGCTGATGCTGCCCGCGTCGGGCGCGTGCGCGCCCACCAGCGCCCGGGCCAGCGTCGACTTGCCCGAACCGGACTCGCCGACCAGGCCCAGCGTCTCGCCCGGGTGCAGGTCGAGGTCGACCGACTCCAGCGCCGGGCTGCGCCGCCGCCGCGGACCGTACGCCTTCGCCAACCCGCGCACCACCAGCAGCGGTTCGGCCCCCGGGGTGCTGTTCCCGGCCGCCCGGGACGGGGCGTCCAGCCGCGGCACCGCCGCCAGCAGCGACCTGGTGTACGCGTGCTGCGGGGCGGTCAACAGGCGTGCGGTGGCGCCCTGTTCGACCACCTCGCCGTCGCGCATCACCAGCAGCCGCGAGCAGGTCTCGGCGATCACGCCCAGGTCGTGGCTGATCACCACCAGCGCGGTGCCGCGCTCCCGGTTGATCCGGGCCAGCAGCCGCAGGATCTGCCGCTGCACGGTCGGGTCCAGCGCGGTGGTCGGCTCGTCCGCGACCAGCACCTGGGCGTCGTGCGCCAGCGCCAGGGCGATCATGATGCGCTGGCGCTGGCCGCCGGAGAACTGGTGCGGGTGGTCGCCCAGCCGGGAGGCCGCCTTCGGCACGCCCACCAGCTCCAGCAACTCCACCGCCCGGGCGGCTCGTTCGGCCTTCGGGCGGCGCTCGCCGTGCGCCCGCAGCGCCTCGTCCAACTGGCGGCCCACCGGGAGCACCGGGTTCAGCGAGGACATCGGGTCCTGGAAGATCATCGCGATCCGCCTGCCGCGCACCGCCCGCAGCGCCTCCTCGGGCAGCCCCGCCAGGTCCTGCCCGTCCAACTCCACCGCCCCGCCGGTGATCCGGCCCCCGGCGGGCAGCATCCGCAGCAGCGCCAGCGCGGTCGTCGACTTGCCCGACCCGGACTCGCCCACGATCCCCAGGCTCTCCCCGGCCCCCAGCGCGAAGTCCACCCCGCGCACCACCGCCCGCTCCCCGAACGCCACGCCCAGCTCCCGCACCCGCAGCAACTCGGCGGTGGGGGGCGGGGGTTGCTCCGCCAGCGGCGGGCGGTCGATCAGTTCGGTCATCGTGCGGCCCTCCGGTTCGGGACGTCGCCGGGAAGTCGGCTGGGGTCGGGCTCCCGTGCTCATGAGCGCGCCCCGCGGTTCAGCGCCTCGGCCAGCAGGGTGAAGCCGAGGACGAGGGCGGTGGTGACGGCCAGCGGGGCGGCCGCCAGGACGGGGTGGGTGTCCAGGTAGGCGACCGAGCCGCTGATCAGACTGCCCAGGGTGGGCTCCGGCGGGCGGACGCCCAGGCCGAGGAAGCTGAGCGCGCCCTCGATGAAGACGCCCACCGACAGGGCGACCGCGCCCTGCACGATCAGCGGGTCGACCGCGTTCGGCAGCACGTGCCGCAGCAGCACCCGGGCCCGGCCCGCACCGCCCACCCGGGCGGCCAGCGCGTACTCGCGCTCCCGCTGCACCAGCACGCCGGCCCGCAACTGCCGTCCGAAGTACGGGATCTCGGCCAGCGCGATGATGATCACCACCGGCCAGCGGCCCGGCCCGAGGATCGCCGTCACCGCCAGGCCGAGGATCAGCCCGGGGAAGGACAGCACCAGGTCGAACAGCCGCTGCACCACCAGGTCGGCGGCCCGCGAGGTGCCCGCCAGCAGGGCCAGCGCCGCACCGATCAGCGCGCCCGCCGGAACGGCCGTCAGGATGATCGACAGGTCGGTGAGGATGCCGTGCAGGACCCGGCTGAGCAGGTCCCGCCCGATGTCGTCGGTGCCCAGCGGGTGGTCCCCGCTCGGTGCGGCCAGCGCCTGCGCGCCCTGCGCGTCCGGGTCGGCGTCGGTCAGCCAGGGGGCCAGCAGCCCGGCCAGCGCCACCGTCCCGACCAGCACCAGGCCGGTCACGCCCCGCCAGGTCCGCAGCCCGGCGACGTAGCGGTTGCGGCTGCGCGCACCGGCAGCCAGGGGAAAGGAGATCGTGGTCATCGTGTCGTCACTCCCACCGCACGCGCGGGTCGAGCCAGGAGTACAGCAGGTCGGTGAGCAGTTGCACGGCCACGTACCCGGCGACCACCAGCAGCAGCAGGTCCTGCACCACCGGGTAGTCGCGGCGCGAGACGCCCTGCTCGATCAGCTGGCCCAGGCCGGGCCAGGCGAAGATCCGTTCCACCACCACCGCGCCCGCGATCAGCTGCCCGATCTGCAGGCCCAGCACCGTCACCGCGGACGGCAGCGCGTTCGGCAGCGCGTGCCGCCACAGGATCCGGCGCCGCGGCACCCCCAGCGCCGTCGCGGTGCGCACGTAGTCCTCGCCGAGCGCCCGCTCCAGCCCGTCCTGCAGGTAGCGGGCCAGGATCGCCGCGCTCGGCAGCGCCAGGCACAGCGCCGGGAGCGCCAGGTACTGCACCGCGAGGTCCGGCGCGTCGAACAGCGAGGCGTGCCCGCCGGCCGGCAGCAGGCCCAGGCCCACCGCGAACACCAGCACCAGCACCACGCCGGTCACGAACGGCGGCACCGCCAGCGCCCCCGTGGTCAGCGCCCGCAGCGCCCCCGACAGGGCCCGCCGCCGCCCCGACACCGCGTACAGCGCCGTCGGCACGGCCAGCAGCACCACCAGCAGCAGGGCCGCGACCGTGAGCTGGAACGTCGCGGCCAGGCCGTCCCCGATCAGCCCGGACACCTGCCCGCCGATCGCGTAGCTGGGCCCGAGGTCACCCGTCAGCACCTGCCCCAGCCAGTGCACGTACTGCGAGAGCAGCGGCGCGTCCAGCCCCAGCCGCTCCCGGATCGCCGCGATCGTGGCGGGCGAGGCGTCCGGCCCCGCCAGCGTGGTCGCCGGGTCGCCCGGGATCAGCCGCAGCATCAGGAACACCGTGAACGAGGCGGCCACCAGCACCGCCAGGGCGCTCGGCAGCCGTTTGAACAGGAAGGTCCGCACGGCTCAGCCCGCCAGGTACGCGTCGTCGAGGTTCAGGTACGAGTACTTGTTCAGCGTCGCGCCGCGCACCTGCGCGCCCGCGACCTCCACCAGCCCGGCGATCGCCAGGTCGATGATGAACTGCTCGTCCAGCAGGATGTCCGTGACCTGCTGGTACAGCGCCTTCGCCTCCGGGCTGTCCGCGTCCGAGCGGTTCCAGGCCTTCTGCACCACCTCGGTGTACGCCGGGGAGGAGAACTTCGAGGTGTTCTTCGCCTCGTTGAACGGGTACGCGCTGACCGCCAGCGTCGCCGGGTGCGCCTGCGCGAAGCCGTGGCTGAGCGTCCACAGCGCGGGCATGGACTGCGAGATCAGCTGCTTCTGCATGGTCGGCGAGTCCACCGGCTGCAGCTGCACCTCGATCCCGACCTGCTTCAGGTCGTACTGCAGGATCTGCGCTATCGCCGTCGACCCGGCGTCCGACTGGTGCGCCAGCGGCAGCGACAGCGAGGTCACCCCGGCCTCCTTCAGCAGCGCCTTGGCCTTCTCCGGGTCGTGGTGGTAGCGGGTGGCGTCCTGTTCCCGGTACGCGGGGGAGGACTTCGGCCACGGCACCGAGGAGACCGTCGCGTACCCGCCCAGCGCCTGCTGCACCAGCCGGTCCCGGTCGATCGCCCAGGCGATCGCCTGCCGCACCCGCTTGTCCTGCACCTCCGGGAAGGACAGGTTCGCGCCGATGTAGAACGCGCCCGCGCCGGTGTCGTACTGGGTGATCCGGAACCGCTTGTCGTCCTTCAGCGTCGCCACGTCCTTGCCGCGCACCGCGTACGTCAGGTGGGTCTGGCCGGTCTTCACCGAGGACAGCAGCGTCTCCGCCTGCGGGATCACCTTGATCTCCACCCCGTCCAGGTACGGGCGGCCCGGGTTCCAGTACTTCTCGTTGCGGGCGAAGCTCAGCGAGGAGCCCGGCTTGCGGTCGGTGAAGGTGAACGGGCCGGTACCGATCAGCCTGGTGCCCGCGACCGCGTCCTCCACGGACTGCGAATCCGGGATGATCATGAACTCGAAGAGGTCGAACAGGTTGGACACGGGGTGTGCCAGCACCAGCGTCAACTCGAAGTCGCCGTTCTTGCGGAAGTCCGCCACGGTCAGCGCCGTCGAGCGCAGCTGCGCCGAACGCGCCGGGTTCTGCAGGTTCTTGACCGCGAACACCACGTCGTCCGCGGTGAACTTCCGCCCGCTGTGGAACGTGACGTCGTCGCGCAGCTTCAGCGTCACGCTCAGGCCGTCCGCCGCCACCTCCCAGCTCTTCGCCAACTCCGGCTGCGGGCGCAGCTGGTCGTCGTAGCGGGTCAGCGTGTTGAACACCAGCCGCTGCAGCAGCGAGTTGGCGCTCTGCGCGAACAGCAGGGCGGGCGTGAAGTCGATCCCGACGCCCACCGTCAGCACCCCGCCCCGGCGCGGCGAGGCCGCACCGCCCGCCGCCTCCGCCCCCGGCGAGGAGTCCGCCGCCGAACGGCAGGCCGACAGCGCCAGCAGGCCGGCGCCCGCGAGGGAGCCGCGCAGCAGCGCACGGCGCGAGATCGCGGGCAGGGGGAGCGGGCCACCGGAGCCGGCGGGGAACACGGTCATCGTCAACAGTCCTTCGGGAGAAGCGAGTTCGAATAGGGAGGGAGGAGAGGGAGTCAGCGGGCGGCGAACGGGCGGGCGTGCCACTCGTCCAGCGGACGGGCGTACAACTCGCCCAGCACCGGCGCGCAGGCCGCCACCGCCAGCGCGTTCGCGCCGAAGCGCTGCGCCACCAGGAGCCCGGCGTCCCGGTGCAGGTGCGAACGGAGCGCGAACTCCTCGCGCACCACGTCCAGGTAGGTGGGATCGGCCAGTGCGAAGGTCTCGGTCAGCACCAGCAGGTCCGGGTTGACCACGTCGGCGAGCAGGGCCAGCGCCCCGCCCACCACCCGGGCCCGCTCGCGCACCAGCGCGTCGGCCCGCCCGTCCCCGGCCCGGACGGCCGCCAGCAGCAGCCCCCGGTCCGGCCGGGCGATCACGCCCTGCGCGACGGCCGCGTCGAACAGCGTGTCGTCCGACGCGGCCACCGACAGGCAGCCGTGGCGGCCGCAGTGACATCGCGCGGTGCTGCCCGGCACCGGCAGGTGCCCGCCGTCACCGGTCACCGACGGCGGACCCTGGTGCACCGTCCCGGCCACCGAGATGGACGCGTCCACCACGTGGCCCACGAACAGTTGCACCATCGACCGCCGGGCCGCCGGATCACCGAACAGCACCTCCGCCGCGGCCAGCGCCCGCGCGTGGTTGTCCACCCGCACCGGCAGCCCGGTCGCCCGCTCCAGCAACTCCCGCAGCGGCACCTCGTGCCAGCCCAACGGTTCGTGCCGGACGGTCACCCCGCGCTCGGCGTCCACCGCGCCACCGGTCACCGCACCCAGCCCCAGCACCCGCCGCCCGGCCGTGGCCGGATCGGCCGCGGCCGCCGCCAGCAGCCGCGGCACCCGGGCCAGCAGCGCCTTCAGCACCGTCGACCCGCGC
This sequence comes from Kitasatospora sp. NPDC001540, assembly GCF_042894345.1. Lineage (NCBI taxonomy): Bacteria > Bacillati > Actinomycetota > Actinomycetes > Kitasatosporales > Streptomycetaceae > Kitasatospora > Kitasatospora sp. NPDC001540. Next base: position 61,015 of record NZ_JBIAVO010000013.1, read on the forward strand.
CGCCCGCCGTGCGGCAGCTCCTGCCGGAACAGCACCCGGCCGCGCAGGTCCAGCAGCGCGAAGGTGCTGTACGGCAGGCCCACGTGCAGCCCGGCCACCGCCAGCCGCTCCGCGTCCACCTCCAGCGGCAGCTGCGGACGGCCCCGCACCCCCGGCGCACCGACCGCCAACTCCGGCCGCTCCGCCAGCAGTTCGAGCCGCAGCAGATCCACCACCTGCCGGGAGACCGCCGCCGCGCTCAGCCCCGTCAACCGGGCCACCGCACTGCGCGCCACCGGCCCGTGGTCCAGCACCGCCCGCAGCACGGTGGCCGCGTTCGCCTCCCGCCGGTCGTCCCCGGCCCGGGAGGCCGGACGCGGGGCGGCGGGGCCCGGGTGGGTGCGGGCAGTGCTGGTCACGGATTCAACTCCTGTGTGCTGGCGGATGGTCGGCCTGTTGTGCGGGGCGGTGCGTCAGGAGACGGCACCGGCCAGCGACTCGGCCTCCAGCTCCACGGCCGGGACCAGACCTGCCACCCGCGGCGGGTCGGCCGGCTCCAGCAGGCGGCTCGGCCGCCCGTCCACGCCCACCGGCAGGTCGCCGTCCAGGGTGATCCGGCGCACCAGGCGCGGCTCGTCGCCGTAGTCGTTCACCGCGTAGTGCTGGGTGGCCCGGTTGTCCCAGATCGCCACGTCGCCGACCTGCCAGTCCCAGCGCACGCTGTTCTCCAGCCGCTCCACGTACCGCTGGAACAGCTCGATCAGCGCCCGGCTGTCCTTGCCCGACACGCCCACGATCTTCTGCGCGAACGACCCCAGCAGCAGGTGCTTCTCGCCCGTCACCGGGTGCACCCGCACCAGCGGGTGCTCGGTCTTGAACGCGGTCGACACGAACACCTGCCGGAACAGCTTCGCCACCTCGGCGTTGTCCGCCAACTCCGGTGCCAGTGCCAGGTTCGCCGCGTAGTCGTAGTCGTTGGTGTGCACCGCCCGCAGGCTCTCCGCGAGCGCCTTCAGCGGCGCCGGCAGGTCCTGGTACGCGGCCGCGGTGTTCGCCCACACCGTGCTGCCGCCCGCCGGCGGCAGCTCCAGCGCCCGCAGGATCGACGCCTTCGGGTACGAGGGCACGAAGGTCACGTCGGTGTGCCAGTTGTTCGCCCGCACGCCCTTGGTGGCGTCCAGCTCGAAGATGTACCGGCCGTCCGCGCTCGGCACCGTCGGGTGGAACACCGGCTGCCCCAACAGCCGTGCGAACGCCTCGTGTTCGGCGTCGTCCAGGTGCCCCTGGCCGCGGAAGAACAGCACCTTGTGCTCGTACAGCGCGGCCTCCAGCGCCGCCACCGTCTCCGCGGGCAGGTCGCCGCCCAGCTTGACGTCGTGGACGACCGCGCCGATCCGGCCCGCCGCCGGGGTCAGCCGCAGCTCGGTGGGAGTGGGAGTGGGGGCGGACGTGGACGTGGACGTGGAAACGGACATGGTGGAACTCCTTCGGGAGGACGGGAACGGCGACAGCGCACGGGCGTCGCCACAACAGCCGGACGCGACACGGCGATCGGGCAGCCCGGAGGGCGCACCGCCGTGACGGGGAGGAGGGAAGGGAAGAGCGCCGAGGCCTACGCGCAGCGCCGACAGCAGCCACCACGACGCACGCCCACCGGGGCCGGGCACGACGGACAACAGACGACAACGACGGTACGCATCGGCCCTCCTTCCGGTTCGCTGCGACTGGGCTCGGCGCTCATCGTGCTCGGCCCGTACGCCCGCTGTCAATCGCCATCTTCCCAGCTGGGGGCGGGTGTTGCGGAGTATTGCGACATGTTGCGGGCCGGTGACGACCCCGCGACGAACCCCCGTCGCCCCTTGTCGCCGGGCCCCGGCCGAGGAAAACTTTCGGAGCGGAAACAACCGGGGCCGACGCCCGGAGTCGACGCCCGGGGCCGACGCCCGGAGTCGACGCCCGGGGCCGACGCCCGGTCGGCGCCGCCGGTACCAGCGCCGGCGTTCGAGCGGCTCCGGCCTCTTCGCGGAGCCCCGCATCCGTATGACGGTCAGATGAGCGCGGGCGGCCGTGGCGAAGACGGTCCACCGTCGGCCTCCCCCCTTCGGCCATCGGTGGGCAACTCAGGGCCACTTGACGCCTGATCAGCGCGTCGCGGAACCCCGGGCCACCGGCCCTGAGCAGACTCGGACCTCCCATCGTTCTGAACGCGGAGAGGACCGAGGTGAAGCCAGATCAGCACGCCGACCCTGGACGGAGACGGCGACGACTGGGACGGGCCCTGAGCGCCACCCTCGTCGCAGCGCTCATTCCGCTCGGCCTGACCGCCGTCGCCCCCGCCGCCCGGGCGGCGGGACTCCCGGGCGGACTCGGACCCTGCCTGGGAGCGGAGTGCCCGGCCACGTTCCCCCCGGTGAACAACGGGCCCTTCGCCGGACGCGACGCGAACATCAACGTGTTCGTCGGCGGCGACTTCAACGTCAGCGGGTCCGCGGCCGAGGCCGAGGGCAAGGTGGTCACCCTCGGGAACTTCTCGCAGAACAAGGCCCAGGGGGTCAGCGCCGTCTACAACGTCGGAATCGCGGGTGTCGGATCCCGCGTCCCCCCGCCGGACGGCTCGGACTTCCTCACCACCGGCGGCAACATCACCGTGGCCCAGGACCAGCGGCTGGTCGCCGAGGGCGGCACCGTCCGCCACGCCGGAACGGTCAGCGGCACCGTCCTCGGAACCCTCGTCCAGGACCCGCAGGCCGCCGCCCCCTACGCACCGCTGCGCGGCCAGCTGCAGACGGCCAGCGAGTGCTACGCCGGTGCCGGATCACCCCGGCCCGCCACCGGCACCGCCGTCAACCAGAGCTACCAGACGCTGTTCACCGGCGACGGCACCTCCGCGCTCCAGGTCTTCAACGTCGACTTCGACCTCACCACGAGCAGTGGCGCCCAGCAGGGCATCGTGTTCGAGAACATCCCGCCCGGCGCGACGGTCCTGGTCAACCTGCTCGGGGGAGCCCGCACGGTCAGCACCTTCAGCGGCGGCATCGACGACAGCGACCCCCTCAACCAGCTCCGCGAACGCCTGCTGTGGAACGTCCCGACCGCGTCGTCCGTGACCTTCACCGGCACCGGCCAGTTCCAGGGCAGCATCCTGGTGGGCAACCCGGCCAGCACCACCACCGTGAACCTCCCCGGCCTGAACGGCCGGTTCTTCACCACCGGAACCCTGGACCACACCTCCGGAGGCTCGGGCGGCACCGGCACGGAAATCCACGCCTACCCCTTCAACGGCGACCTGCCCGAATGCGGCACCCCCACCCCCACCGGCTCGACCTCGGTGACGAAGGTGGATGCGGTGACGTCGCAGCCGTTGGCGGGGGCGGTGTTCCAGTTGTGGCGGGAGAGCAATGGTGTTCCCGGGCTCCAGGCCGCGGGTGCCGATCCCGACACGGCGGTGGGTGCGCCGTGCACCACGCCTGTTGGTGGTGTCTGTTCGGTGGGTGGTCTGCCGTTGGGGACGTACTACTGGCAGGAGACCGTTGCTCCGCCTGGTTATGACCTGCCGGCTCAGCCGGTGAGCACTGTGGTGTTGGATGCGGATGGTCAGAGTGTGCCGGTGACGGTTGGGGACACCATGTCCGCGGTGCCGACGGGTTCGACGTCGGTGACGAAGGTGGATGCGGTGACGTCGCAGCCGTTGGCGGGTGCGGTGTTCCAGTTGTGGCGGGAGAGCAATGGTGTTCCCGGGCTCCAGGTCACGGGTGCCGATCCTGACACCGTGGTGGGTGCGCCGTGCACCACGCCCGTTGGTGGTGTCTGCCGGGCGAGCGATCTGCCGTTGGGGACGTACTACTGGCAGGAGACCGTTGCCCCGCCCGGTTATGACCTGCCGGCTCAGCCGGTGAGCACTGTGGTGTTGGATGCGGATGGTCAGAGCGTTCCGGTCGTCGTCAAGGACAGCAGGACGCCGGCCGTAACGGGCTCCACCAGCGTCATCAAGCTGGACGCGGAGCGGGGGCAGCCGTTGGCGGGTGCGGTGTTCCAGTTGTGGCGGGAGAGCAATGGTGTTCCCGGGCTCCAGGCCACGGGTGCCGATCCTGACACCGTGGTGGGTGCGCCGTGCACCACGCCTGCTGGTGGTGTCTGCCGGGCGAGCGATCTGCCGTTGGGGACGTACTACTGGCAGGAGACCGTTGCCCCGCCCGGTTACGACCTCCCGGCTCAGCCGGTGAGCACCGTGGTGATCAATGGTGCGGGCCAGAGCGTGCCGGTCGTCGTCAAGGACAGCAGGACGCCGAGCAAGGGGTCGGGTGCGACCCAGGTGACCAAGGTCGACGCGGAGACCGGTGAGCCGCTGGCCGGAGCGGTCTTCCAACTCTGGCGCGAAACCAACGGGATCCCGGGCCTGCAGACCCTCGGTGCCAATGCGGACACCAAGGTGGGGCAGCCCTGCACCACCGCCGCCGACGGCGTCTGCTCGGCGCGGGACCTTCCGCTCGGCACGTACTACTGGCAGGAGGTGTCGGCCCCGGACGGTTACGCCCTGCCGCGCGAGCCGGTGAACGCGGTCGTGCTGACCGAGGACCACCCCTGCTCGGAGATCACCGTGCAGGACACCCGGGTCTGTCCGCCCAAGCCGTGCCCGCCCAAGCCGTGCCCGCCGCACGGTGACGGGCCGTCCGAGCCGTGGGACCGTCCCGTGCACACGGGGAGGTAGGCGCACCTGCTCAGCCCCGGGGTGTCCGGGACCGCGACAGCGGCCCCGGACACCCCGTTCTGTGTTTCGGCTGCCGTGCCCACGTCGGATGGCGGATGGGCCGGTGCCTCAAGGACGAGAACTTCAGCGGCCCGTCCGACGACGTCCACCGGCTCCACGGCGTGGACGCCTCCGCCAGGGTCGCCAACGGGGTGCGGCGGTTGTGGGTGACCGGCGGATCGGAGTACTTCGAGCGGCACCTCGACCGCTGGGCGCTGCAGTTCTGAGACCGGCCTACTGGCCCAGCAGGTGGGCGAAGTCGTTGCCCAGGCCGCCCAGCACCGGGAGGGCGCCCAGGTCGGTGACGGCGCCGACCGGGATGCTGTAGCCCTGGTTGGGGACGGGGGCGGCCGCTTCCTCGGCGAGGGCGGGAGCGGCGGGGGAGAGCAGGGCGGCGGCGAGGGCGAGGGTGGCGAGTGCGGTGCGCATGGGGCGGGGTCCTCGGGCTGGGGAGGGGGCGGGCTGACGGTGGTCCAACGCGCCGCGGGGCGGGTGGGTGACGCGGTGGCGCCCGTTCGGCGTACGGGCAAAAAGGCGTTGAGCCGGGCGGGCCGGTTCGGGATGCTGCGGGGATGGACGGCGCGGAGTTCGGGCAGGGCTGGGACGGGCCGTGGTACCGGGTGCGCAGGGCGGGGTTCACGGCCGTGTTCCTGCCCGACCCGGGGGAGCCGCTGGCGGAGCTCTGCAACGTGGACGTCGAGGTCCGGCTGGCCGCGGACGGGTCGCGGTGGAGCGCGACGGTCTTCACCCACGCCGAGGTCGGGCGGCTGATGGAGCGGTGGGCCCGCACCGGCGAGGAGTTGGGCGGGCGGTACTTCTGGTGCTCCGACGGGCTGATCGTCCGGGACGCGGGCATCGACGGCATGATCGCGGTGCTGGAAGGGCTGTACGCGTCAGGGGAGTTGACGACCGTGCTGCAGCGGCTCGACGAGGGCGACGAGGGCAACGGGGACGGCGGGGAGGCGTGAGGCCCCGCCCGGCGGGTCTCGGGCGGGGCCGGGGTGGTCGGGGGTCAGGCCTGCCGAGCGGGCAGCGAGGGCAGCGTGGGCAGGGTGGACAGGGCGGTGAGGATGCGGGCGAAGGCGTCCGCGGTCTCCTCGGGGCGGTGGGTGGCCGGGCGGTGGTCGCACAGGAAGCCGTGCGGGACGCCCGGGTAGGCGACCAGGTCGTGCGGGACGCCCGCGGTGGCGAGGCGCTCGCCGATGCGGGCCCACTGCTCGGGCGGGACGACGTGGTCCTCGGCGCCGACCAGGCCGAGGACGGTCGTGCCGTGGGCGGCGAGCGCGGCCGCGCCCGGTTCGGCGAGCGGTGGGTGGTCGTCGGCGAGCGGGGTGCCGCCCTCCAGCGTCCAGGTGGGGTAGCAGGCGGCGACCAGGTCCAGCGGCAGGTGGGCCCCGGCGAGCAGGCCGAGGTGGCCGCCGACCGAGAAGCCGACGAACGCCCGGCCCGGGCCCCCGCCCAGGGACGCGCCGACGGCCAGCGCGGCGGCGGTGTCGGCGACGACCCGTTCGGTGGTCAGGGTGCCCAGCAGGGCGAACCCCTCGACCCGCCCCGCGTCGTCGTACGGCAGGTCGGCGCGCTGCGTCTCGCGCCCGTAGAAGTCCGGTGCGACGGCGGCGTACCCGGCGGCGGCCAGCCGCTCGCACACCCCGCGCACCCAGGCCGTGACCCCGAACAGCTCCTGGCCCACCACCACGGTGGCCGCCGGTGCGGCGCCCGCGGGCGCCGCCAGGAACACCTCCGGGCCGCCGTCCTCCGGCCGCACCCAACGGGTCGTCAGTTCTGTTGCTTCCATGCTCCGTCGATCCCCCTCGTACGGCCCGGCGCGGGGCCGGGCCTCCTGGGGCCCACGCTACCCGGCGGGGCGGTAGGTGGTGACGGTGCCGCCGTGGCTGAAGGTCAGGGTCTCCACCGGGGCGAACGGGCGTGGGCGCAGCGGCCCGGCGAACGCGGGGATGCCGCCGCCCGCCACCACCGGGTACCGCTTGAGCACCAACTCGTCGATCTCCGGCAGCAGTTCGGCGGCCAGCCGACCGCCGCCGCACAGCCAGAGGTCGCCGCTGCCGGGCTGCTGCTTCAACTCCCGCACCAGGCCCAGCGGATCGGCGCGCACCAGGTGCACCGCGGGGTCGTCCACGGCGGGCAGCGAGCTGGAGACCACGTACTGCTCCAGGTGCGGGTAGGGGCTGGGGATGCCCGCGTCCAGCCCCGGGCGGTAGGCGCCCAGACCCATCAGCACGGTGTCGAAGCGCCGGTTCGGGGTGTCGGTCAGGCCCAGGTGCGGGCGGGCCTGCACCGGGATCGTCTCGGGGAACTCGGTCAGTTGGTGCTCCGCCATGTCGGGGGCGGCGGGGTAGAAGTCGAACTCGCCGGACGGGCCGGCGATGAAGCCGTCCACGGAGACGGCGACGTAGTACACGAGCTTTCGCATCCAGGAACCTCTCGGCGGGGAACAGGACTCCATCCGTAGTACTCTGGATGGAGTGGTAAGACCGTAGCACTACGACTGGAGTGGTCACAAGCGATGGCACGCAGCAACCCCGAACGCCGGACGGCCCTGCTCGACGCCGCCCTGGAGGTGCTGGCCGAGGAGGGCGCCCGCGGCCTCACCTTCCGCGCCGTCGACCAGCGCGCCGCCGTCCCCGCAGGCACCGTCTCCAACTACTTCGCCAACCGGGACGCCCTGCTCGCCCAGTGCGCCGACCGCGTCTACGAACGGCTCGACCCCGGCGCCGACACCCTCGCCCGGGGCTTCGAGGGCCCCCGCGACGCCGCTCGGCTCACCGCCCTCATGCACCAGGTCCTGGACCGGGTCGCCGCCTACCCCACCGGCTTCCTCGCCCTGCTCGAACTGCGCCTCGCCGCCCTGCGCCGCCCCGAACTCCGTGACGTCCTCACCCGCCGGGTCGCCGCCGACCTCCGCTTCAACACCGACTACCACCTCGCCTCCGGCCTGCCCGGCGACACCACCACCGTCCAGCTGCTGGTCCTCGCCCTCAACTGGCTGACCCTGGAACGGCTCACCCTCCCCGACCTGCACACCCCCGAACAGCGCACCCACCTCGTCGACGCCCTGGTGGCCCGCCTGCTTGCGGGCGAACCCACCACCGGGGACTGACCGGCCGTCAGGGGGAGTCGCCCGCTACGGCCGGACCGGCAGCGCGGACGGCCGCAGCACCGCGACACCCCGGGCGTCGGCGAGCAGCAGCAGGCCGTCCGGGGTCAGGTCGGCGCCGCCCAGCGGGGCACCGGAGACGAACACCGCGACCTGCTCGCTCGGTCGCCCGTCCGCGCCCCGCGTCCACAGCCGCAGGTAGTCGGCGCCGGTGCTGATCCCCAGCGGGGTGGCGGCGCGTTGCTCCTCGCCGGGGCGGACCACCCGCTCGGGGTCGCACCCCGCCGGGGTGCCCGTCAGCACCTCGTAGGCCGTCAACTCCGGCTCCGCGCCCGGTCGGTAGGCCACCAGCAGGCTCGCGCCCGTCGGTCCGATCGCCGCCGTGACCCCGCGCACCCCCGCCAACGGCCGGGCCCAGAGCGTGCACCACGGCAGCTCCACGCCGAACTCCGGCGCGGGCAGGCCGTCCTGGCGGGCGCCGTGCTCCAGCAGGGCGGCCCGCAACCGAGGTTCCAGCTGCTGGCGGACGAACAGCGTCGCCAGCCGCAGCCACGTCCGGCCCAGCGGCGGCAGCTCCGTACCGGCGGCGACCAGGCGCTCGGCGGCGGCCCGCAGCCGGACCTGCTCGGCGTGCACCAGGAACCCGCCGTCCGCCATCAGATCCGGCAGCACGCCGCCCTCCAGCGCGTGCCCGACCACCTGCTCCCGGACGTACGGCGCGGCCCGCGCCCACCGCCCGGGGCCGTCCCCGTCGAGGGTGGCCAGCAGGGCGGCGGTCAACCGGCGCTGCACCTCGTGGACGGTGCCGCCGAAGCGCTCGCGCAGCTCGGCGGCGAGCGCCGGGTGCACGATCCGGACGGCCGGGGGCTCCCCCTCCGCCGAGGCCAGGTCGAAGAACGGCAGCAGCAGGTGCTGCCCACCCGCCAGCGCCGGACCGAGGTCCCTGCCCGCGACCGCCGAGGCCAGCGGCGCCCAGAGCTCCAGCGGCAGCGGTTCGCCGGGCCCGGCCAGGGCCAGCGGGGCCAGCAGGCGGCGCAGCGTCAGCTCGTCCGCGCCGTGCAGCCGGGCCTGCAGGTCGAGCGCGTCACCGACGGTGCGCGGCAACGGCAACGGCAACGGCGTCGGCACCGGCCCGCCCGGCCCGCCCGGCCTGCTGCGGGACGACCAGGCGGCGAGCCGGACCACCAGCGGACCGTCCGCCGTCCGGGCCAGCTCGGCCGCACCGCCCGGGTCCCGCAGGGAGTACTCGGCCTGCAGCCGCAGCCCCTCCTCGTCCCGCCACGGCTCCCGGTCCAGGTCCATCACCAGCAGCTGGTCACCGGGCAGCTGCTCGGCCAACCACTGCGCCTCGGCCCGGTCCACGTCCGCCAGCAGCCGGACCCCGGGGGCCAGCGCCAGCGGCCGCAGCACCTGCTCGGCGACCAGCGCGGGCTCACCCGACCCGGCCAGCACCCCTGCCCGGTCCACGTCCGCGACCACCACCGCCACCGGCCGCTCGGGCGCCCCGATCCCGGCCAGCCGCCCGGCCAGCTCGTCGGCCCGCACGGCACCGGGCGCGAAGTGGTCCGCCACCAGCCAGCGCAGTTGGAGCGCCGTCCGCCCGGCGGCGTCGAACACCGGCGGCGCGGGCAGCCCGCCCGGCGGCACGGTGGCCGGATCGAGCGCGGCGAGGTCGAACCGCTCCCGCTCGGACGGCTCGCACAGCATCAGGAACCCGGTCAGCAACCGGGAACGGCCGCTGCCGGAACCACCCGTGACCAGCACCGTCCGGGGCGCGCCGCCCCCGCCGGAACGCCATGCCGCCAGGGCCCGCAACGCCACCGCCCGCCCGCCCACGTACGGATGGGGCTGGTGGGGCGGGCGGACGGTGGTCGTGGAGTCGGTCACGTCGAGGGCTCCGGTGCAGGGCGATCGGGGAAGCGGGGCGGACGCGGCCGCCGCAGGCCGGCACCGGCCAGGTGCAGCTCCCGCTCCTCGGCTCGCACACCCGCGCGCTCACTCGCCGAGGCCGTAGCCCGCGTCCCGAGTCTAGGTCCGGGCGTCGACGTGCCGACAGCAGCCCCGGCTCAGGCCGCCACGGGCAGGTGGGCGGCGAGCAGGGTGGCGAACTGCTCGGGGTCGAGGATGCGGATGCCCAGCTCCTCGGCCTTGGCGCGCTTGGAGCCGGCCTTCTCGCCCGCGACCAGCAGGGTGGTGCGCCCGGAGACGGAGGAGGAGGCCTTGCCGCCGGCGCGCTCGATCAGTTCGTTCATCTCGTTGCGGGAGAGGGCGGCCAGCGGGCCGGTCATCGAGCCGGTGACGACCACGGCCTCGCCGGTGAGCGGACCCGCGGCGGGGACCTCCGCGTCCTCGCTGGTCCCCACGGCGGGGGCGGTGACGGGGGCGGTGGGTGCGGTGACCTGGGTGCCGACGCCGAGGGCGGCCAGGCGGTCCAACAGGGTGGAGAGTTCGGCGAGTTCGGAGACGACCAGGCGGGCCTTCTCCGGGCCGATGCCCTCGACGGCGGCCAGGGTCTCGGCGTCCGCGGCGCGGATCGCGGCCATCGAGCCGAAGTGCGCGGCGATCCGGCGCGACATGCTGCGGCCGGTGCCGCGCACGCCCAGCGCGCACAGGACCCGGCCCAGCGGACGGGTGCGGGCGGTCTCGATGGCGGCGAGCAGGTTGTCGGTGCTGGTGGTGCCCATCCGCTCCAGGGAGAGCAGTTGCTCGCGGGTCAGGGTGAACACGTCCGCCAGGTCGCGGACCAGCCCGGCCTCCACCAGCTGCACCGCCCGGGTCGAGCCCAGGCCCTCGATGTCCAGCTGGTCGCGGCCCGCCGCGTAGATGATCGACGCCACCACCTGGCAGTTGCGGCCCCGCACGCAGCGCCAGCGCTGCTCGCCGGTGTCGATCGCCTCCCCGCAGCGCGGGCAGGCCGAGGGGAAGACGATCGGCCGCTCCGCGCCGGTGCGCTCCTCCACCAGGGGCGCCTCCACCCGCGGGATGACGTCCCCCGCGCGGTAGACGAAGACCCGGTCGCCCAGCATCAGGCCGCGGCGGGTGATGTCGGCCGGGTTGTGCAGCGTCGCGAACGACACCGTCACGCCGTCGATCACCACCGGCTCCAGCACGGCGCGCGGCGCGATGACGCCCGTCCGGCCGACCGCCCACTCCACCGCCAGCAGCCTGGTCACCTTGTGCTCGGCGGCGAGCTTGCGGGCCACCGCCCAGCGCGGCGCCCGCGAACCGGAACCGGCCTGCGCCTGGTCGGCCGCGTCGTCCGCCTTCACCACCACGCCGTCGATGCCGAACGGCAGCGCCGCCCGCATCCCCGCGATCTCCTCGACCCGCCGCTGCACCTCCTCGACGCTCTCGCAGCGCTGCGGCGCGGCCGCCGTCGACGCCGCCGTGTTCGCCCCGAGCGCCGCGAGCCGCTCCAGCAGCGCGCTGTGCGCCAGCGCTCCGTCCGCCCCGGCCAGGCCGACCGCGTCGTAGGCGAAGAACGTCAACTCGATCCGGTACGGCCGGTCCTTGGCCCGCAGCGTGCCCGCCGCGCCGTTGCGCGGGTTGGCGAACGGCACCGCGCCGTGCGCCGTGCGGATCTCGTTCGCCAGCTCGAACTGGGCGTGCGTCAGCAGGACTTCACCGCGCAGCTCGACGTCGATCGGCTCGGTCAGGACGGCCGGCAGGCCCAGCACGTCGCCCGCGGTGTGCGTGATGTCCTCGCCCGCGAGGCCGTTGCCGCGCGTCAGCACCTGCCGCAGCGCACCCCCCTCGTACCGGGCTGCGATCGCCAGCCCGTCCAGCTTCGGTTCCACGCACCACCCGGCCGGGGACCGGCCCAGCCGCCGCTCCAACGAGGCCGCCCAGTCCGCGAGTTCCTCTCCCGAGAACACGTTGTCGAGCGAGAGCATCGGCACCGAGTGCGTGACGTCCCCCTCCGCGGCGCCGCCCGCGACCTTGCCGGTCGGCGACTGCTCCGACACCTCCTCCGGGTGCGCCTGCTCGTACGCGGCGATCGCCCGCGCCAGCGCGTCGTACTCGTCGTCCCCGAGCGTCGTCGTCCCGTCCGCGTAGTAGGCGGCGGCGGCCCGGGTGGCAGTGGCGACGGCGTCGGCGTAGTCGCCGGAAGTGAGCAGGGCGGCGTTGTTCATGACCGTCATCCTTCCGCCCGGTACTGACAACCGACCGTTGCCGACCGGGTGCCTGGCGCAACGTCAGGACGGGCGGGAAACCCGTTCGGGCGAGAGTGGGAGCGCGAAAGCGGGGAAGGCAGGGCGAGCGACCCCCGCACCCCGATCCCCGCACCGATCACCGGAGCCGTTGACGTGACAGCCTCGCCCGCCGCCGCAGCCCGCACCGACGACGCGCCGGTCCTCCTCGTCCTGTTCGGGGCGACCGGTGATCTCGCGCGACGGATGCTCTTCCCCGCCCTGTTCGAACTCTGGGAACGCGACCTGCTGCCCGAACGGTTCGCGGTCGTCGGCTCGGGCCGCCACTCGCCCGGCACGGACGAGGACTTCCGCCGCCAGGTCGTCCAGGCGGTCGCCGACGCCACCGACGCCACCGACGCCGCCGACCACGGGGCGCTGGAGCGCTTCGCCGAGCAGGTCGGCTTCACCACGGCGTCCGCCGAGGACGGCTCCGGCCTCGCGGCGGCGGTGCGGGAGCGGCGCACCCGGCTCGGCGCGGACTGCCGGGTCCTCCTCTACCTGTCCGTGCCTCCGGGGCAGGCGGAGGGCATGCTCCGGATGATCGGGCGCGAGGGCCTCGCCGAGGGGGCCACCGTGATGGTGGAGAAACCCGTGGGCGAGGACGTCGACACCGCCCGCGCGCTGAACGCGCTGCTGGCCTCCCTCGCCCCCGAGGAGCGGGTCCTGCGGATCGACCACTTCCTGGCCAAGGAGTCGGTCCGGGCCCTGCTGGCGCTGCGCACCGCCAACCCCTGGCTCGCCGCGTCCTGGGACGCCCGCCACGTCGCCTCGGTGCTGATCGACGTCCCGGAGGAGATCGGCATCGAGGGCCGGGCCTCCTTCATGGAACACACCGGCACCTTCCGCGACATGGTCCCCACCCACCTGTGCCAAGTCCTGGCGGCCGCGGCGATGGAGCCGCCCGGCTCCGACGACCCCGGGGCCGAGCGGGCCGCCCGGCTCCGCCTGTTCGAACAGACCCGGCCCTTCGACCCGGCGCGGACGGTCTTCGGCCAGTACGAGGGCTACCGGGACGAGGACGGGGTCCCCGCCGACTCGGCCACCGAGACCTTCGCCGCCGTCGAGGTCCGGATCGACAACCCGCGCTGGCAGGGCGTCCCCTTCCTGCTGCGCACCGGCAAGGCCCTGGACTCGGCCGACCACCGGCTCACCGTCCGCTTCCGCCCGGCGCGGGACGGGGACGGACCCGGCCCGGAACTGGCGGTGGGCCTGGGCGCCGCCGCGGACGTCCGGCTCGACGTCCGGCTGAGCCGCCCCGGGCCCCGGCCCGGGACGGTGGACGGGGTGCTCGGCCTGGAGCCGCTGCCCGGCGCCGCCGACTCCCTCGGCGCCTACGCGCAGGTCTTCCGGCACGCCCTGAGCGGCGACCACCGGGTGTTCACCACGGCCGCCGAGGTCGAGCGACTCTGGGAGCTGGCCGCACCGGTCCTGGCGGACCCGCCGCCCGCGGTGCCCTACCCGCAGGGCTCGGCCGGGCCGGAGGTTCCGGCGCCGGACCGGACGGGCTGAGCGTGCGCGACGCCCGGGAGGGGGCGCGGACGGGCCGGTGCTCGGCTCCGGGCGCCCGTCCGCCCGCCGTCCGTCCTGGCGGACGGGGGAGGCGTTCACCCGTTCGGCGGATCGGGGCTCATGGTCGGTGCGGAATCGGGAAGGCGTTGTCCAGCACTGTTCAGCACCGACCCTGTGATGAGGAGAACCCGCCATGGCCCGCAGCACCAACCGTGACGACCGCCGCCCCGCCTACACCGTTCCCGGTCTGACCACCGAGCAGGGAGCGGAGCTGATCGTCGCTCTGCAGGGGCGGCTGCACGCACTGAACGACCTGCACCTCACTCTGAAGCACATCCACTGGAACGTGGTCGGCCCGCACTTCATCGCCGTCCACGAGATGCTCGACCCCCAGGTCGACCGGGTGCGCGAGATGGCCGACGACGTCGCCGAGCGGATCGCCACCCTCGGCGGCGTCGCGCACGGCACGCCCGGACGCCTGGTCGCCGAGCGCGGCTGGGACGACTACAGCGTCGGCCGGGCCGACGCCATCGCCCACCTGGGCGCCCTCGACCTGGTCTACACCGGCGTCATCACCGACCTGCGGAACGCCGTCGAGCAGGCCGGGAAGATCGACCCCGCCACCGAGGACCTGCTCATCGAGCAGCTGCGCGACCTGGAGCAGTACCAGTGGTTCGTCCGCGCCCACCTGGAGAGCTCCAGCGGCACCCTCGCCACGGCGGACGCCCCCACCGAGGAGCGGGCCGCGAAGAAGGCCGTCCGCAAGAGCAGCAAGAACGCGGGCTGACCGCCCCGCCCCGCCGAAGGCCGCCCGGGCCCACCGGGCGGCCTTCAGCGCACCCAGCGGGTGGGGAAGTCGGCGTGCAGGGCGGCGAGTTCGGCCGGGGTGCGGGTGGTGGCGTGCAGCCAGGAGCGCGGGCCGGGGCCGTCGTGGCGGAGCAGGCGGCCGGGGGCGGCGTACCAGCGGATCGGCGAGTCGGCCCAACTGGCCCACATCGGGTGGTCGGGGAGGGGGAGGCGGGCGTGCCGGGCGTGCAGGGCGGGCAGCAGGGCGGGCGGGAGTTCGCAGGCGTCGTAGTGCGGGGAGCCGAGCAGGAACTCGGTGAGGACGAGTTCGACCCAGGCCAGTGACATCCGCGGCAGGAAGGGGAACCAGCCGTCGCCCGCGTCCACCAGCACCGGCGGGTCGTCCCGGTCGGGGGCGGACAGCGGGAGGCCCCAGAACGCGCAACTCTGGTTCTCCTCGCGGAAGACGAGCATCCCGTCCGCCGCCTCGTCGGCGCGGTCGACGTACAGCCCGGACGGCGGGAGCAGCGCGTCCTGGGTACGGGTCAGGTCGTCCCGGCGGCCGAACAGGGCGTAGCCGGAGCGCAGGGCGGCGGGCAGCGGGAAGCCCAACCGGGCTTCGGCGGCGGCGAGTTCGGCTTCGGGGCAGCCGTCCGCGGGGCTGAGCGGGCGGTCCGTCCAGGCGGCGGCCAGCCAGCGGACGAAGTCCAGGGCCTGCGCGGGGGAGTGCAGGCCCGCGCGCAGGGCGTGGGAGGCGTCGGGGGCGGGGTCGTCCATCAGGCCGGGTGGGCGGCGGCGAAGGCCGCGGCGTCCCACCGGCCGCCCAGGGACGGGGCCAGGGCGGCGGCGGCGAAGGGGCGGAAGGTGGCGGGGGTGTGGGCGGCGGCGCCGGACGGGAGGGCGCCGAGCAGGGGGGCTCCGGCGGCGGTGGGCAGGTCGGCGAGGTTGCAGCGGGTGGCGAGGTCGGGGTCGGCGGGCCAGCAGCCGATGACCGTGCCGCGCAGTGGCAGGCCGCGGTGGCGCAGGGCCTCGGCGGTGAGCGCGGTGGCGTTCAGGGTGCCCAGGCCCGCCGCCGCGACCAGCAGGAACTCGACGTCCAGGCCCAGGAGTCGGCAGGCCAGGGCGAAGTCGGCGAGGGTGTGCCCCTGCTCGTCGTAGCGGACCAGCAGCCCGCCCGCGCCCTCGACCAGGACGGTGCGGTGCTCGGCGGCGAGTCCGGCGACGGCCTTGGCGACGTCCGCGGGGGCCAGCGGCGGCAGCCCGGCCCGGCGGGCCGCCGTCTCCGGGGCGAGCGGCTCCGGGTAGCGCGCCAGCTCGACCGGGCGCACCAGCGGCCCGGCCAGCCGGGCGACCTCGTCGGCGTCCCCCGGCTCGTCCGGCCCGAGCCCGGTCTGGCCCGGCTTGAGCACCGCGACCGGCTCGGAGCGGAGCGCGGCGACTGCGGCGGTGGTGAGCGTCTTGCCGACCTCGGTGCCGGTGCCGGTGACGAAGAGGACGGGTGACATGGTGCGGTGCTCCTGGCTGGGGTGGTGTGGGTGGTGGGGGAGGGGACGGGTGACGGGGGAGGGGGAGCAGGTCGGCGACAGCGGCGGACCGCCCGATCCATCCTGCCCGGTGGCCCGGTGGCCCGGTGGCCCGGTGGCCCGGTGGCCCGGTGGCCCGGTGGCCCGGTGGCCCGGTGAGGCGTCAGAGCAGCGGGCCCACCAGGCGTGGGCGCGGGGCCTAGCTGGTAGCGGCGATCGAGGCGGTGGCGGCGGTCGAGGCGGCCGCTGCGGCGGCGACCGCCCGGCCGATCGCGGCCAGGTCCTCGTCCCCGGTGACGAACGGCGGCATGGTGTAGATCAGGTCGCGGAACGGCCGCAGCCACACGCCCTGTTCGGTGGCGGCCGCGGTGGCCGCCGCCATGTCGACGGGCGCGTCCAGTTGGACCACGCCGATCGCGCCCAGCACCCGGACGTCCGCGACCCCGGGCTGTCCTGCGCACGGGGCGAGCGCGGCGCGCAGGCCGGTCTCGATCCGCCGCACCTCGGCGCGCCAGTCCTGCTGCAGCAGCAGGTCGATCGAGGCGTTGGCGACGGCCGCGGCCAGCGGGTTGCCCATGAAGGTCGGGCCGTGCGCCAGCACCGGGACCTCGCCGCGCGAGATGCCCTCGGCGACCCGGCCGGTGCACAGCGTCGCGGCGAGGGTCAGGTAGCCGCCGGTCAGCGCCTTGCCCAGGCACATCACGTCGGGGGAGACGCCCGCGTGGTCGGCGGCGAAGAGCTCGCCGGTGCGGCCGAAGCCGGTGGCGATCTCGTCGAAGACCAGCAGCACGTCGTGCGCGTCGCACAACTCCCGCAGCGCGCGCAGGTACTCGGGGCTGTGGAAGCGCATCCCGCCCGCACCCTGGACGACCGGTTCGACGATCACGGCGGCGAGTTCGCCCGCGTGCTGCTCGATCAGCCCGGTCAGGTGCGCGAGGTACGCCGGGTCGGCGGGGGCGTCGTACCCGGCGGGCGGCTCGGCGGCGAACAGTTGCCGGGGCAGCACCCCGCCCCACAGGTGGTGCATCCCGCCCTCGGGGTCGCACACCGACATCGGGTGGAAGGTGTCGCCGTGGTAGCCGCCGCGCCAGGTCAGCACCCGGTGCTTCTCCGGGCGGCCGAGCGAGCGCCAGTACTGCAGGCACATCTTCAGCGCGACCTCGACCGACACCGAACCGGAGTCGGCGAGGAACACGTGCTGCAGCGGCTCGGGCGTCAACTCGACCAGTTTGACCGCCAGTTCGACGGCCGGGCGGTGGGTCAGCCCGCCGAACATGACATGGCTCATCGAGTCGAGCTGGGTGCGCACCGCGGCGTCCAGCACCGGGTGCCGGTAGCCGTGGACCGCCGCCCACCAGGACGACATGCCGTCGACCAACTCCCGGTGCCCGCCCACGGGTTCGGCCAGCCGCAGGCGCACGCCCGCGGCCGACTCCACCACGAGCGGACGGGCCGTCCCGGGCATCGGACCGTACGGGTGCCAGACGTGCGCCCGGTCCAGGTCGATCAACTGCGCGGCGTCCAGGAGTTGCTGACGTTCCATCAGGCGTTCGGCGCCAGCTCGGTACCGGCGCCCCGGCGGCGCACCCGGACCAGGTCGGTGCGCGCCTCGTCCTCGACGCCTTCGGTCTGGACGGCTTCCGGCGCCTCGCCGTGGCCGCCGCAGACGCTGCCGCAACCGGCGCCGCCACTCGTCCCGCAGGCGTCCGTCCCGCAGGCGCCCTCCTCCTGGTGGCCGCCGCAGCCGCCGCCCGCGGCGGCGTGGGCGCGGTGGCGGGGGAGGGTGGTCTGCTCGGCGCCCTCGACCTCGAAGCCGGCGTCCTTGATCATGTCGAGGTCGGCCTGCCCGGCCTGGCCCTCGCTGGTCAGGTAGTCGCCCAGGAAGATCGAGTTGGCGATGTGCAGGCCCAGCGGCTGCATCGAGCGCAGGTGCACCTCGCGGCCGCCGGCGATCCGCACCTCGATGTCGGGGCAGACGAACCGGACCATCGCCAGGATCCGCAGGCAGCGCTGCGGGGTGAGGTTCCACTCCTCGGCGAGCGGGGTGCCCTCGAACGGGATCAGGAAGTTCACCGGCACCGAGTCCGGGTCCAGCTCGCGCAGCGCGAACACCACGTCGACCAGGTCCTCGTCGCTCTCGCCCATGCCCGCGATCAGGCCCGAGCAGGCGGACAGGCCCGCGCCGTGCGCCTTGGTGACGGTGTCGACCCGGTCCGCGTAGGTGTGGGTGGTGGTGATGTCGCCGTAGGTGGACTCGGAGGTGTTCAGGTTGTGGTTGTACGCGTCCGCCCCGGCCGCCTTCAGCCGCTCGGCCTGGTTGTCGGAGAGCAGGCCCAGGCAGGCGCAGACCTCGACGTTCGCGTCCGCGTCCTTGATCGCCGCGATGGTGTCCGCGACCCGGTCGATGTCGCGGTCCGTCGGGCCGCGCCCGCTCGCCACCAGGCAGACCCGCTTGGCCCCGCCCGCGACGCCCGCGGCCGCCGCCTCGGCGGCCTGGTCCGGCTTCAGCCAGGTGTACTTGAGGATCTCCGCCTTCGAGCCGAGGCGCTGCGAGCAGTACGAGCAGTCCTCCGGACACAGCCCGCTCTTCAGGTTCACCAGGTAGTTGAGCTTCACCCGGCGGCCGAACCACTGTCGGCGCACCCGGCCGGCGGCCGCGACCACGTCCAGCAACTGGTCGTCGGTGGTGGCCAGCACGGCCAGTGCCTCCTCCCGGGTGGGCAGTTCCCGGCGAAGGCCCTTGTCGGTCAGGATGTCGAGGAGGTCCATGGCCCGATCCTGCCCGGGCCGCCCCGACGTCCGCCAGAGGGAACCCGCCAGAAGATCGCCCGCAGGCTGTGCCGGTTGTCACAACACGGCCCCGACCTGCCGTTTCGCCGACCGTCGGCCGGTCGTACGAACGCCGGGGCACGGGGAGAGATGCGTCACACAGCGTAGCGGGGAGGTCCGGAACGGCGCGCGGACGGTCCGAAGTGCGCGTGCGTCCGACCCGAAGGAACGACCGTCCGATCAACTGCTTACAATCTGCGCCATGACCATCCAGCGGGGAGCGCCCGCGCGCGCGGACGACGAGCAGCCGACCGGGCACCGCGCGGACGACGAGCACCCGCCGACCGGGCACCGGGCGGTCGGCGAGCGGCGGCGGCTGGCCCTGCTGTGGAGCGTCGTCGCGGTGCTCGCGACCGGCGGGGTCTGGGTGGTGGCGACCTTGCCGCACCGGGGGGAGAGCGCGACGGGCGTGCCGTCCGGGGACAAGCTCCAGACCGCCGCGGCCGTGGCGGGCCACCCCGCGCCGCCGCTGACGGAGTCCCAGTCCTTCGTCGCGGAACGGTACTTCCCCGCGCAGCGGACCTACGAGTACGACGGCTACCGGGCCCGCCGCTCGGCCTCCCGGGAGGGCGCGGACTGCGCGGCCGTGCAGAACGACAAGACCCGCAACGTGCTGGCGGACCTCGGCTGCCAGGGCTGGATCGGGGTCGCGCTCACCCGCGGCGACCAGCCGGTGGTCTCCAGCGTGACGGTGCTGCGCTTCCTCGACGCGGGCGCCGCGGCCAAGGCCCTGCAGACCGTCCGGGAGAAGGCCGCGGACTTCGAATTCACCTATCCGGACGGGCAGTCCGCCCCCGCCGAGGGCGTCAAGCCGATGTCGGTGACCCGGGTCGAACTGGTCGGCCATCACATCACGCTGACCGTCTCGCGCTACGTCGACCAGCGGGCGGCCGCCTCCCCGGACAAGGCGGACAAGGCGGACGAGGTGCTGGCGCTCAGCAACCGCTCCGCCGCGGCCGTCGCGGGCATGCCGTTCATGTGGATGTAGCGCCGCCGGGTACGGCGCCGCCGGGCGCGGCGCCGTACCGACCGGAGGACCGGGCTCAGGCGGAAGTGCCCGCCAGGCGGGCGTAGTTGGTGCGGAACCGGGCCACCGACGCGGCCGGGGTGGCCGCCGCCAGGTCGGCGACCGTCCGGCCGGACAGCTCGCGGCGCCAGGCCAGTTCGGCCCGGCGCATCGCGGTGGAGACCCCGCACGGCCGGGCGAACTCGCGGGCCGCCGCGCCCTCCGCGCCCGCGCCGTGCTGCCGGATCTCGGCGCAGGCGAACAGCGGGTCCGGCCCCTCGACGGCCGCCACCACGTCCATCATGGTGATCCGCTCCGGCTCCCGGGCCAGCCGCACCCCGCCGCGCGGCCCGGGGGTGGAGCTCAGCAGCCCGGCCCGGGTCAGCCGCTGCAGCACCTTGTTCAGGTACGTCGGCGACAGCTCGAACATCGCGGCCAGCCGGGCCGAGGACACCGGCTCCGCGCCGCCCACCCAGAGCAGGGCGAGGCAGCAGTGCAGGCCCCACTCCACGCCTTCGCTCGTCCGCATATTCGGGATGGTAGCCATCCCGGACCGGGCCGCGCCAACACCGCCCGGGGGAGGGCTCAGGAGTCGAGCTGCTCCCGGACGCGGCGGGAGGGCGAGAAGACGTACAGGTCGAGGATGGCGGGCATCTCGGCCAGGCCCGGCCCGCCCGCCGCGATCCAGGCGGTGATGTCGGCGGAGGCGTCGCGGTCGTTGACCAGCCCCAGCCACACCGGTCGCCCGCCCGCCCGCCGACCCTCCGCCGAGGGCTGGACGACGACCACGTTGGCGTGCTCGCAGGAGTCCAGGCAGGGCACCGGGCGGACGGTGGCGACCTCCGCGAGGCCCGCGCGCAACTCGGCGAGCTGCGCGGCGTGGTCCAGCCGCGGCACCTTCGGGGTGCCGCAGCAGCAGCCCCGGCAGACCGAGACGGTGCAGCGGGCGGCCGCGCCCCCCTGCGCGGGCACCTTGGCCGCCCTGGTACGGGAACGGCGGCTCATCGGACGCCCTCCGCGGCAGCGGCGGGGGCAACGCGGACGGGGCGGGCGGCCCCCGGTTCGATCATGGTGGTCACGGCGGTGACCCTACCCCGCAGCGCCGGGGCGCTCCCGTCCCGGCGGCTCACCGCCGTCCCCGGGCCGCTCATCGCCGTCCCCCCGGTCGCCGCCCGGCCGTTCACCGCCCGGCCGTTCACCGCCGTCCCCCGGCCGCGGCCCGGTCCCACGCGGCGTCGCGCAGCAGGCGCAGGCCGTTCAGGCCGACGATGACGGTGGAACCCTCGTGGCCGAGCACGCCCAGCGGCAGCGGCAGGGTCGCGACGAGGTCCCACACCACCAGCACGGTGATGAACGCCGACGCGATCACCAGGTTCTGCACCACCAGGGAGCGGGCCCGGCGGGAGAGGGCGACCACGGCGGGGACGGTGGCGAGCTCGTCGCGGACGATCACCGCGTCGGCGGTCTCCAGGGCGAGGTCGGACCCGGCCCGGCCCATCGCGACGCCGGTGTGCGCGGCGGCCAGGGCGGGGGCGTCGTTGACGCCGTCGCCGACCACCAGCACCTTGCGCCCCGCGGCCTCCTGCTCGCGCACCGCGGCGACCTTGTCCTGCGGCAGCAGGGCGGCCCGGACGTCCGTGATGCCGACCTCGGCGGCCAGGCGCCCCGCGGCGCGCGGGTTGTCGCCGGTCAGCAGTACCGGGGCGGCGCCGGTCAGGGCCGCCAGCGCGCCGACGGTGGCGGCGGCGTCCGGCCGGAGCCGGTCCGCGATGCCCAGCACGCCCACCGGCGCCCCGTCCGCCTCGACCAGGACGGCGGTGCGGCCCGCCTCCTCCAGTTCGGCGGCCACCGCGGCGGCGCGGGCGGCGCCGCTCGTCGCGGCGGCCGGGTCGGTGGTCGTCGTGGCCGCCGGAGCGGCGGCCGGAGCGGCGGAGTCGAGCAGGCGGGCGGGCGTGCCGACCGCGACGGTGCGGCCCGCGACGGTGGCGCGGACGCCGACGCCCGGGGTGGAGGTGAAGTCCTCGGCCGGGGCGAGGCCGAGGCCGCGGGTGCGGGCGGCGTCGACGACGGCGCGGGCCAGCGGGTGCTCGCTGGGGTGCTCGGCGGCGGCGGCCAGGGCCAGCAGCCCGTCCTCGTCCAGGCCGGAGCCGGTCAGCGGGCGGACGTCGGTGACGCGGGGGGTGCCCTCGGTGAGGGTGCCGGTCTTGTCCAGCGCCACGACGTCGACCTGGCCCAGGCGCTCCATGACGACCGCGGACTTCACCAGCACGCCGTGCCGCCCGGAGTTCGCGATCGCCGACAGCAGCGGCGGCATCGTCGCCAGCACCACCGCGCACGGCGAGGCCACGATCATGAACGTCATCGCGCGCAGCAGCGAGTCCGTGAACGCCGCGCCGACCAGCAGCGGCACCGCGAACACCGCGAGCGTGGCGGCCACCATGCCCAGCGAGTAGCGCTGCTCGACCTTCTCGATGAACAGCTGCGTCGGGGCCTTGGTCTCCGACGCCTCCTCGACCATCTTCACGATCCGGGCGATCACCGAGTCCGAGGCGTCCCGCTCGACCTTCACCCGCAGCGCACCGGTGCCGTTCAGCGTCCCGGCGAACACCTCGTCGCCCACCCGCTTGGCCACCGGCAGCGGCTCGCCGGTGATGGTGGCCTGGTCGACCTCGCTCGCCCCGTCCAGCACCCGGCCGTCGGCGCCGATCCGCTCGCCGGGGCGCACCAGGACCGTGTCGCCGACGGACAGCTCCCCGGTCGGGACGCTCTCCTCGGTGCCGTCGTCCAGCAGCCGGGTCGCCGTGGCGGGCGCCAGGTCGAGCAGGCCGCGCACCGAGTCGGCGGTGCGGGCGGTGGCGATCGCCTCCAGCGCGCCCGAGGTCGCGAAGATGACGATCAGCAGCGCGCCGTCCATCACCTGCCCGACCGCGGCCGCGCCCAGCGCCGCCACGATCATCAGCAGGTCGACGTCGAGGGTCTTCTCGCGCAGCGCCTGCAGCCCCGCCCAGCCGGGCTCCCACCCGCCGGTGGCGTAGGACAGCGCGTACAGCGGCCCCCACGCCCACGCCGACGCGCCGACCAGCTGCAGCGGCAGCGCCAGCAGGAACAGTGCCAGCGACGCCGCGGCCCACCGGGCCTCCGGCAGCGCGAGGATCCGGGTGCGCCGCCGGGGTGCGACGGCGTCCGGGGTCGGCGCCTGGACGGGGCGCTCGATCAGGGTGGAAGAGGGCATGGCGAACGGGACCCTTCACGCAGGCCGGGGGCAGGAGGGACGACCCTTCCGACGATACAGGAACACATGAACATTCCTTCATCCGTCATCTGTAGTATTGCCGCATGGGTCATGGAGCCGCCCCCGCCGAGAACGCCGTCCCGCGCATCCGCCTGGACGCCGACAACGCTGCCCGCGTTGCCACCACCCTCCAGGCCCTCGCCACGCCCTCCCGCCTGCTGATCCTCGCCCGCCTGCGCGAAGGGCCCTGCGCCGCGACCGAGTTGGCCACCGCCGTCGGCATGGAGCAGTCGGCTTGCTCCCACCAGCTCCGCCTCCTGCGCAACCTCGGGCTCGTCGTCGGCACCCGCCGGGGCCGCTCCGTCGTCTACGCCCTCCACGACAACCACGTCGCCGAACTCCTCGACCAGGCCGTCTACCACACCGAGCACCTCCGCCTGGGCCTCACCGACGCCGACGCCGACGCCGCCGCCGACGAGCTCGACGCCCCCTGACCGGCCCGGCCGTACCGGCGGGACCCGTCGGGCACGGCCCCCGTCGGCGCGTCCCGCCCCGTTCGTGCGCGCCCCCGTTCGCCGGAAACGACCCGACCGGCCGTCGGTTTCATCGTGGTGCGGGCTCGAAATATTGCCAAGGTGCTTGTGCGGCAAGGGAATTGATTTCACTGCGCACGACGCCGCAGAACGGCGCGGAGGCGGGGCCGACTCCGCCGGTCTGCTGGTGAGGGCGTTGGAACATATCCGTCCGGAACGGCCGACAGTGGCACCGAACCGTCTTTGGCCGCAGTCCGCACCAAGGCCTTCCAGGTGCTCACGAATCATCAAAAGGGCGACAACAAAAGGGGCTTGACCCCCTGTCGGATTTCCATCAGGCTCTGCTTGGCGGTGACCATTCAAGGTTCCGCGCAATCCACCCCCACGCCCTCAGGGAGTCCCCCTTGGCCCGCTCGTACCGGGTGGCGGCCGTCCTCGCGACGGCTGCTGTCATGCTCACGCCCACAGTGGCGCAGGCGCAGTCCATCGACAACATGTACCCGACCGGCAACTACTACCCGACCTGCTACGACGGCAGCCTCTCGCAGGGACACTTCTGCCAGACCGACAACGCCGACCTGACGGTCTACATGCAGGGCTCGCTCAGCTCCGGCGCGAAGAGCACCATCAAGTCGGCGCTCAGCTCCTACTACAGCCCCACCGACCTGGCCGTCTCCGTCAAGTCCTCGGGCGTGTACACCGGTTCGTCGGAGACCGACATCATCTACCAGTCCGGCACGCTGTCGGACTCCTACATCGGCATGACCTGGTGCGACGACGCGGTGACCAGCACCAAGTGCGACCAGCACTACGTCCGCTTCAACAAGCACTTCAGCATCAACAAGTCCGACGCCTGCCACGAGACCGGCCACGCCGTCGGCCTCACCCACGGCAACAACGCCTCCCCCAAGGTGGACCCGAACAACACGATCGTCGGCTGCATGACCGAGATCGACACCTACTACCTCGGGGCCAACAACCGGGCCGAGATCAACGCGACGTACTGATGGGGACCACGGACATGACCACTCGCCGCCGCACCGCCGCCGCCCTCGCCGCGGCCACCGCCGTCACCGCCGTCACCGTCGCCGTGACCCTCGGCACCACCACCCACCACGCCCCCGCGGCCGCCGCGTCCCCCGCCGCCACCGGGCACCGGGTCATCCTGGCCGACGCCAAGGAGCGGCTCCCCTCGGGCACCGCCCGGGACTGGGTCTCCTACGGCGACCACACCGTCGTCGCCAAGGTCACCGCCGAGACCGCCGACACACCGTCCGCCGAGGAACAGGCCTCCGGAGAGGGCTACGTCAGCCGCACGGTCACCGTGTCCGTCCAGCAGACCCTCTGGGACCGCAGCGGAGCCCCCGCGCTGCCCACCACCCTGACCCTGACGGTGGACGGCTGGGCCTTCACCGGCTCGGTCCGGACCCCGCTGTCGACCGAGGGCTCGCGGCTGGAGGTCGGCCACACCTACCTGCTCACCCTGGCCCGCTTCGCCAGCGGCGAGTGGGCCCCGATCGGCGGCGGCGCCCGCCTGCCCTACGACAACAACACGGTCGGCAACGGCGAGTACGAGGGGACGGCGGTCACCCCGGACTCGCTGATGAAGATCGCCGCCTCCGGGGCCAACTCCACCGCGGCCGACCCGGGTTCCGGCGCCGACGCGTCCGCCGACACCGCCCCGGCCACCGTGCTCGACAAGGTGGTCGGCCAGGGCGGCACCTCGGTGTCCGCGCTGCTCACCGGGACCGCACCCGACCCGGTGGCCCAGCAGAACTTCGCGCTGGACCCGGTGGCCCGCCTCGCGGCGGTCGTCGGCACCACCGCCCCGCAGGACACCTACTGCTCGCTGGCGGCGCCGTTCGACCGGTCCGCCGGTAGCGTCCTCACCCGTCTCGAGATCGGCAGCCTGCTCCAGGACCTCGCGGGCAAGGCGACCGGCAGCGCCGTCGGCTACGCGACCACCCTCGCCGCCTACGACAACGGCGACACCACGGTCACCGCGGTCCAGGCGGCGGCCGCCCAGGCCTCCCTGACCGCGGACCTGAACAGCGTCTGCGGGCTGAACGTCTCGCTCGACCCGACCCCGGCCCCGTCCGCGTCGCCGAGCCCGTCCGCGAGCGCGTCGCCGAGCGCCTCGCCGAGCCCGACCGGGGGAGGCAACACCCCGCCGCACACCACCGGCTGACGGGCCCACGGGCTCACGGGCCCGAGCGGCCCCACGGACCGAACGGAACGGGACGGAACGGAACGGGACGCACGCGTTCGGCGTGCGTCCCGTTCCGCCGTCCTGGCGGCCGGTGGTGCCCGATCAGCTGGTGGTGCAGGTGAGGGCCGGAGCGGCGTTGCTGCCGCTGTAGTTGGCGTTGAAGCCGAAGTTGGTGGTGCCGCCGGGCGGGACGGAGCCGTTGTAGGCGGCGTTGTTCACCGTGACGACGTTGCCGGACTGGGTGTAGGTGCCGCTCCAGAGGTTGGTGACCGTCTGGTTCCCGCTGTAGGTCATGGTGACCTTCCAGCCGTTGGTGGTGGTCGACCCGTTGTTCTTGACGGTCACCGCGCCGGTGTAACCGGCGCCCCAGTCGGACGAGTTGGCGAAGGTCGCGGTGCAGCCGCTGCCGGTGCCACCGGTCGGGCTGGACGACGGGCTGGACGACGGGCTGGGGGAGGGGCTGGTGCCGCCGGTCGGGCTGGGCGACGGGCTGGTGGTGCCGCCCCCGTGGCTGACCGTGATGTTGGAGCTGCCGCTGCTGCCGTAGCCCTCGGTGGCCAGGATCTGGTAGTTCGGGGTGCCGAGGTTCAGGCCCGCCTTCGCCCACGCGGTGAAGAAGTTGGACACGGTGATGGTGCCACCGGTGCGCTTCGACTGGCGGACCGCCCAGAACTGGGTGAAGTTCGAGTGGTCGCCCTCGATGGAGGGGGCGTTGGTGCGCTGCGTCGAGTACAGGTCGTAGGTGCTGCCGTCGCTGACGACCGAGCCCAGTTTGGCGGCGCCCGTGCTCGGGTTGTAGTTCCCGTAGTTGTCGACGATGTAGTACTCGATGAGCGGGTTGGTGGTCCAGCCGTACAGCGACAGGTAGCAGTTGCCGTTGCAGTTGAACGTGCCCGAGTAGGTCACCGGGTCGGTCGTGCCGGGGTTCCAGCCCTTGCCCGCGACGAAGTTGGTGACGTTGTTCCAGGTGGTGCTGTACTGGCCGCCGGCGCCCAGGGTCATGGAGGCCTGGCCGCTGTTCTGGCTCCAGAACGAGTAGAAGTACCCATTGTTGGTGCCGGTGCTGTTCGTCGAGATGGTCGTGTCGGCGCTCGCGACGTTGGGGATGACGAGCACGGCCGCGCAGGCCGCGGCAATGATGGGGGCCTTGCCGGCGAACCGGGAGAGGCGGCCGCCCCGGGTGGAGTGGGTGGGCTTCACGTGCGTGCTTCCTCTTCGGGTGGGGGCTGACAGAAGCGTGCGACAGGGCCGGTCGATGGCGACGATGCTGGCCCGCACCTGTCGGACTGTCAACACTTTCGACACGCTTGCGAAATGATCTGGGTTGGTCAGGGATCATCCAGATGGGGAAATTCCGCAGCTCACAGGCCCCTTGTGGCGCCCTGGGTGCCGTATCGACTGATTTCAGGGAAGTGTGGGGCGGCTAGGATGGGAGGGCGGGGGCCTCCGGAAGGGGTAACTTTCTCGAAAGTTTCGAGAAGTGCTTCGATCGCCGCGGCTGCATCCCGGTGCGGCGCTCGGCGGCCCGCACGGGGGTGGGCGGCAGTAGGCTGCCGACCCGCACTTCGAGCGATCACGGATGGGTACGGGGGCGTGACATGGAAGTCCTGACGGGCAGCCACCGACTGCACTTCGCCGCGGCATGGGTGCTGTTCGCCGCCGAACTGCTCTGCCTCGTCGCGACCGCCCCGCCACTGCGGCTGATCGCCCCGGTCTGGCTGTGGGCGGGCCTGGCCGGCTTGGTGGTCCTGCTCCTGGTCTCCGCGCTCGCCCGCTGCTTCGCCATCCCCTGTCCGCGCCGCGGCGGTTGGTTCGATCCGGTGCCGTACGTCTGGCACCTGCCGCGCGGACTGAAGACCTGGTACGGGCTCGCCCTCTGCCTGGTCGGCCTCGGCCTCGCCACGGCGGGCGGCGCCGCGGACGCCCACCGGGACGCCACCGGCTACTACCTGCAGCACGGGAACGTCCGCACCGACCTCACCCGGGACGCGTACGAGGCCGGACGCGGCGCGTTCGTCCGGATCGCCACCGGCGTCCCGGCCGGGCTGTGCGTGGTCGGCAGCTTCCTGGTGCTGCTCTCCGCCGACGTCGCGTACGGCGCCGCGGAGGCCACCCGCCGGTGACCCGCGCGGGCCCGCGAGGCGCCCACGCGGTGGCTGGGGGAGCTGCTCGCCGCAGGTCTGCGCCCGCTCGCGGATCCGCGGCCGCGCGGCCATGGTTCGGTGCTGGGCGAACTGTGGCGGCGTGCTGATACCGGGGGGCTCGCGCGGTCACGGTTCGGTGCCGACCGAACTGTGGCGGCACGCTGACGCCCTGCGCCCGCGCCCGCGCGAGGACCCGGTGTTGGCCCGGCCCGGGCCGAGGCGTCCGCGCGGTGACCGGGCGCGGGAACACCGATCCCCACCCGGCTGCGGAGGGCCGGGTGGGGATCGGTGGTGGTGGGACGGTCGCCGCCCGGGGCCGGGAGGAGGCTCCCCGCCGTGTCCGGGCGCCGGGCAGCGACCGGGTCAGGAGGTGAACGCCTGGAGTTCGGAGAGCTGTCCGGCGGGCCAGCCGGTGTTGCCGGTGACGGTCAGTCGCAGGTAACGGGTGGGCGTGGCCGGGAGGTTGACGGTCACGGTGTTGCCGGTGGCCGGGTCGAAGGTGTAGCCCGTGGCGCCGACCAGGGTGGTGAAGGTGGTGCCGTCGGTGGAGCCCTGGACGGTGATGGTCTGGGTGCGGGTGGCCCAGGCGGTGGCCGGGGGCAGCTTCAGGACGGCCCGGGTCAGGTTGCGCGCGCAGCCCAGGTCGACCTGGATCCACTGCGGGAAGGCGTTGTTGGCGCTCTCCCAGTAGGTGTTGGCGTCACCGTCGACGGCGTTGCCCGGCCCGTAGGTCTGGCTGGTGCCGGAGGCGGTGGCGGGGCGGCCCTGGGCGAGGTTCCCGGTGCCGCTCGGGCAGGTCGACGAGGCCGAGGCGGACGGGGACGGGGACGAGGAGGCGGAGGTGGACGGGGACGGCGAGGAGGTGCCGCCGCCGAACGCCTGGAGTTCGGAGAGCTGTCCGGCGGGCCAGCCGGTGTTGCCGGTGACGGTCAGTCGCAGGTAACGGGTGGGCGTGGCCGGGAGGTTGACGGTCACGGTGTTGCCGGTGGCCGGGTCGAAGACGTAGCCCGTGGCGCCGACCAGGGTGGTGAAGGTGGTGCCGTCGGTGGAGCCCTGGACGGTGATGGTCTGGGTGCGGGTGGCCCAGGCGGTGGCCGGGGGCAGTTTCAGGACGGCCCGGGTCAGGTTGCGCGCGCAGCCCAGGTCGACCTGGATCCACTGCGGGAAGGCGTTGTTGGCGCTCTCCCAGTAGGTGTTGGCGTCACCGTCGACGGCGTTGCCGGGCCCGTAGGTCTGGCTGGTGCCGGAGGCGGTGGCGGGGCGGCCCTGGGCGAGGTTCCCGGTGCCGCTCGGGCAGGTCGACGAGGCCGAGGCCGATGCGGACGGGGACGGGGACGGGGACGGCGAGGCCGGGGCCGAGGTGGACGGGGACGGGGAGGGCGAGCTGGTGCCGCCGTTGCCGCCGCCGACCGGGACGCCGTTGTACGTCCAGACCGGCGCGGGCCACTGGCCGGTGCAGGTGGAGCCGCTCAGGCCGGAGTTGCCGCCGCCGTCGGTGATCTGGAAGCCGGTGCCCACGCAGTTGTGGATCGGGGTGGCGGCCTGCGCGATGTTCTTGGCCTTGACGTTGGTGAACTTCATCTGCGCGTTGGCCTGCGCCTGGACCGCGTAGGTGCCCGCGCCGTCGATGTTCACGTTGGTCAGGTTGACCCCGGTGACGCCGCCCTCGATGGTCTGGATCGCCTCGTACGAGCTGTCCAGGATGTCGGTGTCGCTGATGTTGATGGTCGCGCCGGTGATCGGCTCGTTCAGACCGTCGAACCAGATCGCGCCGACGCCGAACTGCCAGTTGTAGTCGCTGTTTCCGGCGCGGACCAGGGTGTTGCGGGCCGCGGTGATCGTGCCGGAGACGGCGGTGCCGTTGCCGGAGGTGACGCCCGGGTAGCGGTTGGCGATGTGCAGGCCGCCGCCGTTGGTGATGGTGTCGGCCATCACGTTGTCCGAGATGGTGAAGTCCTTGCCGCCGTACGTGACGATGTTGTTGGCGAGGATCGGCAGCACCACCGTGTTGTGGGTGAAGCTGTCGTTGACGTTGGCCAGCCGCTCCGGCCAGGAGGCCAGGCCGTCGTCGCCGGTGTTGCGCAGGAAGGTGTTGGCGACCGTCGAGTTGGTCACGCCGGTGTGGAAGTTGACGCCGTCCGCGGTCTGGTCGAGGATCCGGCTGTTCTTGATGGTGAAGTGGTCCATCGGGCCGTCCATCCAGGCGCCGACCTTGGTGTGCTGGATCCACAGGTTGTCGACGGTGGAGTTGGACATCGCGCCGCCCAGGCCGTTGACCTGGTCGTCGTCGACCCGCTCGCGCACGTCGCCGATGATCGCGAAGTCCTTCAGCGTGACGTTCTGGCTCGGGCCGCCGGCCTCCTGCGGCCGGATGCCGCCGCCGTAGCCGCCACCGGCCACGTACTTGCCGTAGATGCCCGCCGCCCGGTTGCGGTTGATCGGGTCGCGCCCGCCCAGCACGCTGTACCAGGGGCCCGCCCCGGCCAGCGTCACCTTGTCGACCACCACGTGGTCGTACAGCGTGAAGGTGCCCTGCGGGATGTACACCGTCCGGCCCTGCGTCGCACCGGCGTTCACCGCGGCCTGGAACTTGGCGGTGGAGTCGGTGGCACCGGTGGGGTCGGCGCCGTAGTCGGCGACCACGTCGATCGCGCCCGTGGGCTTGGCGATCGGGTCGGCGACCTTCTCGAAGTCGGCCAGGTCGACGGTGAAGCTCGGCGACTGCGCGGTGGAGGACACCTGCAGCCGGACCTTCGTCCCCGCCGGGTAGGTGCTGCCCAGCAGGGTGCGGGTCTCGTCGAAGAAGTGGTGCGGGTTGCTGTCGCCGGGGTTGTTGTTGAACGGGTAACCGCCGTAGTACCAGCTGTACTTGGAGGTCACGTCGACGCTCTTCAGCTTCTGCCCGTTGACCAGCAGGTCCATCGAGGCGTCGCGGCCCTTGCCGTCCGCGGAGTCCGGCAGGCTGTAGCGGAAGTCGATCGAGTTGGCGGGCGCGCCGAGCGTGAACTCCACGTACTGGCCGACCGCGTTCAGCGTCACGGCCTGCCGCCCGGAGGCCTCCGAGGCCAGGTGCCCGTACTGCCGGTCGGGGCCGACCACGGTGCCGTTGGTGGCCGCGTACTCGGCCTCCTGCTCGACGAACGGGACGCTCGCCCCGCGGTTCGGGACGGCCAGCGGCGACAGCGTGGGGACCGCCGCGGCGTGGGCCGTGCCGGCGTTCACGAACGCCACCGCCAGCAGGCCGGTGGCGCCGAGCGCGAGGGTGGTCAACGACGCGACGGTCCGCCTGGCGCGGGTGGGGGGATTCTGCATGGGTGACCGTGCTTCCTGCAGGGGGGAGGGCCCGGGTGGTGGCCGGGCGTGCCGAGCGTAGGGCGCGGCACAGCAGGAAGTCCACGGCTGTGTGCAAAAAAGATACAGATTGACGCAAGATCAGTTGTGAAGGGGTGATGAAAGCCGACTGCAGGGCTGGTGCCGCTCAGCGGCGCGGCCCGGCCACCTGCTCGCTCAGCCGGAGGACGTCCACCTCGATCTGGCCGTACCCGTCCTCCCAACCGATCACCCGGGTGCAGCCCTCCCCGGCCAGGGCGTGCCCCCGGCTCCCGGGGTCGACCGGCACCAGGCCCGAGTCGCCCCCGGTGCAGAAGAAGGCCACGTGGTGGCGGAGCGCCGGATCCCCGACGGCGGCCAGCTCCTCCGCCCAGGACCCGGTGACCTCCTCCTCCGGGTCGAACTCGAACTCCAGCAGTTCCTCCGGCGTCCGCCCGGTCTGCAACGCCGCCGCGAAGGCCCCGAACAGGGTCCCGTCCGACACCAGCCGGGCGAAGCGCACCGACCAGGCCCCCTCGAACGCCGGAACGCCCAGGTCCACCCCGTGCTCCTCGACCAGCGGTGCGAGGTCCGCGCCCCGGATCAGGGACGGCCGGAAGCACGCCGTCCCCACCGCCGCCGCGAACGCCGGGGGCAGCGCCTCCCGTCCCGGCCCGCCCGCCGCGAAGTCGAACAGCGACCGGCTCGCGTCGAACCGCGGCACCTCGCGCGCCGCGTCGTACAGCCAGAACCCGGCACCGGCTCGTCGCCCCGCAGCGCGGCCGGACGCACCCAGCCCGGATCCGTCCTGAACCCGGTCTCGTCCAGCAGGTTGCCGCCGATCCCGGCCGCGTACACGGCCCCCGCGTCCTCCCCGTCGAGCGGCCGCCCGAGCAGCACCCCGAACGCCGCGGCCAGCTGCGCGTCCCAATTGCCGCCGGGGCTCGAAATCCCAGCTGTACCAGAAGAGTTGTCCGTCATGGCCGCACCGTAGTACGGCCCGCCCACACCTGGGGACCGCGTCCGGTGCGGCCCGGGTCCTACGGGTGGGAACGTTCCGACAGACCGGCCAGCACGGCCTTCGCGTAGTCGCGCGCGGGCAGCTCGAAGGTGCCGTACTGCCACAGGAAACCGGCCCTCATCCCGGCCCGGCCGTAGTCGGCGAACATCGCGGGAAGGTCGGCGGGCGGGCGCACGAACTGCCCGGCCGACAGGAACGCGGCGGGGTCCGTGACACCGGTGCTCCCCTTCCGGGCGGTGAGCCGGGCGATCCAGTCGAGGGGGTCGGCGCCGCCGTAGACCTGCAGGTTGAGCCCGCGCACCACCTGGTTGCCGTGGGTGCGGTGCACCTCCGCCAGGCAGTCGATCCACCACTGCGTCCGGTCGTACGGGCAGTACGTGATCACTCCGCCCGGTGCGACCTTGGCGAGTTCGGTGGTCACGGTGGCGACGGTGCTCACCCGGACGTCCTCCTCGCAGTCGAAGTCGAAGCCGTCCACGCCCGTCCACTGAGCGACGGCCTTGAAGTTCGCCACCAGCACCCCGCCCCTGCCCTGGTCCAGGAGCTCCTGGATGTGCTGCCAGTCCTCGGGGGCGGGCGGGCCGCCGAACCCGATCGAGAACAGCACGGTGCGGAAGCCGCCCGCCCGCAGGCCCCGGACGAGGGCGGGGAAGGAGGGGTCCTGGGTGTCCTTCCAGCGGTAGGCGACGGCGCCGTTCCTGGCGATCACGTTGTCGCCCAGGTAGAGGTCGCCGCTCGGGTGCACGTGCAGGGTGAACAGGACCAGGGTGGTGAAACCGGAGCCGGACAGGTCCTGCAGCGCCCGCCGGTTCCGCGCGTCGTCATCGGTGTCGAACAGGCCCTGGCCGTACAGGCCGATGTCGTAGCCGGAGGATGTCATGGACCGCAGCTTCCTGCCGAGGGGAACGGTCCGCCCGACGCTAGCCGGGGGCGCCCCGCGGGCCCGGGCGACGCGTCGCCGGGGCCGGGCCCCGCCACCGGAACGGCGGAAGGCCGGTCAGGCGGCGGGCGAGACGGGCAGCAGGCCGCGCTCGGCGAAGACCTGCTTGGCGGCGAGGGTCGCGTTCAGGGCGCGCGGGAAACCGCAGTAGACGGCGGAGTGCAGGAGCGCCTCGACGATCTCCTGCGGCGTCAGGCCGACGTTGAGGGAGGCGTTGACGTGCACGCGGAGCTGCGGTTCGCAGCCGCCGAGCGCGGTGAGCATGCCGAGGGTGACCAACTGGCGGTCGCGCGGCGGCAGGGCGGGGCGGGCGTAGATCTCGCCGAAGCCCCAGGCGGCGACCTGGTGGGCGAGTTCGGGGGAGACGTCGGCGAGCGAGGCGAGCACGTCGGTGCCCGCGTCGCCGTCGATGGCGCGCAGGACCTCCAGGCCGTGGTCGAGGCGCTCCTGCCGGGTGGTGGCGGCGTCGGTGGCGGTGGTGGTGTTCATGAGAGGGCTCCTGGGGTTGCTGGTGATCGTGGTCGCGGTGCGAACGGCCGTGAGCCTAGGAGTTGGAGTTCACTCCAAGGCAAGTCCCGCCGGACGCCGCCCGGTTCGGCCCGCGGAACCGACCAGGGCGTCGCCCGTCGGGGTGCGCCGGTAGAGCACCGAACGGCCCGCGCGGGCGCGCGAGAGCAGGCCCGCGGCCCGCAGGACGGCGAGGTGGTCGACGACGGCGCCGGGGGCGCGGCCCCAGGGCGCGGGCGAGCTGGGGGTGCTGGCGGGGGCGTCGAGGGCGGTGAGAATGCGGGGACGCCGCAGGCCGGGTGGATCAGCATGCAGGGGCCAAGGCCCGTCTCGGTGCACGGCGTACCCAGCCGTCCTCCGTTCTCAGCACCGCTGTAGCGTTGCCGCAGACGATCCGGGGGGGGTAAGTGACGAGGTCCTTGCATTTCGACTGGGAACTGAGCGGCACCGGTTGGGCGACGTGCAGCATCTGGGACGGCTCGACGAAGCACCGGGGGAGCGTCAGCTACTGCACGAACGCGCTCGCCGACTTGTTGGAAGGCGTGGCGGGCCTTTACGGACTCCACGGCACCCAGCGGTTCTCGTTCGATCTCGAACCGGCAGAGGAACGGTGGATCCTTCGCCGCCGCAGCAGCGACGTGCACATAGCGATCCGTCGTTTCCCGGACATCTCGGCCAGCTTCGACGCGCCGGACGGGAAGGGCGCCCTCGTGTGGACGTCCACGCGTCCTCGCACCCTCCTGGCGCATGCGGTCCTGATGGCCGTCGAGAAGGTGCTGCGGATCCACGGCGAGGACGGCTACCTTCGGAAGTGGCGGCTGCACGCTTTCCCCGCCACCGAACTGGAAACCCTTCGGCGCCTGCACCTGGCAGCGGATGACTGCGCTCTCCAGCACTGAGCTCTCCGGCACTGAGCTCTCCAACACTGAACCAACGGCGCCTCACGGGGCAGACGGAAGTCGAGCCGGAATCCGTGGGAAGACGCGCTCGACGCGGGCCCCGTCCCTGCGGTGGACGGCGTTGTCGGCTTCCTGCTCCCGGGGAGGTGTTCCTGTCCGCGACGTCGCCGGTGCGGGACAGGGCGCCGGTTCCCTGTGGCCGCCGTCTGCCAGGATCGGTGCGTCCCGGCAGACGCGGTCGGCACCGGACTGGGTGAAGGCCCGGCGGTCGTCGCGGTTCCCGGCCAGGGGCAGGCCGACGGCGACCTGGAGTTGTCCGTCTCACCGAAGGAGCCAGTTGTGCGCATCGTCCGGTCGGCTGCGGCCTGCGCTGTGGTCGTGACAGCCCTCGTGGTCCTGTCCGGGTGCGGGAGCACGGCCCGGAGCGCGGCGGGTCCGTCCCGCGGGCCGACGGCCGCGTCCTCCTTCCCGCCCGGTGTCGATGCGCTGACCTACACCGCGCTGCAGAACCTGGAGTCGGCGCTCGGGGAGCAGGGCCGCGGCCCGTTCAGGTCCGTTTTCGGATCCCTGGAACTGGATGCGCAGGCCGGCAAGGTGAGGGTCTACGCCACCGACGAGGCCAAGGCCCACGACCTGATCGCCGCTGCCGTCGCTTCCCGTCCGGGAATCGAGGCCGAGCGCGCCGAGGTGGTGAAGTGCCGGTACGCGCGGGTGGACGTCGACCCGGTCATCGAGAAGATCGGAGACGCGGCCCAGGCCGACACGCTCCCGGTGCCGGTCTTCGCCGTCCGGATGGCGCCCGGTGCCGCAGGCGTCCAGGTGCAGACCACCAAGGAGGGAGTCGCCTCCCGAGAACTGAGGGCCGCCCTGGAGGGACTGGCCGGCAGCGTTCCCGTGACGCTGCTGGAGGGAGGGGAGATCCACGGCCTGGACGGAACCAACCTGCCCGCTCCGTCCACGGCCGCCGCCTCGGCGCAGTAGCCGTACGACCGGGGCGCGCTCGCCGACCTCCGCGAAGAAGCGGACGATCTCCGGGCCGCGGTGGTCCGGGGCGCCCGCGAGGTGGACGAACGCCCCGCCGTTCGTCCACCTCGGGTCGAGCAGGTGAGGGCTGTCGATCTCCCGGATGCGCCGCCGATCTCCTCGAAGGCTGCCCGGGTGCGGGCCGGTCCGTCGTCGCCGTCGACGGCGGCGCCCGTCAGGATGCCGATCCAGCCGTGGTGTTCGAACGCGGCCGTACCCCACCGGCGCCCGGACGGACGGGCCGTCAGGGCTTGAGGATCAGGCGGATCGGGTTGCCCTGCCTGGTGTGCAGGCGCTCGACCGCCTCGGCGGCCCGCTCCAGCGGGAGGACCTCGCTGACGGAGCGGGAGAAGTCCAGGCGTCCGCCCGCGGCGAGGGCGATCAGCTGCGGGACGGCCTCCTCCGCGGAGCCGTAGTGGCCCAGGATCCGCTGCTGCAGGTACGAGAAGCGGATGCCGTCCGCGACCGTCAGCGGCTGGTCGGTCAGCCCGACCAGCACCAGGCGGCCGCCCGCGCCGAGCACCTTCAGGGCCTGCTCGCGGACGGCGGGCACCCCGGCGAAGTCGA
Organism: Kitasatospora sp. NPDC001540; assembly: GCF_042894345.1. Taxonomy (NCBI): domain Bacteria; kingdom Bacillati; phylum Actinomycetota; class Actinomycetes; order Kitasatosporales; family Streptomycetaceae; genus Kitasatospora; species Kitasatospora sp. NPDC001540. The sequence continues at coordinate 97,086 of NZ_JBIAVO010000013.1, forward strand.
ACGCCGCGGCCAGGCCCGCCCCGCCGGTGGCCGCGCCGATCTTCGCGGCGAGCTCGGGGTCGGCGGAGTCCAGCGCGAGGTCCGCGCCGAAGGCGAGGGCGCGTTCGCGGGCGGCGGGCGCCGGGTCGACCGCGACGATCGGGTGGGCGCCGATCGCGCGCAGCAGTTGCACGCCGTGCGCGCCGAGGCCGCCCACGCCCCAGACGCCGACCGGCTCGGCGGGCCGTACGCCGCCGGTGGTGGTCACCGCGCCCCACGGGGTGGAGACCGCGTCCGGGATGATCGAACCCTGCTCGAACGGGATCGACCCGGGCAGCGCGAACAGCGTGTCGACCCGGGCCAGCGCGTACTCGGCCCAGCCGCCGTCGTAGTCGACGCCGCGCGTCCAGGTGATCCCGTCGCGCTTCTCACCGGCCTGCAGCACCACCCGGTCGCCGAGCTGCCAGCGGCCCGCCTCCGGTCCCAACTCGGCGACGGTGCCCGCGACTTCGTGCCCCAGCGTGACGCTCTCGCCGGGCAGGTGGAGCGGGGTGAGGGTGCCGTCGACCAGGTGGACGTCGGACAGGCAGACGCCCGCCGCCTCGACCTTCACCAGCACCTGGCCGGGGCCGGGCACCGGACGCTCCACCTCCTCCACGCTCAGCGTGCGGGTGGGCAGGTGCAGGCGGACGGCGCGCATCACGGCCATGGCGGTGTTCCTCTCCGGCCGGCGGCGAGCCGTCGGCCGTCTCGACCTCGGTGCCGCTCGCGACGCCCGGGCCGGAAGGCGCCGGGAGGGTTCGGGGGCGCCGGAAGGGCCCCGGCCCCGGAGCGAGTGCGGCGGGCCCGGCGGGCTATCGCAAGGCGACTTGCATTGTCGAGGCTACGTCGCCACCCCCGGCAACGCAAGGAGCCCTGCGTTAAGCTCCGGGGGTGCCCCAGGACGAGACGCCCCAGGACCGGTCCGAGCCCGCCGCCCCGCTGCGCCGCCGCGGCGCCGCGATGCGCCGGGCCGTGCTCGACGCCACCGTGCGACTGCTCGCCGACGGCGGGCTGGAGGCCGCGAGCGTCGCGGCGGTCGCCGCCGCCGCGGGCGTCCACGAGACCTCGGTCTACCGGAACTGGGGCACCCGCGAGCGCCTGCTGCGCGAGGCGCTCACCGACTACGCCGACCAGGTCCTGCCGCTGCCCGACACCGGCACCCTGCGCGAGGACCTGCGCCAACTCCTCACCGCCCTCGCCGCGTTCCTCGACACCCCCGAGGGCCCCGCGCTGCTCCACCTGAGCATCGCCCCCGCCACCGTCGAGACCCGCACCGGCCGCGACGCCTACTGGGCCGAGCGCCTCGCCCGCGCCGAACACCTCCTGCACCGGGCCGCCGCCCGCGGCGAGATCCGCCCCGACGCCGACCCCCGCGCCGCCGTCGAAGCCCTGATGAGCCCGCTGTTCGCCCGCCACCTGCTGCTCGGCGAACCCGTCACCCCCGCCTACGTCACCGCCCTGGTCGACCTCGTCCTGGACGGACTCGCCCCGCGCTGAGCCCGGCCCGGCCCGGACGGAAGCGGGGGCCGGGGGCGGGATGACCGGTTGGCTCGTCGTCGTCGGTCCGCACCGCGGGGAGGTCCGCGCTCGGGACTGCGACGTCAACCCGCCCTTCGAGCCGTACCGCGACGCACGGGGCAACCGGCACACCTTCGGCACCTGGTGCCTCGAGTGGCTGGAGCGGCGCGAGAGGGCGCGTCGATGACCGGGGGCGCCGCGCGATCGGTCGCCGACCGGGCCCCACGCGGCCTCACGCGGCCGCGGGCGCCTGCGGCCGCGCCTTGGCCCGGCGCACCTCGCGCAGGGCGCCGGACCAGGCGATCACCTGGTCGAGCATGCCGCCCACGGCGGAGTCGAGGCCCTCCGGGGGGACGAAGGCGCCGGTGTGGAACGCGGCGTGCGTGGAGATGGTGGGCTGGGCGCGGACGGTGGCCACCTGGAGTTCGGCGAGGACGAGCCGCAGTGCCTCGGCGGCCCGGGCCCCGGCGGCCCAGCCGCCGTAGCTGATGATCCCGGCGGCCTTGTCGTTCCACTCCCGGTAGACGTGGTCCAGGGCGTTCTTCAGGGCTCCGGGGTAGGAGTGGTTGTACTCGGGGACGAGGAACACGTACCCGTCGAAACCGTCGACGAGGGCGCCCCAGGCACGGGTGTGGTCGTGCTGGTACTGCTGGAAGTTCGGGTTGCCGGGTTCGTCGAGGTTGCCGAGGTCGTGGTCGGCGAGGTCGACGAGCTCGTAGTCGGCCCCGCCGTGGGCGCGGGCGGCCTCCAGGGCCCAGGCGGCGATCCGGTCGCCGCGGCGTCCGGGGCGGGTGCTTCCGAGGATGAGTGCGATGCGGAGCGGCATGGTCTTCCTTCCGGTGGAGTTGTCACGTCAACTCTAGGCTGAGGGAAGTTGATGTGACAACACCGCTGGTCGCGGTAGTCTCGGCGGCATGACGGAGATTCGATCGCTGGAGCCTGCGGAATGGGAGCTCTGGGACGCCTGGATGCGCGCGCAGCGCCTGCTCGCCAGGGAGCTGGAGCGCGGTCTGCAGCGTGACTGCGACATCTCGAAGGCCGAGTTCAGCGTGCTGGTGACGCTGTGGCGGGCCGCCGACCGCGAGCTGCGGGTCGGCGAACTCGCCGAGGCGCTCGACTGGGACAAGGGCCGCGTCTCGCACCAGCTGACGCGCATGGAGAAACGCGGCTTCGTCCGGCGCACCCGGTACGGCGCCGACGGCCGCCGCGCGGGGATCGGGCTGACCCCCGAGGGCCGCCGCGCCGCCGAGGGCGCCGTCCTCGTGCACGGCGCCAACATCCGCCGCCACTTCCTGGACCCGCTCACCCCCGAGCAGGCCTCGGTCGTCCGGGCGTGGAGCGAGCAGACCCTCGATCGCCTGGAGCCGCACCGCGCCGACGCCGACGACAGCGCGTCCTAGGGTGGGCCGGTGGACATTCGGGTGATCGTGCTCAACGGCGGTTCCAGCAGCGGCAAGACCAGTCTCGCGCGGGCGCTCCAGGGCCTCCTGCCGGAGCCCTGGCTGCTCTTCGGCATCGACGGTCTGATCGACGCGCTGCCCCCGTCCGGCACCGGCACCGGTCCCGGCACCGGCACCGGCACCGGTCCCGGCCTCGACCTCGCCGCGGACGGCACCGTCTCCGTCGGCGACGGCTTCCGCGCCCTGGAGGCCGCCTGGGCCGCCGGGGTCGCCGCCACCGTCCGGGCCGGCGCACCGGTCGTGGTCGACGACGTGTTCCTCGGCGGCCCCGCCTCCCAGCAGCGCTGGCGGGAAGCCCTGGCGGGTCTGGACGTGCTCTGGGTCGGCGTCCGTTGCGACCCCGCCGAGGCCGCCGCCCGCGAGCGCGCCCGCGGTGACCGCACCACCGGCATGGCCGTCGACCAGGCCGTCCGCGTGCACCGGGGCGTCCACTACGACCTGGAGGTCGACACCACCCGCACCCCGCCCGTCGACTGCGCCCGCGCCGTGGCGCGGTTCGTGGCGCTCAGTCGAAGCGGCGGGTCGCGGTGATCCCGCCGTCCACCGGCAGGGTCACGCCCGTCACGTACGAGGCGCGGTCGCTGAGCAGCCAGGCCGCGGCCTGCGCGACCTCCTCCGCCCGGGCCGGACGCCCCAGCGGGGTCGAGCGGGCCACCAGGTCGGCGAAGGGCGCGCCGAGCGCGAAGAACTGCTCGGTGCCCGGCGTGCGCACCACGCCCGGCGCCACCGCGTTGACCCGGATGCCGAGCGGCGCGTAGTCGGCCACCGCCGCCCGCACCAGGCCGGTCAGCCCGTGCTTCGCGGCCTGCTGCACCCCGTCGCCGAACCCGCCGACCAGCGCCCCCACGCCCGAGTTCACCACGACCGCCCCGCCCCGGCCGCCCGCCACCAGCGCGGCGAGCTGGGCCCGCAGGCACAGCCAGGTGCCGCGCAGGTTCAGCGCGTGGACGGCGTCCCAGTCGTCCTCGGCCCGCTCGCCCAGCGGTACGGGCGGCAGGCCGTTGCCCGCGTTGTCGAACGCCGCGTCCAGTCGGCCGTACGCGTCCAGCGCGGCGTCCACCAGCAGGTCCGCACCCGCCGCGGTGGTCAGGTCCACGGCCACCGCCACCGCCCGCGCCCCGCCCGCCCGCAGCTCGGCGGCCAGCGCTCCCACCTCGTCCCGGCTCCGGGCGGCCAGCACCAGCGCCGCCCCCTCCCGCGCGAACAGCCGCGCGGCCGCGGCGCCGATGCCGCGTCCCGCGCCGGTGACGATCGTGACCTTGTCCTCGAGAAGACCCATGCCGGAGAGGGTGCCGCCCCCGGCCCGCCCCCACCAGCGGCCACCCCGACCGGGGACCGCCGGTCCGGGACCGGCCGGGTCCCGGCTCCGGTGGTCAGCCGGGACCTGGTGGGTCCTGGTTGCGCGGTGGGGGGTGTGGCAGGGTGGCGCGCATGTCCGAGACTCCGTTGGGGGCGTTCCTGCGCGCCCGTCGCGCCCGCTTGGCGCCGTCCGAGGTCGGCCTGGCCGGAGGCGGGCGGCGCCGGACGCCCGGGCTGCGGCGGGAGGAGGTCGCGGCCCGGGCCGGGATCTCGCCGGACTACTACGCCCGGCTGGAGCAGGGGCGCCAGCGCGTGCCGACCGGGCCGGTGCTGGACGGGATCGCGGACGCCCTGCACCTGGCCGACGCCGAGCGGGCCTACCTGCACCGGCTGGCGGGCGGGCGCCCCGCCCGGGAGCGGGAACGGGAACGGGAGCGGGAACGGGAGGGCGAGCGGGCGGCCCCGCCCGCCGTCTCGGCGAGCACCCTGGCGCTGCTGGACACCCTGGACGCCGCGCCGGCGTTCGTCACCGGCCCGACCTTCGACCTGCTGGCCTGGAACCGGCCCGCCGCCCTGCTGATGGCCGAGCCCGCCCGGCGGCCCCCGCACGAGCGCAACCTGCTCTGGCAGGTGTTCTGCTGCCCGTACGGCTCGCGCAGCGCCGACAACCACGCCCCGGACCGCTCGATCGGCGCCGACCTGGTCGCCTCGCTGCGGGTGCACCACGCCGACCGCCCGGCCGACCGGGCGCTGGCCGACCTGGTCGGCCGGTTCTCCGCCGCCAGTCCGGCCTTCGCCGCGCTCTGGTCGCAGCACCGGGCGGGCCCGCCGGGCCCCGGCCGCCTGCACGTGCGCCACCCCGCCCTGGACACCGAGGTGCTGGAGTACACCGTGCTGGCCCTCCCCGAGCCCGGCCGGTACGTCTTCGCCTGCCTGGCCCCGCCCGGCAGCCGGGCCCGCGAGGCCTTCGCCGCGGCGCACCGCACCGGGGAGCCGGTCGCGCCGTCCCCCGGGCGGTCCTGAACCGCCCCGTCGCGCACCGGCGGCGGGGGCCGTCAGCCGCCGAGGGGTGCCAGGGCGCGGCACCAGGCGTGCAGGCGGTCGGGGGAGAGGCCGGGGACGAGGGCGGCCAGGTCGGTGATCCGCCGCTCCAGGGTGCCCGGGCCGGTCAGCACCCAGTCGACCGCGTCGAAGTCCGGGTCGCCCCGGCTCGGCCGCGGGTCGATGGCCACCAGGCGGCCGCCGGGGCCGGAGAGGACGTTGGACGGGTGCAGGTCGCCGTGCACCAGGGCGACCGGGCCGTCGGCGGCCAGCTCCAGGGCCGCCGCCCGGTGCGCGGCCAGGCCGGTGCGGCCGCGGCGCTCGGCGAGGTCGAAGACGAGGCCGACCCGGTGGGCCAGCGGCCGGAGCACCGACCCGGCGGTGGGCGCCACGGGGGTGCGCAAGTCCCTTAGCAGGGAGGCGAGTTCGGGCAGCCGCCAGCCGAGCTGCCGCACCGGCGTGCCGGGCAGGACGTCCGCCAGCAGCAGGGCCCCGGCGGGGAGGTCCGCCGCCAGCAGCGGGACGACCGAGGGCACGGACGCCCAGCCGCGCAGCGCCTCGGCCTCCTCGCGGGCGATCGCGGGCTCCGGCGTCAGCTTCAGCCACACCACCGCCCCGTCGTCCTCCCGCACGCAGCGGAACACCCGGGACGTCCCGCCGCCGCCCGCCGAGGCGACCTCCAGGCCCCAGTGACCGGCCAACTCGCGCACCAGGTAGGGGAGTTCATCGCACCAGCCGACCACCGAGGCCCCGAACCGGACGGCGAACCGCTCCCGGACCTCCGGCGGTACCCGCACCAGTTCTCCCATCGCGCCATCCTACGGACCGGCTGGCCCCGGCCTGTCGGTGGGCACCGCTAGCCTGCGGGACGCCGACATCCCGCCGAACCCGCCGAGGCCCACATGACCGTCCGCTTCGAAGCCGAATGGTGCCACCACGAACTCGGCCCCTACCGGGAGTGCGCGTACACCTACGAGCTCTACCCGTACGACACGCTGCCCCCGCTGGACCCGGGCCTGTTCACCGGCTCCTTCGACTGGCTCGGCGGCCCGAGCGGGGAGCCGGTGCCGGAGTCGTCGGCGGCCGAACTCGCCCGACTGGAACGGGCGGTGGCCGAGCTCGGGCTGGCGCTGCCGACGGACTTCCTGACCTACCACCGCGACGGGCGGCTGCTCTGGTCGCTCGACGAGGTGGCGCCGGCCGGCAACTGGACCGACCTCTCGGGCCCGCTGCCCAGCCCGGTCGAGCCCGGCGCGTACCTGGTCCGCTTCTTCCGCGACCAGCAGGACTGCGTGATCTGGTACCTCTACCTGCGGCCCGGCGGGAAGTGCTTCGTGGTGCACTCCTGGAACGAGTACGAGAACGACTACGAACGGCTGGCCGAGGGCGAGCTGACCGAGGAGGAGATGGCGGACCCGGAGGCGATCCGCTGGTGCGCCGCCTCGTTCGAGGAGTTCGCCCACCGCTACTGGGTGGAGAGCCGGATCTGCCTGGACTTCACGAACGGCGACGGCCCCACCGACCCCCGGCTGCTGGCGTACCTCGCGCACTACGCGCGGCAGCGGCCGGGGGCTTGACGGGAGGTCAGTGCGCGCCCACCGAGGTGATCTTGACGACGGCGCGCCCCTCCTCGTCCGAGCCGTAGAGGTCGACCTCGGCGGAGATGCCCCAGTCGTGGTCGCCGTTCGGGTCGTCGAAGATCTGCCGGACCCGCCACAGGCCCTCGTCCTCGACCTCCTCGATCAGCAGCATCTTCGGGCCGCGCGCGTTCGGGCCGGTGAACAGGTCGTCGTACTCCTCCCAGTACCCGTCCATCGCGTCGGCCCAGCGGTCGGCGTCCCAGCCGTCCTCGCCGTCCAGCGCGGCCAGCTCGTCGTAGTGCTCCAGGGCGCACAGCTCGACCCGGCGGAACAGCTCGTTGCGGACCAGGACGCGGAAGGCCCGGGCGTTGGCCGTGACCGGGGCGGGCTTGTCGTCCAGGCGGACCTCGCCGGCCTCCGGCTCGGTCGGGTTGGCCAGCGCCTCCCACTCGTCCAGCAGCGAGGAGTCGACCTGGCGGACCAGCTCGCCCAGCCAGGCGATGACGTCCTTCAGGTCGTCGGTCTTGATGTCGTCCGGGACGGTCTGCTCCAGCGCCTTGAACGCGCCCGCCAGGTAGCGCAGCACGATGCCCTCGGTGCGGGCCAGCTCGTAGAAGCCCACGTAGTCGGTGAAGGTCATCGCGCGCTCGTACAGGTCGCGCACCACGGACTTCGGCCGCAGCGGGTGGTCGCCGATCCACGGGTGCGCCCGGCGGTACACCTCGTACGCGTGGCCGAGCTGCTCCTCCAGCGGTTTCGGGTAGCTGATCTCCTGGAGCCGGTTCATCCGCTCCTCGTACTCGACGCCGTCGCGCTTCATCTCCGCCACGGCCTCGCCGCGCGCCTTGTTCTCCTGCGAGGCGAGGATCTGCCGCGGGTCGTCGAGCGTCGCCTCGACCACCGAGACCACGTCCAGGGCGTACGAGGGCGACTCCGGGTCGAGCAGGTCGAAGGCGGCCAGCGCGAAGGTGGACAGCGGCTGGTTGAGCGCGAAGTTCTCCTGCAGGTCGAGGGTCAGGCGCGCGATGCGGCCCTCGGCGTCCGGCTCGTCGAACTGCTCGACCACGCCGCCCTCCCGCAGCGAGCGGTAGATGGCGATCGCGGCGCGGATGTGGCGGCGCTGCGCCGGGCGGTCCTCGTGGTTGTCGGTCAGCAGCTTGCGCATCGCCTCGAAGGCGTTGCCCGGGCGGCCGATCACCGACAGCAGCATCGCGTGGCTGACCTTGAACCGGGAGACCAGCGGCTCCGGGTCGGCCCCGATCAGGCGCTCGAAGGTCTCCTCCGTCCAGGAGACGAAGCCGTCCGGGGCCTTCTTGCGGACCACCTTCTTGCGCTTCTTCGGGTCGTCCCCGGCCTTGGCCAGCGCCCGGTCGTTCTCCACCACGTGCTCCGGCGCCTGCGCCACCACCTGGCCGACGGTGTCGAACCCGGCCCGGCCCGCCCGTCCGGCGATCTGGTGGAACTCGCGGGCCCGCAGGATCCGCACCCGCTGCCCGTCGTACTTGGACAGCGCCGTGAACAGCACCGTGCGGATCGGCACGTTGACGCCCACGCCGAGCGTGTCGGTGCCGCAGATCACCTTCAGCAGGCCCGCCTGCGCCAGGCGCTCCACCAGGCGGCGGTACTTGGGCAGCATGCCCGCGTGGTGCACGCCGATGCCGTGCCGCACGTACCGGGAGAGGTTGCGGCCGAACTTGGTGGTGAAGCGGAAGTTGCCGATCAGCGAGGCGATCGCGTCCTTCTCCTGCTTCGTGCACATGTTGATGCTCATCAGCGACTGCGCCCGCTCCACCGCCTCCTTCTGGGTGAAGTGGACGACGTACACCGGCGCCTGGCCGGTGTTCAGCAGCTCCTCCAGCGTGTCGTGCAGGTTGGTGCGCCGGTACTCGTAGAACAGCGGCACCGGGCGGGTCGCCGAGCGCACCACGGTGGTCGGGCGGCCGGTGCGGCGGGTCAGGTCCTCCTCGAAGCGGCGCACGTCGCCGAGGGTCGCCGACATCAGCAGGAACTGCACCTGCGGCAGCTCCAGGATCGGGATCTGCCAGGCCCAGCCGCGGTCCGGCTCGGCGTAGAAGTGGAACTCGTCCATCACGACCTGGCCGATGTCGGCGCGCGGGCCGTCGTGCAGGGCGATCTGCGCCAGCACCTCGGCGGTGCAGCAGATGATCGGCGCGGTCGGGTTCACCGAGGCGTCGCCGGTCATCATGCCGACCTGCTCGGTGCCGAAGACCTTGCACAGGTCGAAGAACTTCTCCGACACCAGCGCCTTGATCGGCGCGGTGTAGAACGTCCGCTTGCCCTCGGCCAGCGCGGCGAAGTGCGCGCCCGCCGCGACCAGGGACTTGCCGGAGCCGGTCGGCGTCGCCAGGATCACGTTGTTCCCGGAGACCAGCTCGATCAGCGCCTCCTCCTGGGCGGGGTAGAGGGTGATGCCGCGCTCCGACGCCCACTCGGCGAAGGTCTCGAACAGCGAGTCGGGCGTGGCGGGCTTCGGCATCAGGTCCAGGAGGGTCACCCCGCTATCTTGCCCGTCCGGGATCACCGCGGGCAAAGCTCGCCCCCCGCGCCGTCCCCGCGCCGCCGTCCCGCCCCGCGCTCCGGCCGAACGAGTGGTTGCCCCCGGCGTCCGTGAGATCACGCTCCGTGACGGAGATGATGCGGATCGACCGCCCACGAACGGACGAGGGCGGCGCGAACGCACGGAAGGACACCCATGATCCGCACGCGCATCCTCGGCCCGGGCCTCGGCCTGGCCGCGGCCCTGCTGGCCGTCGGGGCGGGCCCCGCCGCCGCCCTCGAACCGGAGACCGTCACCGCCGTCGGCTCCCCGGGCGGGGTCGAGGTCATCTGCCCGCAGGGCCTGACCCCCGGCGACACCCACGTCACCAACGGCGACGGCTCCCCGCTCGGTCTCGGCCAGCGCCTGCGCATGACCGCGACCGAGGGCGGCCGGGGCGTCGCCGTCTGGATCGCCCCCTACGACGGCTCCCCGCCGCCGCCGGAGAGCATCGCGCTCACCGTCAGCTGCACCTGCTGACCGGTTCCCCGACGTCCTGGGCCGGCTCCGCCGCCCTCACGGGCAGGTGACCACCTGGCCGGCCCAGGACAGGCCGCCGCCGAACGCGAACAGCAGCACCCGGGCGCCGGAGCGCAGCTCGCCGCGCTCCACCAGCTTCGCCAGCGCCAGCGGGACGGACGCCGCCGAGGTGTTGCCGGAGTCCACCACGTCCCGGGCGATCACCGCGTCCTCGGACAGGCCCAGCTTCTGCACCAGCGACTCGATGATCCGCAGGTTCGCCTGGTGGGTCACCACCCCGTCCAGCTCAGCCGGGCTCAACCCGGCCGCCCGGCACGCCTGTTCGGCCAGCGCGGGCAGCTCGGTCGTCGCCCACCGGAACACCGCCTGGCCGTCCTGCTCGAACTGCGGGTGCCACTCGTCCAGCAGCCGCACCGCACTCGCCCGCGACGGGTCCGAACCCCAGACCACCGGGCCGATCCCGCTCTCCGCGCCCTCCGTCGCCGACAGCACCGCCGCGCCCGCGCCGTCGCCCAGCAGGATGCAGCTGCGCCGGTCCGTCCAGTCGACCAGGTCCGACATCTTCTCCGCGCCGATCACCAGCGCGTGCTTCGCCCCGCCCGCCAGCAGCGAGTGGCTCGCCACCGACAGCGAGGTGCAGAACCCGGCGCACCCGTTGTTCAGGTCGAACGCCACCGCCGACGGGATGCCCAGCCGCCCCGCGACCTGCGCCGCGATCGACGGGCAGCGGTCCACCGCGCTGCAGGTGGCCACCGTGACCTGCCCGATGTCCGCCGGGTCCAGCCCCGACGCCGCCAGCGCCTTCGCGGCCGCCCCCGCCGCCAGGTCGGTCACCGACTCCTCCGCCGCGGCGATCCGCCGGGTCACGATCCCGGTCCGCCGCCGGATCCACTCGTCGTTGGTGTCCACCATCGTCGCCAACTCGTCGTTGGTGAGCACCCGGGCGGGCTGGTGGTGACCGAGAGCGGTGATCCGGACTCCGGGCATGACGTTCCCCTTCCGCAGCGGCCCCGGCCGGTGCCGGGGCAACGGCCCGGAATATAGCAACCGACCGGTCGGAAGCTAAACGGTGGGCCGCTGCCGACGAGGCCGTCCGCGGTCCGTCGACTCGTGACCCGTCCCGGCGAAGTCTCACCGGTCTCGGCAGAGTTCGACCGATCGGTGGTCGCCCCACGGAAGTCCGACCGTCCGGTCCACGGCGATGTCCGGGACGTCCGGGTGCCGGAAGCCGGCCCGGGTGCCGGGCGGCGGTGTCATCCTGGCCTCACCTGCGCCGACCAGCGGCGGAACCGGAACACGGTGGGCGGTTGTCCACGTCAGTACGCACACGTGATGCCCTGTGCGGAATGATCACGCACAAGAACGCCCGGCGGCCTGTGCGGCGGCCTACGGGGCGGGGATTCCCGGACGACGGAGAGGGGAGACCATGGCGGTCGTCCTGACAGGTAGCCAGGCAGCCTACGGCGCAGGATCCAGCCTGCTGGCGGGTGAGCCACCGGCCCCGGGGGAGAACCCCGGCGGGGAGGGGCTGGTGGGGCTGGTCGTCGCGGTCCTGGAGAGGGTGGGCTGGACCGCTGGCCTGGGAGCGCTGGGAGTGCTGGCCTTCCTCGCCGGGGGCGCGTGGATGTGGGGCCGGGCACCGAAGGCCGCCGGCCAGGAGAGGCGCCGGGTGCGCTAGCCGGGTGCGCCAGGGTCCGTCTTCAAACCCCCGTCGCAGCCCTGCGGCGTCTGGTGCGTGATCTCGTCGGACCGGTCGAACTTCGGTGGGACGGGTCGGCTGGCGAGGCACGGCGCCCCAAGGCAGCGGCGACCGGCCTGGAGGGAAATCACGGTCCGCGCGGCGGGCGCTGCGGCACAATCCCAGGATGATCGGCAACCGGATCACCCATCGCACGGCGGACGGCGTCCGCATACCCGGAACCTGGCGCCACGCCTTCATCCGCAACGGCGGCCACCACTTCCTCACCGACCTGTTCATCTACGCCGACGGGCTCATCGACTGCTGGGGCCTGGTCACCCTAGAAGAGCTCGAGGAGAAGCTGCGCACCGGCTGGGTGGCCACCAGCTTCCCCGAAGGCGGTGACGCCTCCGCGCACGGTCTTGCGGGCTGGAAGTTCGGCGAGCCGAAGAGCTGGGTCACGCCCGACCTACTCGTCGCCGAAGTCCGCGACACCATCGACCAGTTGAACGGCCGACCCGATTCGACCGGCCGTTGTCTGGCCGCCGTCGACGCCTTCCTCGCCGACCGGACCGAGGAGAACCGGGCCGCGGCCCGCGCCGCGTTCCTCGCGATCCCGGAGACCCAGCGCCGTTACGCGCTGGGCGACATGGACAGCAAGGACCGGCCGCTACGCGTCCTGGTGGCCGGCCCCGGCGGCCGGACCTACCTGCCGTTCGACGGCACCGTCACGCAGGAGGCCTACGACAGCGCCCTCGGGTACTTCGAGGAGCGGGCCCGCTGGAAGGCCGAGCGGTCCGGGCGTGCTCCCGCGGACGGGCCGGTGATCTCGCACGCCCCGGCGGTCCACCTCGCGCAGACGTTCCCGGAGGAGCCGGTGGACGACCCCGGCAAGATCGGCCTGCGCCACGACCACCCCGCCCCGATCACGGTCGCCGACACCGACTACCCCTCCGTCACCCACGCCTACTGGGCCCTGTCGGTCGCCGAGCCCGAGGCCCGGCACGCGATCGCGACGGCACAGAACGCCGCCGCGGCACGCAGGCTCGCGGCCCGGGCCCCTCGCCGCGAGGGCTGGGAGCAGGCCCGGACGGCCGTCATGGCGGCGCTCCTGCGCGCCAAGTACGACCAGCACCCCGAACTGGCCGAAGTCCTGCTCGCGACGGACGACGCCACCGTGCTCTACGACGACATGAACTCGGGTTTCTGGGGCGACAACGCAGGCCGGGGCCGCAACTGGTCAGGACGCCTCCTCGAACTCGTCCGCTCCGAACTGCAGGCCCGGCGCGCCGGAGTAACCGGAGCAGCCGGAATAGCCGGAGCAGCCGGAGTGTGAGCGGGCCGGGAACGCGGTCGCGTCGAACCGGTCGACGTGCCGCTTGGCGGCCGGGGTGCCGTTCCCCCGGTTCGTCAGGCGCCCCAGCGGGCGACGACGGCTTCGGCGACGTCGAAGGGCGTGCCGCACTCCGCGCACCTGGCCGTGCCGAAGACGTAGGTCAGCTTGTGCGCGAGGTCGGGGTGGCCGTCCGCGAGGAGACGCTCGTGCAGTCGGCCGGCCAGGCCCCGCAGCTCCGAAGGATCCCGCGGCTGGAGGGGGAACTGCTTGGCGGGGGTGCGGAGCACGTACAGGTGGTCGGTGGTCGAGAAGTAGCCGTGCTCGCCGAAGACGATCGAGTTCTCGGTCTCGCACGCGGGGCAGGGCAGTTCGTACTCCTCGCCGTTGAGGCCGTCGATCTGCTCGCCCCAGACCTCGACCCCCTCGAAGGTGAGCAGCGTTCCCAGCAGCGAGACGTAGTCGCGGGGGTCCCCGGCCAGCCCGGGATCCCGCAGGGCCTCCTCGGTGAGTTCCCGCATCGCGGCGATCTCCGCGGAGCGGGACACGTGGGGGTCCTCCCCGCCGTCGGGCCGGTCGGTGGCGGCGACGATGGCGCCGGCCAGGTAGAGCGGCTGCCGTCGCTCCGCCGGCGACCAGCGCCGGGCCGCGTCGGCCAGGGCGGGGAGCGCCGCGTAGCTGGCCGGGAAGACCGCGCCCTGGTGGCACAGGGCGGACCACAGCTTGTTCCAGCAGGGATCACACGGGTCCGGGCTCATGGCGTCCAGGAGGCCGGGGATGTCCTGGGCGGTGCCGTACGCGTGCTCGAGTGAGGACCAGTCCGTCATGCGACGGATTCAAGCACCTGACGGGGAGGCAGCCGCAGGCCTGGACGAGGCCTCCTCGAACCGGTCGCGGCCACGGCACCCGCCGTCGCCCGCCGGGAACCACCGGCGGCGGCCCCAGCCCCTGATCACGCGGCCGGGCGGACGAAGCGCAGCCGACAACGCCGTTGAGGCTCCTCGGCGCCGGAGCTCCGCTCCGCGAGGTGCCAGCCGGCCGCCTCGATCCGGCTGATGTACAGGGCGAGGTTCTCGTCGGGATGCACGGGGTGGAGCCGGATGTTCCGAACGTGCTCGGCGTCATCTCGCTGGAAGCAGCGCAGGGCGTAACTGTCCACGGGGCTCAGACCGGAGGGAACACGTCGATCCATCCGCCGATTGTAGGCGGCACCGCCGGTGCGGTGGCCGTGTCGGCGACGAGGCCTGGGGTGTGCGGTGCCGTGGACGCCGCTGATCTCGACCGCCGGACCCGGACCTCGTCGGGCTGCACCCCTTCCTCGCCGGTGACCGGACTCGTGGAGCTCGGCCACGAGCGGGAGGTGGAGTTCCAGGCCGGGCGCGGGGAGTGGTTCTGCGCGCTGGAGCGGGCACGGCTGCTCGGCGACCGGCGGCAGTACCAGCAGGCGCCGGACGTGCTCGATCCGCACGTCGCGACAGGTTGGTGGCCGGCCGCCGAGGCCCGGGCCGAGGGGGAGTCGGCCACCAGCGGGCGTCGGCGGCGCGGAAGCGGCGCCACTCCCCGGCGACGGCCGTGGCCCGAGGCGGCGGACGGCTCCCGGGCCGCCGAACCGTCGTCCTGATGCCCGGTCACCGGCGCCGGGCCACCGGGGAAACCCGGCTGCGGGGGCGGGGGCGGTGGGGCTAGCGTGGCGGTTTCGCGGAGCGCGGGGGAGGGGTGCGCGGTGCTGGTCATGCCCGGGCGGCGGACGTCGACGATGGAGTTGCTGGCGGTCGAGGCGGCGGGCCGGGGCATGCCGGTCAGGGCGGCGGAGGAGCCGGTCCCGGCCGGGCCCGCGTACTGGTACGGGGGGCCGGTCGCGGGGGCGCGGCTGGCGGGGCGGCTCGGGTTCGCGCTGCTGGAGCCGACGGACGGCTGGCTCGCCGAGCTGCCGGAGGAGTTCACCGGCCGCCGGGTCCGGCTGGGGACCGTCGCGGACGCGTGGGCGATCGACCGGCCGACGTTCGTCAAGCCGCCCCGGGACAAGTCCTTCCCCGCCGAGGTCCACACCGACGGGTCCCGGCTGTCCGCCGCCCTGGACCCGGCGACGCCGGTGCTGCTGTCCGAGGTGGTGACCTTCGCGGCCGAGTACCGGCTGTTCCTGCTGGACGGCCGGATCGCCGCGGCGAGCCGGTACGCGGTGTTCGGCCGGCTCGACCCCCGCCCGCTCGGCGCGGACCGCGCGGACCGGGCCGTCGCCGCGCAGCTCGCGGAGTTCACCGACCGGCTGGCCGCCGCGGCCGGGCCCACGCTGCCGAGCGCCGTCGTGGTGGACGTCGGGCAGCTGCTCGACCCGTACCGCCCGGGCCACCGCTGGGCCGTGGTGGAGGCCAACATGGCGTGGTTCTCGCACGCCTACGCGGCCGACCCGGCCCGGGTGCTGGACGTGGTCCTGCGCGCGGCGGGCCCGCGGGAGCACGTGCGACCGCGGGACGCGGCGTTCGAGCGGCGCTGATCCGCGCGGTACGACGGACGGCGGGGCCCGTCCCGGTGGCCCGGCGGGGCTCAGGTGGTCCCGCGCCGGGCGGCGGCCGCCGCCTCCAGCAGGAGCCAGCCGTCGACCTCGACCGCCGACGGGCCGTCGGGGTGCCAGCCGCGGGCCGTCGCCGCGTCCAGCAGGGCCCGGACGGTGCCCGGTTCGTGCAGGTTCAGCGAACTGCCGTGGACGTCGCCCACGTCCCCCGAGCCCAGCGGGAAGCCGCCCGGGACGTAGCTGCCGGGGCGTTCGGCGAAGACGACGCGCAGGGGGCCGCCGCTGCGGGCCGGCTGCGGGTGCAGGGTGAGCGTTTCGCGGCAGCCCGCGGACCGGTCGCCGTCCGGGGAGCGGTGGCTGTGCCGGAGGGTCCACAGGTACACGCGTCCTTCGACGACCAGGCGGCGGGGCTGCTTCGGATGACGGGGCACGGGGCCGAGGGTACGCGGCGCGGCCCGGACCGGTGGGTGTTCCCGGGGCGGATCACTCGCACACGCGCGCCGCACCGGGCCGCCGGGCGATCGAGGCCGAGGTCACCGGTCCCACGGGCGGGACGCCGAGGAGAGCGGCCCCCGACGGGGCGACCGGCCTGGTCTTGCGCCGTGACCGACCGAAGCCAGGCGTTCGACGCCCTCGACTTGCTGGCCCACCTGCACTCGGTCCACCCCTGGGACCCCGGGCCGACCCCCGTCCTCGCCGACGGGATCTCCCTCGTCCACCTGCCGGAGCCGCCGGAGCTCCCGGAGCCCTGGCCCGCCGAGGCGGTCGGCCGGCTCGACCGCACCGCGGAGCTGCCCGAAGCGGCCTGGCTCAGGATCACCGGGCCGCTGGAGACCGGTGCGGGTCCCGGCCCGTCGAACGGAGCAGGGCCGTCACCGGAGCACGGAGCCCGCGTCGTCGCTCCGGGCCGGGTAGACGGTCACGATCGAGCCGACGGCGTCGCCGGGGCGGCGGGCCTGTCGGAGCGCGCCCCTACGATCACGGCATGCCCGATGCCTTCACCGTCCTGTGGACCCACGAAACCTGCCGCGCGCTGCGCAGGGCGGGGCGGGTGGGACAGCGTCCGACCGTCGCCTACAGCGGGATCCACGCCTCCCTGCCGCCCTGGTCGGGAGCCTCGACGGGGGACGAGGTGTACGCGCTGCACGTGAACCGGTGCGAGGTCTTCGTGGTCAGCCGGATGCGGGTGCTCGGCCCGGCGCGGGGCGACTGCTGCGAGGGCACCCCGACCGGCGGCACCGGCCACGACGACTGGTGGATGCTCGGCGCGGGCGGCTGCGGCGCGACGCCCGTGCACGTGGACGGCACGCCCGTGGGCTTCGACACCCGGGTGCCCGGCGAGCTCCTGGAACGGCTGACCTGGCGCAACCGGCGCGGACGCACCAGGGGGCTGAAGCACGTGGTGGACGGTCGACTCGAACGCTCCGTCGGCCTGCAGGGGTTCTACCGGCTGACCGCCGAGTCGGCCGACGAGCTGGCGGCCCTCCTGGACGCAGCCGGTGCGGCCGCGACGGGCGGGGGCGGGAAGGGGCTTGCGGGGCGGGGGATCGCGGTGCCAGGCTCCGGGGCGTGAAGAGGATCGAGTCCGACACCCTCCGGTGACCGCCCCCGGAACGCGGGGCCGCGTCCCGCTGTACGAGCACGCGCTGCGACTGCACCGGGCGGCCCCCGACAGTCCGCTCCCGCGGACGGTGCCGCTGCCGGACGAGGAGCGGTACCGGCGGGCCCAGCAGCGGCGCGGGGCAGGGCCGGAGCCCGCGGGCGCCCGGGTCGCCGCCCTGCTGGAGCGGCGTCTCGCCCGGCCGCTGACCCCGGCCGCGCTCCGGCGGCCGGCCTGCGCGCTCGCGCAGCTGCCGGTGCCGCGGTGGCCCGACCCGGCGATCGGCGCGCTGGCCCGGTGCCACCCGCCCGGGCTGCTGCGGGCGGTCGGCCGCCGACTGGTGCGGCACGGCACCGAACGGGACGCGGTGGCGGCCGGGCTGCTGCTGCTCGTCGAGACCGCCACCGAGCGGGAGGCGCCACTGATCCGGACCGTCGGCCTGCTCGGCGAGCCGTTCGGCGGCCTGCCCGCGTACGCGCTGGAGCGCCTGCGGACACCGGCGGCGGTACCGGCCCTGATCTGGCTCGCCGAACGGACCACCGGCATCGACCGCACGTACTGCGTCCACGCGCTGAACCGGCTGGCCGCGCCCCGGGCCCACTACCCGTGGCGCTCCGGCCCCCACCCGCTGGCCGCGCCCGACCGGCCCGCCGACCCGCGGGCCGTCCACTGGCTGCGCCGACGGGCCGCCGACGAGGGCGACTTCACCGGCTGCTTCGCGGGCGAGACGCTGGTCGCCGCCGCCGTCGGCCGGGCGATCGCCGACCCGCACGCCGACCCCGAGACCGTCGACCAGACCGGGCGGCTGCTGCGCGCCACCGCCGAGAGCCACGGCATGGGCGCCACCCTCGCCGACCTCGACGACGCCGACCACCTGCTCACCCACTACGCCCGCCACGTCGTCCGCCTCGCCCCCGGCACCGACCGCTACCGCTCCGTCCTGACCCTGGCCGCCCACCTCACCGAGCACCCGGAGGACGGCCGGGACGCGGTCCGCGAACAGCTGACCGCGCTCCTGCGCGGCCCCGGCTGGCCCGCGCACCTGGCCGCCCTGCGGACCCACCCGCGCGGCAACCTCGCGGGCTGGGCGACCCTGAAGGCCCGCCGCACCGGCCTGCTCCCGGACGGGCCCGGGCCGGGGGACCGCCGTGCCGCCGACGGCCCCGGGGGGTGTGTGACAGTGGGCCTGCGGCAGGGACGGGGAACGGCGCGAGGAGGATCCGTGAGCAGTGGTGTCGTCCTGGAGGGGGCGCTGACCCGGCTGGTGCCGACCGGCGAGGGGGACCTGGAGCTGTTGGCCGGGTGGTTCGCCGACCCCGGGTTCGTGGAGCACTGGGGCGGGGTGCCGCTGTCGCGCGCGGAGGTCGCCGCGAAGTACCTGGGGCGGCGGCGCCCGCGGGTGGAGTCCTTCCTGGTGCTCGACGGGAGCGGGCCGGTCGGCTACGCCCAGTACTGGCGGGCCGGGCCGGAGGGCGGCGGCATCGACCTGGTGCTGCGGCCGCAGGACCGGGGCCGCGGGCTCGGTCCGGACGCCGCGCGGGCGCTGCTGGCCCACCTGGGCGGGGAGTCGGGGTGGCGGCGGGTGACCGTCGACCCGGCGGCGGCGAACGTCCGGGCCGTGCGGGCCTGGGAGAAGGCCGGGTTCCGCAAGACGGGGGAGCCGTCGGTGGACGGGAACCTGCTGATGGAGCACCGCCCCGCGGAACGCCGGACGGGCGCGCCGCCCGCGTAGGATTCCGGACCTGGGCGCGGAACGCGCGCAGCGGACGCGCCCGGACGGGACCGAGCACGGAGGAGGAGCGATGAGCCCGCGCAGCACCATGGCCGAGGCCCGCCGGACCCGGGCCCGGATCATCGACCGGAGCGTGGCCCTCGCCTCGGTCGACGGACTGGAGGGCCTGACCATCGGACGGCTGGCCGGGGACCTCGGCCTGTCCAAGGCGGGCGTGCTCGGCCACTTCGGCACCAAGGAGGCCCTCCAACTGGCCACCCTGGAACGGGCCTCCACCCTCTTCACCGCCCTGGTCTGGGACCCGGCGGCGGCCGCCGAACCGGGCCTGCGCCGCCTGCGGGCGGTCTGCCAGAGCTGGATCGACTACCTGGAGCACGCCAGCGAGGTCTTCCCCGGCGGCTGCCTGTTCACCACCGCCGCCGTCGAGTTCGACGCCCACGACGGCCCGGTCCGCCGCAACGTCGCCCGGCTGCTGATGGTCTGGCGCCGCCGCCTGGCCGGTGAGGTCCGGCTCGCCGTCGAGGCCGGGGAACTGCCCGCCGACACCGACCCCGAGCAGGTCGTCCACGAGCTCACCGGCATCTACCTGGCCCTCAACCAGGCCCTGCAACTGCTCCGCGACCCGCTCGCCGCCACCCGCACCCGCCGCGCCCTGGACCGCCTGCTGCCCGTCTGACCGTTTCATCCCCGCCGGACCGATTTATTCCCCGCTCCCGCGTGGCAACCGGCCATCCGCCGCGGAACTCCTAGTCTCAACGGTCTACAGCGCTACCGCGCTCTTCCCGCTGCGCCTTTGCGCCTCCGAGCCGAGGAGTACGGCCATGAGTCGTGTCGTCAGGGCCGCCCTGTTCCAGACCGCGTGGACGGGCGACAAGGAAACCATGCTCGCCGCCGCCGAACGCGCCGCGCGGGACGCCGCCGCGCAGGGCGCGCAGGTCATCGGGTTCCAGGAGGTGTTCAACGCCCCGTACTTCTGCCAGGTGCAGCAACCCGAGCACTACGCCTGGGCCGAACCCGTCCCCGACGGGCCCACGGTGCGCCGGATGCAGGCGCTGGCCCGGGAGTTGGGGATCGTGGTGGTCGCGCCGGTGTACGAGATCGAGAGGCCCGGCTTCTACTACAACACCGCCGCCGTGATCGACGCCGACGGCAGCTACCTGGGCAAGTACCGCAAGCACCACATCCCGCAGGTGCACGGCTTCTGGGAGAAGTACTACTTCAAGCCCGGCAACCTGGGCTGGCCGGTGTTCGACACCGCCGTCGGCAAGGTCGGCGTCTACATCTGCTACGACCGGCACTTCCCGGAGGGCTGGCGGGCACTCGGCCTGGCCGGGGCCGAGATCGTCTACAACCCGTCGGCGACCAGCCGCGGCCTGTCCGGGTACCTGTGGCAGCTGGAGCAGCCCGCCGCCGCCGTCGCCAACGAGTACTTCGTCGCCGCGATCAACCGGGTCGGCGTCGAGGAGTACGGCGACGACGACTTCTACGGCACCAGCTACTTCGTCGACCCGCGCGGCCAGTTCGTCGGCGAGGTCGCCTCCGACAAGAGCGAGGAACTCGTCGTCCGCGACCTCGACCTGGGCATGATCGACGAGGTCCGCCAGCAGTGGGCGTTCTACCGGGACCGGCGCCCGGACGCCTACGGCCCGCTGACCGAGGGCTGAGCGCGGTGGCCCGCACCCTGATCACCGGCGGCCTGGTGATCACCGCCGCCGAGGAGACGCCCGCCGACGTGCTGGTCGAGGACGGCCGGGTCGTCGCGCTCGCCCGGCACGGCAGCCAGCAGTGGAGCGCCGACCAGGTGTTCGACGCGAGCGGGAGGTACGTCGTCCCCGGCGGCGTCGACGCGCACACCCACATGGAGATGCCCTTCGGCGGCACCCGCGCCTCCGACACCTTCGCCACCGGCACCCGCGCCGCCGCCTGGGGCGGCACCACCACCATCGTCGACTTCGCCATCCAGACCCGCGGCTCCTCGCTGCGCGCCGGGCTCGACGACTGGCACGCCAAGGCCGACGGCAACTGCGCGGTCGACTACGCCTTCCACATGATCGTCTCGGACGTCAACGAGTCGGTGCTGCGCGAGATGCCCGGCCTGGTCGGCGAGGGCGTCACCTCGTTCAAGCTGTTCATGGCCTACCCCGGCGTCTTCTACTCCGACGACGGACAGATCCTGCGCGCCATGCAGCAGGCCGCCGAGGTCGGCGCGCTCACCATGGTGCACGCCGAGAACGGCCCCGCCATCGACGTCCTGGTCGAACAGGCCCTGGCCCGCGGCGAGACCGACCCGCGCCACCACGGCGAGGTCCGCCGGGCCCTGCTGGAGGCCGAGGCCACCCACCGCGCGATCCAGCTCGCCCGGGTCGCCGGGGCGCCGCTGTACGTGGTGCACGTCTCCGCCCGCGAGGCGCTCGCCGAACTCGCCGCCGCCCGCGACCTCGGACTGCCCGTCTTCGGCGAGACCTGCCCGCAGTACCTGTTCCTCTCCACCGACAACCTCGCCGAACCCGGCTTCGAGGGCGCCAAGTACGTCTGCTCCACCCCGCTGCGCCCCAAGGACCACCAGGCGGCCCTGTGGCGCGGCCTGCGCACCGACGACCTGCAGGTGGTCTCCACCGACCACTGCCCGTTCTGCTTCCAGGGCCAGAAGGAGCTGGGCGTCGGCGACTTCTCGAAGATCCCCAACGGCCTGCCCGGCGTCGAGCACCGGATGGACCTGCTGCACCAGGCCGTGGTCGAGGGCCGGATCAGCCGCCGCCGCTGGATCGACCTCGCCTGCGCCGCCCCCGCCCGGATGTTCGGCCTCCACCCGCGCAAGGGCACCATCACCCCCGGCTCCGACGCCGACCTGGTCATCTACGACCCGCACGCCGTGCAGACCCTCTCCGCCGCCACCCACCACATGAACGTCGACTACTCGGCGTACGAGGGCCGCACCGTCACCGGGAAGGTCGAGACCGTGCTCTCCCGCGGCGAGGTCCTGCTCGACCGCGGCGACTACCTCGGCCGCCCCGGCCACGGCGCCTTCCTGCCCCGCTCCGCCTGCCAGTACCTCTGACCCCCTTCGAGGAGCCCCGCGTGGACTTCGGACTCGTCCTGCAGACCGACCCGCCCGCCGCGAAGGTCGTCGAACTGATGCGCCGCGCCGAACGGGCCGGCTTCAGCCACGGCTGGACCTTCGACTCCGCCGTGCTCTGGCAGGAGCCCTTCGTCATCCACAGCCGCATCCTGGAGCACACCGAACGCCTCCGGGTCGGCCCGATGGTCACCAACCCCGGCACCCGCACCTGGGAGGTCACCGCCTCCACCTTCGCCACCCTCAACGACATGTACGGCAACCGGACGGTCTGCGGCATCGGCCGCGGCGACTCCGCGATGCGGGTCGCCGGGCGCCGCCCCAACACGCTCGCCCGGCTCGGCGCCGCCATCGACGCCATCCGCGACCTCGCCGAGGGGCGGGAGGCCGAGGTCGACGGCAACCCGGTCCGGATCCCCTGGATCAAGGACGGCCGACTGCCCGTCTGGATGGCCGCCTACGGGCCGAAGGCGCTCGCCCTCGCCGGGCGCAAGGCCGACGGGTTCATCCTCCAGCTCGCCGACCCGTACCTCACCGAGTGGATGGTCAAGGCCGTCCGCCGGGCCGCCGAGGAAGCCGGACGCGACCCCGCCGCCGTCACCGTCTGCGTCGCCGCCCCCGCCTACGTCGGCGAGGACCTCGACCACGCCCGCGAGCAGTGCCGCTGGTTCGGCGGCATGGTCGGCAACCACGTCGCCGACCTGGTCGCCAGGTACGGCGAGCACTCCGACCTCGTCCCCGAAGAACTCACCGCCTACGTCAAGGACCGCCACGGCTACGACTACAGCCACCACGGCCGGGCCGGGAACCCCTCCACCGACTTCGTCCCCGACGCCGTCGTCGACCGCTTCTGCCTGCTCGGCCCCGCCGCCGCGCACGTCGAGAAGCTGCGCGTGCTACGGGAGTTGGGCGTCGACCAGTTCGCGGTGTACGCGATGCACGACGCGCGGGAGGCCACCATCGACGCGTACGGGGAGCAGGTCATTCCGGCGCTGGCCTGAGCTGCCGCCCGAGGGGTGGTCGCGGCGCACGCGGGTGGCGGTCGGCATCGGCGGTGGGTGTGGCATCGGCGGTGGGGGCGGCTCCGGGCGGTGGTCAGCGCACGCGGGTGGCGATGGCGGAGCGGACCCGGCCGGAGGCCGAGACAGTCACCTCCAGCAGCCGGGTGCCGGCGGTGTCCGGCGGTCGGAAGGCGAGCAGCCGGGAGCCGTCCGGGCCCGGGGCGGCGACGGTGGGGCTGGGCGCACCGGCGGCCAGGTCGGGGAACCAGGTCTTGGCGAACTCCGTTCCGACGTGCCGGAGTTCGTCCTCCGAGCGCGGGCCGCCTCCGGCCGCCTCCGGGGCGGTGAACTCGACGGAGACCAAGCGGCCGGAGCCCGCCTCGAACCGGAACCGGCCCCGGTCGGTGACCGCCTCGGTCAGCGGGAAGACCGAGTGCGCGGTGTCGGTCACCGGCGAGGTCCGCTCTAGCCGGTCACCCGGGCCGAACAGCCCCGCCATCAGATACTGCGCCGGGGCGCGGACGTCCGTGACGTCCGGACGGGGCGGGGTGTGGCCCGCGGGACCGTACAGCGGGACGTACAGCCACACCACCAGCGCGACGGCCGCCAGACCGCCACCGGCGGTGGTCAGCGCGCCCAGCGCGTCCCGGCGCGGGGCGAACGACCGCCACGGGGAGGCCGCTCGCCCCGCCACCGCCAGGACGGCCGCGGCCAGGACGGTGCCCAGCAGCGCTCCCGAGGAGTTGTCGAGCAGGTCGGCGGCGTCGCAGAGGCGGCCCGTCCGCAGTACGGTCTGCAGCACCTCGGTCGTGGCGGAGAGCAGCACGCACCCGGCCAGTACGGACAGCGGCCGCCGGAACACCCACACGCCGAGCGCCGCCAGCGGTACGTACAGGGCCAGGTTCAGTGCCCCCTGCAGGCCGTGCGCCACCCCCCAGCCGCCCGTACCGAACACGCAGTTCGGCTCCCCGAAGGACCCGCCGGTGGTCGGCGCCAGCGTCACCGCCAACTCGCCCGCCAGCGCCACGCCCCACAGCACCGGTCCGAGCGGCGGCCGCCCCCACCGCCGGGCCAGCCGGAACGCCACCGCCCCGAACAGCACGCCGAGCACGGCGAAGGCCGGGAACAGCAGCGGTGCGGCGGACAGCGAGACCTCGAGCATCGGCCCTCCGGAAGGGGTGGCGGTGGCAGCGCCGGAGGCCCGGGCCCCCGTGGACGGCCGTCAGCGTACGACCGGACGCGTCGGCCCGGCAAACCGCCTTCTCCTGGGCGGGGGAACGGAGTTGAGTGCGCGTCAGTTCGCGGAGAAGGCGGCCGCGTTCTCGACCGCCCACTGGTGGAAGGTGCGTTCCGGGGTGCCGAGCAGGCTGCGGGTGGTGTCGCCGACGGTCGCGGGGCCCGCGGTGGCGGCGGACCAGTAGGACAGCAGCGAGCCGACCATCGGGGCGGGCATGAAGCGGGACAGCTGGCGCTCCGCCTCGGCCCGGCTGATCGTCCGCACCGGCACCTCCCGGCCCAGCACCTCGGCCAGCACACCGACCTGCGCGCGCAGGGTCAGCGACTGGCCGCCGGTGAGCGTGACGGCGCGGCCGCGCAGCCCCGGGCGGGTGGCGTTGGTCGGGGTGGTGCCGGTCGGGGTGGTGCCGGTCGGAGCGTCGTCGGTCAGTGCGGCGACTGCGACGTCGGCGATGTCCGCCGGGTGGATCGGCGCCAAGTGCGCCTCCGGGTAGGGGAGTTCGACCGGGAGACCGGCGCCGATCGGCCGGGCCCAGCCGAGCGCGTTGCTGGCGAAGGCGTCCGCCCGCAGCAGGGTGGCGCTCAGGCCGGAGGCGGTGAGGGCGCGCTCGACCGCCAGATTGTGCGCGCCCAGCGGGTCGCTCTCGGCGTCCGGCGCCAGCACCGAGGCGGAGGACAGCAGCACCACGTGCTCCACGCCCGCCGCCTCCGCGGCCGCGACGAACGCGTCGACGCCCGCGGGCTCCGGGTACAGGAACACCTGCCGGACGCCCGCCAGCGCGGCGGCGAAGGTGTCGGGCCGGTTCAGCACCAGCTCCACCCTCGGCACCCCCGCCGGGACGGCGAGCTCGGCGGGACGGGCGCTGGCGGCGCGGACGGGACGCCCGGCGGCGTGCAGCTGCTGCAGGACGGCGCGGCCGACCTGGCCGCGTGCGCCGGTGACGAGAACGGTCATGGGAACCCCCGGGAAGAGATGGTGGACGGGGCGGCGGATGCGCCGCCCTGCACATGCATGCTGTCATGCATCTAATTGCTGGGCAACATCTTTCTGTGCCCACCCATGCAGTTGTCCCGGCCCACGCACCTACCATGGGCGCATGACGAAGAACGAGGAACACTGGCCGCACCCCACGGCCGACGAGCTGCTGGACGCCGTCGGCCCCGCCTTCGGCAAGCTGCGCCGCACCTCGCTGCTGGACGTCGAGCACCCCATCTCCGCCAAGGACCTCAGCCGCACCCTGGTGCTCAACCTCGTCCTGGAGCACACCCGCGACTCCGAGGCCGAGGTCACCGTCGGCGCGATCGCCGAACTCCTCGCCGTCGACCCCTCCGTCGCCAGCCGGATGGTCACCGACAACATCAAGGCCGGCTACCTGCTCCGCGCCGCCTCCCAGCACGACGGCCGCCGCACCGTCCTGCACCTCAGCCCCCAGGGCGCCGAGTTGATGGCCCGCTTCCGCCGCCACCAGCGCTCCGCGTTCGAGTACATCACCGCCGACTGGACCGACACCGAACGCCTCGACTTCGCCCGCCTGATGCTCAAGTACGTCGACTCCCTGGACCGGTTGAAGGACCGCCCGAAGGACCGCCCGGAAGATCGGGGCCGCGACGGCGCCGACCGCTGACTTCTTCCGGCGCGTTCGGAGCCGGTCCGCCGCCGGCACCGCTCGGGGCCGGGTGGGGACCGCGGCGCGGGCGACCTCAGCCCTGTCGAGCGGGTGCGGCGGATGCGGCGGGTTCGGCGGGTACGGGCGTGCGGGCTCCGGCCGACGGGTCGTCAGCACTGCGGCCCGGACCCGCGACCGGCCCGTCGGCGGTCGGTGCCGCCGGTGCGATCGTCGTGGGCGGGAGTCCGCACCCGGTGGCCCGACGGCCCTCCGGGCCCGGGCGGGCGGGCGGTTCAGGCGGCTGCCAGCTCCGCGCGCAGGGGGTTGACGATCTCGTCGGCCAGCCGTCGGACGATGCCCTGCGGGTAGCCGCGCGGCAGGCTCAGCACGATGTGCGTCAGCCCGGCGCCGATCAGCTCGCGGACGACCCGGCGGTTCGCCTCGTCGTCCTCGTACGAGACGATCACCTGCACCGAGCGCTGGATCTCCGCCGGGTCCCGGCCGATCGCGCGGCAGTGCGCGTCCAGGACGCGGCTGCGCTCGACGATGTAGTCGAGCCGGTTGTGCGGCGGGCCGGGGACGTTCCAGATGTCGGCGTGCTCGGCCACCAGCCGCAGCGTCCGGTCGCCCCAGCCGCCGATCAGCAGCGGGGGGCCGCCGGGCCGCACCGGCTTGGGTTCGTTGCGGTTGCCCTTGAGGGTGTAGTAGCGGCCCTCGAAGTCGAACTCCTTCTCGGTCCACATCCGCTTCAGGATGCGGACCGTCTCGTCCAGCCGGGCGATGCCCTCGCCCGGCGGGACGAGCGTCAGCCCGTACGCCTCGTACTCCGCGATCGCCGGGTTGTCACCGGCGATGCCGCCCGCGCCGGCCGGCTGGTGGGTGCCGCCGACGCCGAGGCCCATCACCAGTCGGCCCCGGGAGACGACGTCGACGGTGGTCGCGATCTTGCCGAGCACGGCGGGCTGCCGGATCCGGTTGCTGGTCACCAGCAGGCCCAGCTTGAGCCGCGAGGTCTGTGCGGCGAGCGCGGACAGCAGCGTCCAGCCCTCGTAGATCTTGCCCTCCTTGGGGCCGGCCAGCGGCAGCAGGTGGTCCCACAGCCACGCGTGCTCGATCTCGGGAATGCCGTCGGCCTCCTGCCAGACCCGCAGGATGTCGTCGTAGTCGACGTGCATCGGGGTGGTCTTGAGGCCGAAACTCAATCGTTCCTGGTGGCTCATCAGAGCGGGTGCACCTCTCGGACTTCACTGCTTCACGTGCACAACCTTGCTGCGGGTGAGAGTAGTTGACCATTCGTCAGTGTGCAGCCGAACGGCTCAGGACTGCTCGGCCAGGTCCGCATCCAGGGCGCGGGCCGCCGCCTCCAGCACCGCCACCAGCGACTGCAGCCGGTGCGGGTCGTAGCGCACGCTCGGCATCGACACCGACAGCCCGGCCACCGCCGCCCCCGCCCCGTCCCGGACCGTCACCCCGACCGCGGTCAGGCCGCGCTCGGAGCGCTCCCGGTTGACCGCGAACCCGCTGCGGCGCGCCTTCGCCAACTCGGCCCGCAGGCCCGGCAGATCGGGGCGCTCGCCGGGCCGGTCCCGGTAGCGCTCGGCGGCGTAGACCTCCTCCAGTTGCTCGTCGGTCAGCTCGGCGAGCAGCAGCAGTCCGGCGGTGGTGCGGTGCGCCGGGAAGACCACGCCCTCGCGCGAGCCCACCCGCAGCGTCTGCGCGGACTCCACGCTGGCGATGAAGCGGGCGGTGTCGCCGGAGCGGACGATCAGGTTGACCGTCTCGTCCAGCACGTCCGCCGCCCGGCGCAGGTGCGGCAGCGCCGCCGGACGCAGCCGGGAGACCAGCGAGCGCGAGTGCGTGGCCAGCTCCAGCACCGGCCCGGCCCGGTAGACCCGGTCGTCGCCCTGCACCGCGAAGTCCCGGTGGACCAGCATCCCCAGGATCCGGTGCGCCGCGGAGCGGGCCACGCCGAGGCGCTCGGCGACCTGCGAGACCGTCGCCCCGCCCTCCAGTTGCAGCATGGTCGCGGCCCGCAGCGCGTGGTCCACGCTGGCGATCGGGTACGGCGGCGGGGTCTTCAGCGGCTTGTCCACGGCGGGCCTCTCAGTGGCTGTTCTGCTGTGGAGAATCCATCCGTTCTCCTGGGCGGGACGAGGCACGCCGAGCCCGTGATCGAGTCCACCACCGCCCCAGACACCGCAACGGGCTCCCCGGTCCGGCTCCAGGCCGTCGCCGCGGACGGGCAGCCCGAGGTCACCCCGGCGCTCCACGCGCTCTACCGGGGCTTCGAACAGGAGCTGCTCGTCCCGCTGTGGACCGAGATCGGCGACCTGATGCCCGCCCACCCCCGCTCGCAGGCCGCCGCGCACCTGTGGCGCTGGCAGCGCCTGCGCGAACTCGCCGCCCGTGCGGGCGAGTTGGTCCCGGTCGGGCGTGGCGGCGAGCGCCGGGCGATCGCGCTGGCCAACCCCGCGCTCGGCGGCCGCCCGTTCGCCACCCCCACGCTGTGGGCCGCCGTCCAGTACCTGATGCCCGGCGAGGACGCCCCCGAGCACCGCCACACCCAGCACGCCTTCCGCTTCGTCGTCGAGGGCGAGGGCGTGTGGACGGTGGTCGGCCGCGACCCGGTCGCCATGCGCCGCGGCGACTTCCTCCCGCAGGCGGGCTGGAACTGGCACGCCCACCACAACGCCACCAGCGAGCCGATGGCCTGGATCGACGGCCTCGACATCCCGTTCCAGTACACCGGCGAGACCCAGTTCTTCGAGTTCGGCCGCGACGCGATCTCCGCCGCCGAACGCGCCACCCCCGACCGCTCCCGCGCCGAACGCCTCTGGGGCCACCCCGGCCTGCGCCCGGTCGCCGCCGGGCGCCCCGGCCCCGGCAGCCCGCTGCTGGCCTACCGCTGGGAGCACACCGACCGCGCCCTGGCCGACCAACTCGCCCTGGAGGCCGAGGGGTTCGGCGGCACCGTGGAGCCCGGCCACGCCGCCGTCCGGTTCACCGACCCGGCCACCGCGGGCGACGTGCTGCCCACCATCCGGGCCGAGGTGCACCGGATCGCCCGCGGCGCCGAGACCGCGCCCGTCCGCGAGACCGGCTCCTCCGTCTACCAGGTCTTCGACGGCTCCGGCACCGTCACGGTCGGCGAGCGGACCTGGACGGTCGGCCGCGGCGACCTGTTCACCGTCCCCTCCTGGCTGCCCTTCTCGGCCCGATCCGAGGCGGGCGCCACCGACTCCGACTCCGGCGCGCTCGACCTGTTCCGGTTCAGTGACGCCCCGATCTTCGAAGCCCTGCACCTGCAGCGCACCCACGTGGAAGGAACCACCCGATGAAGCTCGCCACCCTCCGCACCGGCGGCACCACCCGCGCCGTCCGGCTCGACGGCGACACCCTGGTCGACCTCGGGCACCCCGACCTCGGCGCGCTGCTGGGCCGGGACGACTGGGCGGCGGCCGCCGCCACCGCGACCGGCACCGCGTACCCGCTCGCGGGCGCCGAGTTCGCGCCCGTGGTGCCGCGGCCCTCCAAGGTGGTGTGCGTCGGCCTCAACTACCGCAACCACATCCAGGAGATGGGCCGCGACCTGCCCGAACACCCCACCCTGTTCGCCAAGTTCGCCGACGCGCTGATCGGCGCGGGCGACGACATCCTGCGCCCGGTGGAGACCGAGGAGTTCGACTGGGAGGTCGAACTCGCCGTCGTCATCGGCAAGTCCGTGCGCCGGGCCCGCGGCGAGCAGGCCGCGGCCGCCATCGCCGGGTTCACCGTCCTCAACGACATCACCTGCCGCGACTGGCAGTTCCGCACCCGCGAGTGGCTCCAGGGCAAGACCTGGGACTCCACCACCCCCGTCGGCCCCTACCTGGTCACCCCCGACGAACTGCCCGGCGGCGTCCGCCCCGCGCTCGACGTCACGCTCGCCGTCGACGGCGAGACCCTGCAGTCCGACAACACCGGCGACCTGCTGTTCGACCCCGTCACCCTGGTCGAGTACGTCTCCACCGTGGTCCGCCTCAACCCCGGCGACCTGATCGCCACCGGCACCCCCGGCGGCGTCGGTCACGCCCGCAAGCCCCCCCGCTACCTGCGCGGCGGGGAGACGGTCGTCACCGAGATCCAGGGCCTCGGCCGCCTGGAGAACCGCGTCGTCCGGGACGGCGGCGCCGCGTGAGCACCCGCACCCTCGCGGACGCCCGCCGCTGGGCCGCCCTCGGCACCGAACTCTTCCTGGCCGCCGCCGCCCCGTTCGGCCCCGCCGAGTACGCCGCCCCCGGCCCGCTGCCCGGCTGGAGCCGCGCCCACCTCGCCGCCCACCTCGCCGCCAACGCCGATGCGCTCGGCAACCTCGTCCACTGGGCCGCGACCGGCACCCCCACCCCGATGTACGCCTCCCCGGCGGAGCGGCTCGCGGGCATCGAACGCGGACGCGCCCTGCCCGCCGCCGAACTCACCCGCCGGGTACGGGAATCCGCCGAGCGGCTGGCCGCCGCGCTGGACGCCCTCACCCCCGAGCAGTGGCAGGCCCCCGTG
This sequence comes from Kitasatospora sp. NPDC001540, assembly GCF_042894345.1. NCBI lineage: Bacteria > Bacillati > Actinomycetota > Actinomycetes > Kitasatosporales > Streptomycetaceae > Kitasatospora > Kitasatospora sp. NPDC001540. The sequence continues at coordinate 127,353 of NZ_JBIAVO010000013.1, forward strand.
GTCACCGCCCAGGGCCGCACCGTCCCCGCCGCCGAACTCCCGTGGCTCCGCGCCCGCGAGGCCTGCGTCCACGCGGTCGACCTGGCCGCGGGCGTCACCTTCGCCGACCTCCCGGCGGACTTCCTCGCCGCGCTCTGCGCGGACGTCCTCGCCAAGCGGGCGCCGGAGTTCGTCCTGCGGACCCCGGACGGAAGCGTGCGGTGGGTCCCGGCGGGTGACGCCGATCAGCCGGTGGTCGAAGCTGAACTCCCGCAGCTCGCAGCCTACTTGACGGGTCGTCAGCACATCGAGGGCGCGCCGCCCCTCGGCCCCTGGCTCTGACCCGGACTTCCGCCTTCCGGCCCCTCTTCCCACGCCCCGGCAGGGGCGCGGGGGAGCTGCGCGACCAACCATCGACCGTCAGCAGGATCGTGATGCGCGGCGCGGCCCGTACCCCACTGCGCCCCTCCCCGGGCGTGCACCTGCCTCCCCGTGATGTCGAAAGAAGCAGCCTCATGAACCCTCCCACCACCCCTGACGTGCTCGTCGTCGGCGGCGGCATCGGCGGTCTCGCGGCCGCGTTCGCGCTGGCCCGCAAGGGCCTGGGCGTGCGCGTGCTGGAGCGGGCGAAGGAGTTCGGGGAGGTCGGGGCCGGGCTGCAGCTCGCGCCCAACTGCACCCGGATCCTCGCCGACCACGGCCTGCTGGACGAGGCGCGCGAACTGGGTGTCGTGCCCGAGGGCATGGTGATGCGCGACGCGCTGGACGCCCGCGAGCTGACCCGCCTCGACCTGCGCGACCTCGAACGGCGCTACGGCCACCCGTACTTGGTGATCCACCGCAGCGACCTGCACGGCATCTTCCTGCGCGCCTGCCGCCGGGCCGGGGTCGAGCTGCTGACCGACCGGACGGTGGTCGACTACCAGCAGGACGGCGACGGCGCCCGGGTGGTGCTGGAGGACGGCGGCGTCGAGCGGGCCCCGCTGGTGATCGCCGCGGACGGGCTGCACTCGGTGGCGCGGCGCAAACTGGTCGGCGACGAGGTGGTCAGCTCCGACTACGTCGCCTACCGGGCCGCCGTCCCGATCGAACGGGTCCGGGAGAACGGGATCGCCGAGCGCGACGTCACCGTGTACGTCGGCCCGCGCTGCCACTTCGTGCAGTACGCGCTGCGCGGCGGCGAGATGTTCAACCAGGTCGCGGTCTTCGAGTCGCCGAAGGCCAAGGCGGGCGAGGCGGACTGGGGCACCCCCGACGAACTGGACGCCGCCTTCGCGGCGACCTGCGACACCGTCCGCTCCGGCATCCCGCTGATGTGGCGCGACCGCTGGTGGCAGATGATGGACCGCGACCCGGTGGAGACCTGGGTGCACGGCCGGATCGCCCTGCTCGGCGACGCCGCGCACCCGCCGCTGCAGTACACGGCCCAGGGCGCGATCATGGCGATCGAGGACGGCTGGGTGCTCGCCGAGCATGTCGCCCGGCTCGCCCGCGAGGGCGAACCCCCGCACTGGGACGCCGCGTTGGCCGCCTACCAGGCCGTCCGGGTCGAGCACTGCCGACGCGTCCAGAGCACCGCCCGGGCCTGGGGCGAACTCTGGCACCTGGACGGCGAGGCCCGCCTGCGGCGCAACGCCGTCCTGCGCGAACGGGCCGTCGACGACTACGCGTTCACCGACTGGATCTACGGCCCGACCGCGCTCACGCCCGACCAGGAACCGCCGATGTTCACCCCCGTTCCGCTGGGCGGTTCCCGGGAGCGCCCGTGAACCTCAGCGGCGGTCCAGGTGGGGGAAGACGAACTCGTCCAGCAGAAGGCCGAGGGCGACCGCGGCCGGGACGGCGACCAGCGCGCCGACGATGCCCAGCAGCGCGCCGCCGACCAGGACGGCCACGACCGTGACGAAGGGGTGGACGTCGACGGCGAACTTCATCGTCCGCGGCATGATCAGGTAGTCCTCCAGCAGCCGGAAGCCGATGTAGAAACCCGCCGTGGCCAGGGCGACCGGCCAGGAGACCGCGAGGGCGACCAGGCTGACGACGATGCCGCCGATGGTGGAGCCGACGATCGGCACCAGGTCCATCAGGGCCACGAACACGCCGAGGGCGGCGGCGTACGGCACGCCGACGGCGGCGCACCACACGGCGGTGGCGATGCCGGCGATCACGGAGGTAACCAGGTTGCCGAGCATGTAGCGCCCGGTGCGGGCGAGGATCTCCTCGGTGAGCTCGCGGGCCCGGTCGCGGCTGCTGCCCTTCACGAAGCGGTAGCAGAACTCCTTGATGTCGGGCATGTCGGCCATCAGGTACAGGGTCACGGTGGCGACCACGACGACCGAGGTGACGGTGTCGAGCAGCAGGCGGCCGGCGCCCAGCACCCCGCCCATCAGGCCCGGGCCGCCGCTGCCGCCGAGGGCGTTCTTGGCCTGTTCGGCGAGGTGGAAGCGGTCCTCGATCCGGCCGAGCGCCGAGTGGTGGTCGTGCACCTGCTCCAGCCAGGCCGGGAGGCGCCGGGCCAGCACCCCGGCCTCCTGGCCCACCGGCGGGACCACCAGCAGCAGGAAGCCCGCGACCAGGAGCAGGAAGACGCCGAGCACGGTGGCCACCGCCCAGCCGCGCCGCAGTCGGCGTCGGCACAGCGCGGCGACGACCGGCTCCAGGCTCACCGCGAGGAAGACGGAGAGCAGCAGCAGGGTCAGGAACTCCTCCAGGCGCAGCAGTTGGCGGAAGAGGAACCAGCCGGTGAGCGCGCCGAGCGCCAGCCGCAGGCCGGTGGCGAACCCGGGCCACCGGGCGGGGGAGGAGCGCCGGACCGGCGCCGTGGACGGTCCCGCGGACGGCGTCGCGGACGGCGGTGGGTCGGCCGGGCTGTCGGCCGGTGGGTCGGCCGGTGGCGCGGTCGGGGCGGCGTCGGGGGGCACCAGCAGCCGTCGGCGGATCCCGTCGGCGGCGCCGGTGGTGACGACGCGCAGTCCCGGTGGCATCTTCATGGTCGTCGGTCCGTTCCGTTCGCGGCCGTGGTGCGGGTAGGACGAGTGGTACGGGTGGTGCAGGTGTGGCGGGTGGTGCGAGGCCTGGATACGGCACGGCCCCGGGCACCTCACCGGTGAGGGTGTTCGGTGCCCGGGGCCCGCTCGGCCGGGTGCTGCTCCACCGGCCGCACCGCCGCGGCGGAGACCTGGAATCACGCCGGGGCGGCGTCGGTGTCCGCTGCCACCCGTGGTGCAGCGGAAGCCCGGAGGTGGGCGTGGGCCGTTCAGCGCCGGAAGGCGTCCTTGACGTGCTCCCCGGCCTGCTTGAGGTCGCCCTCGGCCTGCTCGACCCGGCCCTCCGCCTCCAGGCGCTCGTTGCCGACGGCCTTGCCGACGTTCTTCTTGACGGCGCCCTCGATCTTCTCGCCGGTGTTCCCGGCCTTGTCGCCCGCTCCCATGTCCGCCTCCTGGCTGTCGGTTGGCTCTCGGTCGGCTGTCGGCTCCTCGCTGACGAACACTCGGGTGCCCCGTGTCCGCCGGAAGATTCCGGTGAATATCCGCCCCGGTCCCGGGCAGCAGAGGCCGCGACAGTCGAGCCCCTGGAGGTCGTCGTGGTTCCCCTTCTGCTGGTCCTGCTCCTCGCCCTGCTGCTGTTCGGCGCCGGTTTCGCGGTGAAGATCCTCTGGCTGGCCGCCGTGGTCGTCCTGGTGTTCTGGCTGGTCGGTTTCGCGGCCCGCGGCACGCACCCCTCCGGGGGCCGGCACCGCTGGTACCGCTGGTGACCCGACACCGACGCACCGCACCGCCCGGGGCCGGGCCCCCCGTTCCACCGGCGGGCCCGGCCCCGGCGGCGGTTCAGGCGGGGGCGAAGTGGCGCAGCCACAGGTAGAGGGCGCAGACGGCGACGGTGACGGGGAGGCCGTAGCGGGCGAAGGTCCAGAAGCCGATGGGATGCCGGTCGTTCACGAAACCCCCGGGAATCGGCGCAGCGGGCCCGCGGGGGTGCGCCGGGCGGCGCGCATGCTGTCGGTGCACAGCACCGTGCGGCGCTCCAGGACCGCGACCGGCAGCGCGGCCCTGGAAACGGCGACGAGTACCACGAAGGGGGCCCCCGGATCGGCTGAGGAGCAAGAGTGCCGTCCCCCTGCCCGCCGATCGGGCTTCCCGGCGCGCCACGAGTCATCGCGCCCCGGCGCTCCGGAGTCGGGGCGGTTCGTCCTCGTGGTGCGGGCCGTGCCCGTGACCTGGGGCGTTGTCGGACCTTGACCCGCCGTCGCGAGTCGGGCCCGCTCCGGTGCGCAGGTGTCGGTCGTGGCCGCAGCCGGTTCGGAGGAGCATCCGGACGGAATTGTTCCGATTTGCCGCCGGGAAAGCGGAGTTCGACGCTCCGCAGCTCGGGGGCGCCTTCACAGCGCCTTCATCTCTGTGCGTATGATCCGGCACCGGATCCCGGGCCGTCGCCACGGCATACGGCACTTGGCCTGCGCGGATCCCCTGTCCCTCCCCCCTGAGCCGACGCGCCGCGGCGCGCCGGTCGACCCTGTGAGGTCTGCATGAAGCTGCGCCGTGCCATGGCTGTATCCGCCGCCACGACGCTGGTCACCGGTGTCGCCCTCGCGGCCGCCCCGGCGGCCCTGGCCGCTCCCGCCGTCTCCGCGGTGGCCGCTGTTCCCGCCGCGCCCAAGCTCGGCGGCACCGTGTCCCTGAAGGACTTCCCCTCCACCGTCGCGGCCGGCGGGGCCCAGGTCACCTTCGCCGAGACCGTCACCAACACCGGCGACGACGCGGTCGCGCTCCCGGTGGTCTTCCTCACCTCGACCGGCGACCTGTCCACCGGCCAGGTCAAGGCCCAGTTCCAGAACCCGTACACCCACAAGTGGGTCGACGCCCACCTGGAGGACGAGGGCCCCGACGGCCCGGGCGCCGCGCTCATCCTGGGAACCCTCGACAACGACGCCGAGCCCGACGAGAACTCCGTAGTCTTCGTCCCGGCGGGCAAGAGCGTCACCATCCAGGTCCGCCTGACCGTGGCCGCCGACGCCCTCGCCGGTGCGGCCACCGCCCAGCCCTACGCGGTCCTGTTCCCGGCCTCCGAGTCCGAGGAGGAGCCCGAGGGCGACGACTTCCTGAAGGGTGCGAAGCAGGCGTTCACCATCACCGCCCCCGGCGGCGGCGCCTCGGCCTCCGCCTCGGCCAAGCCGTCGGCGTCGGCGTCGGCGTCGGCGTCCGCGTCGGCCAAGCCCTCCGCCTCGGCGTCCGCCAAGCCCTCGGCGTCGGCGTCCGCGTCCGCCAAGCCCTCCGCCTCGGCCAAGCCGTCCGCGTCGGCGTCGTCCTCGGCCGCGCCCACGGCCGCGCCGTCCGGGCTGCCCACCAAGAAGCCCTCCACCACCACGGTCGACGAGGCCAAGAAGCAGGCCCAGAGCAGCCTGGCCAGCACCGGCGGCGGCAGCGACTCCACCGCCATAGCCGCCACCGGTGCCGCCGCCCTCGTCCTGGGCGCCGGCACCCTCGTCCTGGTGCGCCGCCGCCGCACCAACACCCACCGGGCGCAGTAGGCCCGTACCCCGGGCTCACGCCCGGAACGGGCGAGCCGGTCCGGCCACCTGATCGGCATCAGGTCGGCCGGGCCGGCCCGCCCGTTCTCCCGCGAAGGCCCGGGCCGGCGTCCGAGCGGCCCGTCGTCCGGGAGCGCCGGCCGACCCCATGACGAAAACGCTTGGCGCGCTGTCGGTGACGGCTGCCAGGATGCCGACATGGCCGAGACGATCACCTACCTGCGCGGCGACGCCACCGCGCCCCAGGGCAAGGGCCCCCGGATCATCGCCCACGTCTGCAACGACCTGGGCGGCTGGGGCAGGGGCTTCGTCCTCGCGATCTCCCGCCGCTGGCCCGAACCCGAGGCCGCCTTCCGCCGCTGGCACCGCGAGCGGGCCGGCAACGACTTCGGCCTCGGCGCCCTCCAGTTGGTCCAGGTCACCCCCCACCTCTGGGTCGCCAACATGGTCGGCCAGCGCGGCATCCGCACCGCCCGCTCCACCGGCGCCCCCGTCCGCTACGAGGCCATCGACACCGCCCTCGCCGCGCTCGCCCCCGAGGCCCTGCGCCTGGGCGCCTCCGTCCACATGCCCCGGATCGGCTGCGGCCTGGCCGGCGGTAAGTGGGAGCGGGTCGAACCCCTGGTCACCGCCCGCCTGACCGACCGGGGCGTGCCCGTCACGGTCTACGACCACGGGCAGTAGGGTCCCCCCGAGGGGGTGGGCGGATGCGGATCGCGCTGCCGCACCCGGAGGGCGTGCCGGTGCTCGGCCTCCTGGTGCTGATCGTGCTGGTGGCCCTGATGTGCGCGGAGATCGTGCTGCGCGGGTCGGGGTCGGGCTGGGAGTACCTGGGGCCGGCCGGGCTGGTGGTGGCGGGCGCCGGGGTCCGGCTGGGGAGCCTGCCGCTGATCCTGGCCGGCTGCGCGGTCGCGGCGACCGGCGTCGGGCTGGGCAACCGGCTGCGTTGGCGGGCCCCGCGCAAGCCGGACGTGCGGCACCTGATCGACCGTCGCCGCTGAACGCCCGGCACTAGCATGCCGGACATGACGGAAGACGCCGGTGACCTGGACGGGCTGGTCCGCAAGCGGATCCGGGCGTTGCGGCTGGCCCAGGGGTGGTCGCTGGAGGAACTGGCGGCCCGGGCCAACCTCAGCCAGTCCTCGCTGAGCCGGATCGAGAACGGGCAGCGCCGCCTCGCGCTCGACCAACTGGTCACGCTGGCAAGGGCGTTGGACACCACCCTGGACCAGTTGGTGGAGACCGCGGCCGAGGACGTGGTGATCACCCCGACGGTCGACGCCCGGCACGGCACGATGCGCTGGCCGGTCAGGGGCGACCCCGGGATCAGCGTGGTGCGCCAGCGGATGACCGAGCCGCCGCCCGACAACCCGGCCCGGATGCGCGCCCACCCCGGACGGGAGTGGCTGGTCGTGCTCTCCGGCACCGCGGTCCTGCTGCTCGGCCACCGCCGGATCCGCCTCACCACCCACCAGGCCGCCGAGTTCCCCACGATGCTGCCGCACGCCATCGGCGCGGAGGGCGGCCCGTGCGAGGTGCTCGGCATCTTCGACCGGGACGCCCGCCGCGGCCACCGGCCCGACCCCGGCCCGCGCGACCGCTGACCGGGCGGTTTGCGCCTGCGGCATGCGGGAGGGGCAAGCTCTTGCGCATTCCGGGAGGACGCGTGCCCCAGGCGCATGACCGCCGTACGGTGGCCCCATGAGCCACCCGCACGCCCGCACCAGTGCCCACACCCACACCCACACCCACCAGCACCAGCACCCGCATCCGGCCGAGGACGACGCCGCCCTGGTCGAGGTCCTCGACCTCGACGCCGAGGTGCTCGCCGACCACCTCGCCGCCATCACCGACTGGCTGCCCCTGGAGACCGCGCCGCAGCGGATCGTCGACCTCGGCGCGGGAACCGGCGCCGGCACCTTCGCCCTGCTGCGCCGCTTCCCCGGGGCCCGGGTCACCGCCGTCGACGCCTCGCCCGGGCACCTGCTGCGCCTGCGCGAGAAGGCCGGGGCGCTGGGCCTCGCGGACCGGGTCACCACCGTGCAGGCCGACCTGGACGCCGCCGACTGGCCCGACCTCGGCACCCCAGACCTGGTGTGGGCCTCCGCCTCGGTGCACCACCTGGCCGACCCCGGGCGGGCCCTGCGCGAGGTCCGCGGGCTCCTCGCCCCGGACGGCCTGCTGGCCCTGGTCGAACTGGCCGGCTTCCCGCGCTTCCTGCCGCCGGACGCCCCCGCCGAGCGCCCCGGCCTGGAGGAGCGCTGCCACGCCGCGACCGACCGCATGCACGCCGAGCAGGTGCCCCACCGCGGTGCCGACTGGGGCCCGGTGCTGACCGCCGCGGGCCTCACCGTCACCGGCGAACGCACCGTCACCGTCCGGGTCGCCGCCACCGAGCACCCCTCCGTCGGCCGCTACGCCCTGGCCGCCCTGCGCCGGATCCGCACCGCCGTCGCCGAGCACCTCGACCCCGCCGACCTCGCCGCCCTGGACCGCCTGCTGGACGCCGACGGCCCCGACAGCGTCGCCCGGCGCGCGGACCTCGCGGTGCGCACCGAGCGTCGGGTCTGGGCCGCCCGCCGCTGAACGGCCCGTTGCCGAGCGGCGGGCGGCCGTCCGGGGTCAGTGCCGCTCGTACAGGGCGCGGCCGATCCGGCGGCCCAGCACCAGGTGGCCGAGCAGGGCGCCGAGGGTGTTGAGCAGCACGTCGTCCACGTCGAACGCCCGCCCCTCCACCAGCAGGCCCTGCGCCGCCTCGACCGTGACCATCACCAGCGCGGTCAGCGCCGTCGCGGCCAGCACGCTGCGCAGCCGGGGGAACAGCACCGGCAGCAGCACGCCGAACGGCACGCCCAGCAGGACGTTCCCGCCGACCTGCTGCACCGCGGCCCGGACGGCGGGCTGGTCCAGGTAGCCGCGGATCGACGCGCCCAGGTGGTAGTTGGGGTGCACCAGGTCCCGCGCGCCGGGCACCGGCACCAGCGTCGCCCGGGCCAGCCCGACCGCGAACACCACGGTCAGCACCAGCCCGGCCAGCAGGACCAGCAGCCGGACGGCGACGGACAGCGGCCCGGACCGGAGCAGGAACGGCTGCCGGGGCCGCTCCGCCGCCGGGGTGTCGGCGGCGGGCGCGGGCCCGCTCCGCCCCTGCTTCTCCTGCCTCCGGTGCCACCAGGGGACGCTCCGCCCCGCCCGGCCGCCGCCCTCCCGCACCGGCTCCCCCCGCCCGACACCCGCCGTCCGCTCGCTGCCCACCGTCGAGGCCCTCCTTCGCGCCTGCGCTCCACCACCCGGTTCCGTGCCTGCGCCGGATACCCCGTGGCGGCGCTCCCACGCCCGTTCGCCGTCCGGCGGGTCGGTGGGGGAGACTCACGGGCATGGTTTCGACGGTGCAGAACGTGGCGATCGACTGTGCGGACGCGTACCGGCTGGCCCGGTTCTGGAGCGGGGTGACGGGCGGTTGGGTCGACCCGGAGTGCGGGCCGGGCGACCGGGAGACGCAGGTGCTGGTGGCGGACGGGCCGGTGCTGTACTTCCACCAGGTGCCCGAGGCGAAGACGGTCAAGAACCGGGTCCACCTGTGCCTGCGCCCGGAGGACCGCGACCGGGACGCGGAGGTGGCACGCCTGCTGGCCCTCGGCGCGGTGCTGGTCGGCGACCACCGCGACGCGGACGGCACGGGCTGGGCGGTGCTGGCGGACCCGGAGGGCAACGAGTTCTGCGTGCTGCGCAGCGCGGCGGAGCGGTCCGCGGCGGCGGCCCGGGACTGAGAACGCGCGGCCGCCCCCTCCCGCACGGAGGGGGCGGCCGTTCTCCGGCGGGGGCCGGGCCTACGGGTACGCGACCAGGTTGGCCACGTTGGTGGTGGAGTCGGACGGTCCGCCGGTGGAGTTGATGACGTGGGCGATGGTGCCGGTGCCGCCCAGCGAGACGGTCACCATGTCGTGGAAGCGGACGCCGGAGCGGTTCGGGGCCTCGAAGGAGTGGTCCTCGACCACGGCCGGGTTGACGTTGAAGTAGGCGTAGGAGCCCAGGCCCCAGGCCTCGTGCGTGGTGACACCGGGGGCGACCTGGTAGGCCGGGTAGCCGCGGGTGGTGCCGTTCGTCCAGGCGGACTGGTTCGGCGGGTCGTACGGCAGCTCGTTCTGGAAGAAGTAGGTGCGGCCGCCGTTGCCGTTCCAGATCACCTGGGTCTGCTGGTAGTGCTCGACGAACAGGCCGTACATCGTGACGTTGTTGCCGTTGACGACCAGTCCGTTGGCGGCGGTGTTGCTGGTCCAGCCGACGCCGCTGCCGTGGTCCGCGCGCCACAGCCACATGTGGTCGCCGATCACGTTGTTGGAGTTGACCACCAGCGACTGGGTGGCCCTGCCGACGCCCGCGCCGCCGATCCGGAAGAACACGTCGTGCAGCGAGGTCGGGTCCGCCGAGTGGTCGGCGGTGGAGCCCGCGGCGCCGATCCGCATCAGCACCGGCGAGTTGACCGTCCCGGCGTCGATCAGCAGCCCGGCCAGCTTCACGCCGTCCACGTCCGCGACGTCCACGGCGGTGACGCCGTTGTCCGGGACGAGGGTGGCCAGGCCCAGGCCGAGCACCACGGTGTCGGCCCGGGTGACGTTCAGCGGCTGGTTCAGGTGGTAGACGCCCGGGGTGACCAGCAGGTTCTTGCCCTGCGCCAGCGCCGCGTTCATGTCGGCGGCGGTCGCGCCCGGCTTCACGACGAAGAACTGGTCGATCGGCAGCGAGCTGCCCGGCTGCGCGCCGCCCGCCCAGGTGGTGCCGGAGGTGTTGGTGCGCAGCGCCGGGACGAACACCTTGTAGGCGCCCGCGGAGTCGACGTACAGGAAGGGCTTCTCGCGCACCACCGGGGTCTGGCCCACGGTGGTGTAGGGCGGGTTGGGGAAGGAGTTGGCGGGCGCGTTGACGTCGCCGACGAACACCATGTTCCAGTTGGAGCCCGTCCAGCTGCCCCACTGCGCGTTGCGCGACAGCCACTGCTGCTGGGAGCCGGAGCGGAGCTGGCCGTCGATCTTCGAGTCGGCGATGAAGCCGCCCGAGGACCAGCCGCCGTCGTCCAGTTGCAGGTTGCCGCGCACGTGCATCCGGCGGTACGGCGCGGCCTGGGAGACCGCCCAGCGGTCGGTGCCGCCGGTCGGGTTGACCGACAGGTTCTCGGCGGAGCGCCAGAAGTTCTGCGTCGCGTTGCCCTGGAACCAGTCGGCCTCGGCGTGCACCGCGCCGTTGACGGTGACGTCGTCGGGGGACAGGCCGAGGCCCGCGACCTGGGTGTAGAAGCCGACGTTGGCGTCCACGTTGTAGCTGCCCGGCTTGAACAGCAGGGCCTGGCGCTGGGCGCCGAACTGGTTGGTCTCCTGCTGCGCGAAGACCGCGTTCAGCTTGGCCTGGATCGTGGCGGCGGGCGTCGACGGGTCGAAGACGGTCACGTTCGGCCCGAAGTCGGGCGTGCCGGGCGGGTTCGTGACGGTGCTCCCGAAGGTGAAGGACTGCGCGGCGGTGCCGTTGCAGGCGTACTGCTGCAACTGCACCGCGTCCGCGGTGGAGGCGCTCGGCACGTCCAGGCACTTGCCGCTGTTGCGGTTGACGAAGTGGTACGCGCCGCCGCTCTCGGCGACGGCCTGCCACTGCTGGTTCAGGCCGCCGCCGTACGTCCAGAGCTGGACCTTCGCGCCGTCGGCGGTGGAGACGTCGGTGACGTCCAGCACCTTCGAGGTGTCGTTCTGGTTGTTGATCCGGACGTAGCCGTTGCCGAGGTCCTGGACCTGCCACTGCTGGGCGGTGGTGCCGTTGCAGGCGTACTGCTGGACGACGGTGCCGTTGGCGGTGGCGGCCGCGGCGGCGTCCACGCACTTGCCGGAGTTCTGCGCCACCAGCGTGGTCGCCCCGGTCGGGACGGCGGCCAGGGCGGACGGCGCGGGGGCCAGCAGGACGGCGGAGGAGGCCAGCAGGCCGACCGTGGCGGTCAGCGGGAGGAGTCTGGTGCTGCTGCGCATGGGTGTCGCTCCTTTCTCGGGTCGGCGGGCGGTCAGGCGGGCAGGTTCCACTGCTGGTTGGCGCCGGCGAAGCAGTCCCAGACCTGCAGACGGGTGCCGTTGGCGGAGGACGGGCCGGTGGCGTCGAGGCAGCGGCCGGAGGCCGGGTTGACCAGGGTCCTGTTCGACTGGGCCTGCCACTGCTGGGCGCCGGTGCCGTTGCAGTCGTACAGCTGGGCCTGGGTGCCGTTGGCGGTGCCGCCGGAGGTCAGGTCCAGGCACTTGCCGAGCGCCCGGATCGTGCCGTCGGTGCCGACCGTCCACTGCTGGGCGGCCGTGCCGTTGCAGTCGTAGAGCTGCACGGCGGTGCCGTTGGCGGAGTTGGCGCCCGCCACGTCCACGCACTTGCCGCCGTAGCCGGTGATCTGCCCGGTGCGGCCGCTCGGGGGCGGGGTGGTGGAGCCGCCGGTGAGCGCGTCGAAGGTCCTCGCGAACTGGTACGCCGACTGCGGGGTGCCGCTGCAGGTGTCGGAGAGGGTGCCGCTGCTGGCGCAGGCCTTGTCGCGGCCGAGGGACCAGAAGGCGAGCAGTTGGATGCCCTTGGAGGCGGCGAAGGTCTCCAGGGACTGCGCGTTGGCGGTGGTGAACACCTCGGAGGTGGTGTCGTTGACTCCGATCATCGGGGTGTTGCCCTCCATCGCCCACAGCTGCTCGGAGGTCTTGGACGTCCAGATCTGGCCGAGCTGGGTGTGCAGGCCGTTGGCGGCGCTGATCGCGGCCTGGCCCATGTCCATCGGCGAGCCGTAGTCCATCGTCATGATGTTGACGGCGTTGACGGTCAGCCCGCGGCTCTTGGCGTTGTTCAGCAGGCTGAGCGAGTTGGATTCGAGTCCCGAAGGGCTGACCGGCAGCGTGTAGTTGACGTCCAGGCGCTTGCCCGCCGCCGCCTGGGCCTGCTGGAGCTGGGCCAGCGCCTGGTTGCGGCGGTCGTTGGCGGCGGTGTCGTTGAGCGCGCCGCCCTCGATGTCCAGGTCGATCCTGGTCAGGTTGAGCGCGTCCACCACCCGCTTGTACTGGGCCTGGAGGGTGGAGACGCTGGTGCAGGCCTGGCTCAGCTCGGTGCCCGCGGCGCCGCCGAAGCTGGCGATCACGTCGCCGCCCGCGGCCCGGTGCGCGTTGATCGCGCTGGTCCAACCGGCGTCGGTGACGGGGGTGTTGCCGTTGAAGGTGGCGTTGCAACTGCCGTCGCTGATCACGAAGGCGAGGGTGACGTACTTCAGCCCGCCGTTGGTGCGGGCGTCCGCCAGGGTGTTCGGCGAGTTCCAGGTCTCCAGGTACGGCGCCGCGTAGTGCGCGGGGAAGCCGGGACCGGCGTTGGCGGCGGCCGCGGCCTGGCCGGCGCCGGCCACCAGCAGGGCGGAGGCGGCGAGGGGCAGCGCGGCGGCGGCCGCGGCGGCGCGCAGGCCGGTGCGGGAACGGGCGCTGGAACGGGCGCCGGAACGGGTGCGGATCAAGGCGGCTCCTCGTGGGGGAGAACGTTCACTCGTTCATGAAGTGAACGCGAAGCGATGCCTGAGGGAGCGTCCGGAGTGGTGCGGGCAGGGCGGCGCATCCCCCGGACGGGGGAGCGACGTGGTGGTGGCCAGCAGCCCTGCCGACTTTGGTCTGGACCTTTTTCAAGACGTGAAGTTAGGGGCGTCGGCGCGGCCACGTCAACCCCCGTGCGTATAGGAGTCGAAGGACGTGTGCGGAGCGGGGCGGTGGTTGACCGCCGCGCCGGGGTGTGCCTAGATTGTATTTGCTTGCAAATATGAATCGACGGCGGCACCGACGAGGGACCGCGCGACGGAGAGCCACACGGAGAGGCACGCCATGGCCGAGGACTTCAACCAGCAGGTCATCGAACGGTTCCGGGCCAACGGCGGCCGGGTCGAAGGATTCCCCGACCTGCTGCTGCTCACCACCGCCGGGCGGCGTACCGGCAGGCCCCGCACCACCCCGCTCGTCTACCGCGAGGACGCCGGACGCTTCCTCGTCTTCGGCTCCAACGGCGGCGGCCCGCGCCACCCGCTCTGGTACCGCAACCTGCTCGCCGCGGGCGGCGGCACCGCCGAACTCCCCGACGGACGCGGCGGAACCGTCGCCCACTCCGTCCGCCCCGTCGAACTCGACCCCGACGAACGCGCCCGCCAGTACGCCGAACAGGCCCGCCGCGTCCCCGCCTTCGCCGAGTACGCCGCCCGCGCCGACCGGGACATCCCGGTCGTCGCCCTGCACCCCCTCGACCTCTCCGGCGACCCCGCCCTGCCCGCCGCGATCGTCGCCGGACTCCGCCTCCACCACGCCGACCTGCGCCGCCAACTCGCGGACCTGCGCGACCAGTTGAACGGCGCCGCGCCCGCCCCGGCCCCCGACCCGGCCGCCCAGCTCCGCGCCCGCTGCCTCAGCTTCTGCCACGGGCTCGACATGCACCACATCCGCGAGGAGGGCGCCTTCACCGCCTTCCAGCGCCGCTACCCGCAACTCGCCCCCGCGCTCGACCGCCTGCGCGCCGACCACCGCACCGTCGCCGAGGCGCTCGCCCGCTTCGAGGCCCACCTCGCCACCCCCGGCGCCGACGATCCCGCCGCGCTGCGCGCCGAACTCGACCGGCTCACCGACGGGCTCGAAGCCCACTTCGCCTACGAGGAGGAGCACCTGCTCGCCGCGTCCGCCCCGCACCCGCAGCCCTGACCGGCCGTCCGGTACCGTGAGGTCCGGCCCCGCGACCGGCGGGGCCGGACCTCGACGCGCACCGACCGCGCACCGGCCCGGGAGGGTGCATGAGCTGCCGGGAGGGCGCATGACCGGCCCGTTGGCCTCCGCCGGTTCCGCGGAGGGGCTGTCCGCGGACGACGCCGTCCGGGCGATGCTGCTGCTGATGCCCCGGGTCGCCGCCCGGGTCAAGCGGACCGCCGTCCCCGAGGCGCTGGCCGGGTTCCAGCTCGCGCCCCGGCACCTCTCGCTCCTCGCCTACCTGGTCTTCGACGGCCCGATGCCGGTCGGCGCCCTCGCCGAACGCCTCGAAGTCGCCCACACCACCGCCAGCCTGATGGTCGGCGACCTCACCCGCCAGGGCGTCCTGGAACGCCGCCCCGACCCGGCCGACCGGCGGCGCACCATCGTCTCGCTGACCGCCGACCCCGCCACCCGCACCGCCGTCGAACGCTGGCTCGCCAACGGCTCCGCCTCCTGGCAGGCCGCGTTCGCCCCGCTCACCCCCGCCGAACGCGCCCTGTTCGTCCGCACCATGGCCGCCTACGAACAGGGCACCGCCGACGGCGCCTAGGCTTCCCGGGACAGCTCCCACAGGTGCACCGCGCCGCCGTCCGCCGCCACCGTCGCCCAGGTGCCGTCGCCCGCCGCCCGGACCGGGCCCGCGACCGCGGAACCGGCGGGGTAGGCGACGGCGCCCCGCAGCGCCAACTCCGGCAGCGCGCCGGACCGGACGTCCACCAGCCAGTGGCGGGCGAGACCGCTGCCCAGGTCGGACTCGGACGTCCCCACCAGCAGGGTGTCCTCGTCCAGGAACGTCGCGTCGAAGTCCCAGTGCACCCGGGAGTCGTCGCCCGGCGGCGGGGGCACCGCCTCCTCCGCGTTCAGCCTCGCCAGCACCTCCCCGCTATCCGGGTCCAGCAGGTGCAGCGACCACTGGCCGGTGTCGACCGCCAGCAGCCGCCGCCCCGACGGGCTCGCCGCCAGCAGCACCCACTCCTCCTCGCGCCACTCGACGGCCAGCCGCCGCCCGTCCCACCGCCCCCGCAGCGCGGGCGAGCCCTCCTCGCCCTGGCCGATGCTCAACCCCATCCGGGCCGGGTCCGGATCCGGCGTGTGCAGGGAACCCGAGGCCACCGTGTCCGTCGCCGCCCGGCCCAGGACCCGCCCGGTCGCGGCGTCCAGCACCAGCCACAGCTCCTGGTCGTCCGTCAGGTCCGCGTCCTCCTCCAGCGGCCCCCGCACGTGCACCCACAGCAGCGCGCCGTCCGCCCCGAACGCGGCCGAACCGCCGTCGGGGGAGTCGTGGTCCGGGTCGTCCGCGTACGCCGCGAACGATGGGTGCACCTCCCCGCAGACCCAGCAGCCGTGCCGCACCTCCCACACCGTCGCCCCGTCCGCCGCCACCGCCCGCACCGCGTGCGTCCCCGTGAACACCACCAGCCCCGGCGCCACCGTCACCTCCCCGAACCGCCGCGGCCACGGCGCCGGAACCCGCACCCCGCCCACCGCCACCTCCGCGTCCCCCTGCTGCACCACCGTCCCCCGCCCCCCGGGCAGCGCCGCCCACCACGGCGCCGCCGCCGGGAGCGGACCGAGCGGAGCGGCGACGGTGGCGACGGGACGGGCGGCGACGGACACGGGCTCTCTCCTGCGCGGACGGAAGCGTGACGGGGCCTGGCCGCCCCACCCTAGGCGGGGGGTCGGCGGGGCCGGTTGTCGGGCCCCTGCGCCTCGTCGGGCCCCTGCATCGGTGCGCCCGGGTGTCCACCGTGCGGCGTGCAGGCCTCCGCCCGGCTGTTCGACCTGCTGCGGGGCGGCGGCCCCGGAACGCGCCGGGCCGGGCACGGGCCGAACCCGTACCCGGGACCCGCCGCCCTCGCCGGGGAGGTCGCGAAGGCCGGTTATCCGACCCGCAGTTGGGTTCCAGCCCCGTCCCCGTCGCCGTCCGGGCGCAGCAGGCCGCCGCCGAGCACCTCCAGGACGTGCGGCCAGGCCGCCGCGCCCAGCCGGGCGTCCGCCGCCGGGCTGCCGCCGTGGTCGTGGACCGGGGACGGCGGCAGCGGCGACTCGCCGGGGAACACCACTCGGTGGCCCGCCTCCGGGTCGCCGACCAGGCGGACGGGCGCCCCGGCGGATCCGGAGCGCTCCCGCCGTTCCCGCAGCCGTTCGGCGAACGGCAGGGACGGCCACATCGCGTCGGCGCCGCCCGCGACCAGCAGCAACTCGGCGCGGGACTCCTCCACCGGGATCGCGGCCGCGGGCAGCGCACCGGCGAACGTCCGCTCGCTGCGCTCGTACCAGCCCCGGATCGCCACCGGGACGCCCTCCGGCTCGGCGGGCGTCCACGCCTCGTCCATCGGGACGAACGGCAGCGGCCGCCCGCGCCACGTCCAGCAGGAGCGGAACGGGCGGTCCGCGCCGTCCGCGCCCGGGCCGACGTTGCACCACACCACGGCGGTGGGCGCCAGCGCCACCACCGCGTCCACCCGCGGGTCGCGCACCGCCGTCAGCAAGGACGCCTCCGCGCCCTTCGAGGTGCCGAGGAACCCGATCCGGCGCACCCCGTCCGCCCGCAGCAGGTCGACCGCGGCGGTGAAGGTCTCCAACGGGACCTCGCAGATCCCCGGCGGCTGCCCCGGCCCGCCGTACCAGCGGAACGCCAGCACCTCGAGCCCCGCCGCGGCCAGCACCCGGGCCCGCGCCCGCTCCACCCGTCCGCTCGACCCCGACAGCACCACCACCCCGACCGCACCACCCCCGACCGGCCCGCACCGCACGCCCTCCCAGGGGCCCGCCACCGCGCGCTCGACGATCTCCACCCGCTGCTCCCTCCCCGTCGGATCCCCCCACTCTCGCACAGGCACCCCGGCCCGGCCGGACCGCCAACCGGCCCCGCCCACCGGGCCCTTGTCACGGTTCGCCCACAGAGCTGCCGCTCCCGCCGCCCGGGACGGCCGACGGACCTAGCCTGGTGCCGTGACGGGAACCGGGGAGGAACCCGCCGTCCGCGCGGAGCGGCTGCGGCGGGAACGGGAGTGGGTCGAGGCACTGGAGAAGCGGATCCAGGAGCGGAACGCGGTGGAGCGCGCCCGCCGCCTGGCCGAGGCGCAGCAGGCGGAACGCGACTCCTGGGCGGACGGGGAGCGCGGCGGGGCGGGCAGCCACACCGAGGTCACCGGACCGGACGGCGTACCGGTGCGGATCGCCGTGGTCCGGCTCAGCCGCGGCGATGCCGTCGCCAGGGCCTTCCGGCCGTCCCACGGGCCGCCCGACATCTCGGGCGGCGGAGAGGTGCTCCTCCTCGTCGTCCCGTACCTCCTCCTGCTCGGCCTCTACCGCGCCACCCGCTGGCTGATCCGCGAACTCCTGGGTCGCCCCCGCTGGGCCGTCGTCGCCGCCGTCGGTCCCACCGGCCGACCCGCCGCCGTCCTGTACGGCCGGGACGAGGAGCCGGTCATCCGCGCCGCGACCGCCCTGGCGGAGCGGGTGGAACAGCAGGGCGCGGCGGCCGTGCCCCTACCGCGGCCGTGACGGTCGGCACGTCAACGAGGAGGTGGAGCCGTGGGGTTCAGAACCTCGCTGCTGGTGTACGCGGACGGTGAGGTGGCCGACTGCCTGCGCGGGGCCGGTACGGCCGACCCCGGTCGGACCACCGCGATGCTGCGGCGGCTCACCCCGGGCCGGACGCTGGAGCCGACGGCCCCGGTCGGCCTCTGGCAAGGGACGGCCCCGGCCTTCGGGGACGTCTGCGCGGCGAGCTTCCCCGCAGCCGATCTGGTGTGCGACCAACGGTTGGTCTCCGAGCAACCGTCCACGCTCCCGGCCGGGCTGGTCGCGGCGAGCGCCGGTCGGCGGCTCGTGATGCACGCGATGGACAGCGTCGTCGACCGGTTCGCCTTCGCCGTGTGGGAGGACGGGCGACTCGTCCGCTCACTGAGCCTGTGCCCCGACGACGGGTTCATCGAGGACCTCGGGGAACGGCTCCCCTTCGAAGCCCCCTACTGGGAGGCCGACCGGAACGCCGCCACCGTCCCCTGGCCCGAACGGGCCGAGGACCCGGCCGCCCTGCCGTTCCACGCCCTGGCACTGGGCGTCTCCGCGCTGCGCGCCCTCTGCGGACTCGTCCTCGACGGCCCGCCGGGGCCCGACGACGTCGACGGCACGGCCATCGGGCTCCACGGCTTCACGGCCCGGGGCCCGATCGGCCCCTGAACCCGCCGGACGCGCGGGCGTCCGGCCGCAGTCGGATCCCGTACCGGACGGGGCCGGGCTGTGGCAGGGTCGTGCGCATGCCTTTCGACCACAACGACCACTACCACCGCCTCCTGCTGCGCCAGTTGCCCCCCGGCTGCCGCACCGCGCTGGACGTCGGCTGCGGGACGGGCCGGTTCGCCCGGCGGCTGGCGGCGCGGGGGATCGCGGTGGACGCGGTCGACCCCGCGGCGGAGGCGGTCGCGGCGGCCCGGGAGTTGACGGCCCGGGAGTTGACGGCCGCCGCCGGGCCGGGGGAGGGGCCGCGGTTCCGGCAGGCGGACGTCACCGAGGTCGAACTGCCGCGCGGGCACTACGACTTCGTCTCCTGCCTGGCGAGCCTCCACCACATGCCGTTCGACACCGTCCGGACGCTGCGGGAGTCGCTGGCGCCGGGCGGGGTGCTGGTGGTGCTCGGCTGCTACCCGGAGCGCTCGCGGACGGACTGGGCGTGGAGCCTGGCCGCGGTGCCCGTCAACGCGGCCGCGCGGGTGGCCGTCGCGCTCACGGAGCGGGTGCGGGGCGGGCGGCCGGCCGGTCCGGGGGCGGTGCGGGCACCGGTCGCGCCGCCGCGGATGAGCTACGCCGAGACGCGGCGGGAGGCGGCCGTGCTGCTGCCGGGCTTCCGGATGCGGCGACTGCTGTTCTGGCGGTACCTGCTGGTGTACCGCGCCCCGGACCAGTCGGCCGCCCGCCCCGCAGGCGGGAACTGATGCCCCGGCGGGACGGCCTCGGCGAGCTGCTGATCGACGTCTGCCCCGGGCCGCCGCGGTGCCGGGACGTGCACACTTTCCTCTTCGTGGACGGCCTCGACCTGATCACGCGCAGCCACGCCGCCGCCGTCGGCGCCCCGCCGGGGCAACTGCTGCGGCCGGGCGGCCCGCTGTGGCCCGCCGAGCGGGCCCGGTCGGCGGTGGTGACCGAGGAGGACGGGCCCGAGGTCGAGATCCGGGTGCGGCTGCGCGGGCTGCGCGTGGTCTGGAGCGGCCTGATGTACCCCGGGGCCGACGGGCGCCTCGTCGAGGAGGTCCGCTTCGACCTGCGGCCGTACCTGACCGAGCTCGAACGGGCCCACGCCCGCTGGGGCCGCGGCGGCGCCTCCGCGTAGGGGCGGCACCCGGGCGGAGGGCGCAGCTCACCGGGTGCTCGCCGCGGACGAACGCGCGCAGGCGTACGGAGAGGTCGAGTCGGCGGCACGCGCTCTCGGAGTCGTGGGCCGCGGTGGGCAGTCGGGGCACCCGCTCGCGGCCCGTGACGTCCAGGCGGTAGGGCTCCTCGAACGCGCTCCCACCGGTCGACGGCGGGCGTGAACCGCTCGCGCGTCGGCCGCGTTTCTGGACTTGCCGGTCCATTTTTCGCTGCCTAGCGTGCTGGGCGTGCCCGGACGGAACCGGGCCCGAGCAGGAAGGCGCAGAACCCATGCACGCGATCCGGATCGAAGCGCACGGCGGCCCCGGGACCATGCGCTGGACCGAACTCCCCGACCCCGTGCCCGGCCCCGGCGAGGTGCTGGTGCGGGTGGGCGCGGCCGGGGTCAACTACATGGACGTCGGCGTCCGCTCCCAGCCCTGGCACGGCTGGGCGCTGCCGCTGGTGCCGGGCGTCGAGGGGATGGGGTACGTGGTCGCGCTCGGCGCGGGCGTCACCGGCCCGGCCGTCGGACGGCGGGTGGCCTGGTTCTACCACCCCGGCAGCTACGCCGAGCTGGTGGCCGTCCCGGCCGACGCGCTGGTCGAGGTGCCCGACGAGGTGCCGGACGAGATCGCGGGCGGCCTGCTGATGCAGGGCCTGACCGCCAACCACCTCACCACCGAGACCTACCCCGTCGCCCCCGGCAGCACCGCCGTCGTGCACGCCGCGGCGGGCGGCGTGGGCCGGTTGCTGACCCAGCTGGTGAAGGCCCGCGGCGGCCGGGTGATCGGCCTGGTCTCCCGGCCGGAGAAGGCGGCGGTGGCGGCGGAGGCCGGGGCCGACCACGTGCTGGTGCACTCCGGCGCCGGGTTCGAGCAGCAGGTCCACGAGCTCACCGGCGGACGCGGGGCCGACGTGGTCTACGACGGCGGCGGCGCCGACACCTTCCGCTCCTCCCAGCTCGCGCTGCGCCCGCACGGCGTGCACGCCTACTACGGCCCGTTCATGGGCGTCCCGACGCTGCGGCCCACCGACCTGCCCCACAGCATCCTGCTCAGCTACCCGGTCGTGCACCACCACGTCGCCACCCGCGAGGCCCTGGTGCGGCGCTCCGGCGAGGTCTTCGACCTGGTCCGGAGCGGGCGGCTGGTCCAGCGGGTCACCGGCCGGTACCCGCTCGCCGAGGCCGCCCGCGCGCACGCCGACCTGGAGTCCCGACGCACCACCGGCAAGCTGGTCCTGCTGCCCTGACCGACCCGTCCCCACCGGAGGAGAACCGTGCCGCTCACCCGCAAGGGCGCCGCCACCAAGCGGCGCATCGTCGAGGGCGCCGCCGAACAGATCCGCGAGCACGGCGTGTTCGGGGCCCGGCTGGAGGACGTGATGGCCCGCACCGCGACCAGCAAGAGCCAGCTCTTCCACTACTTCCCCGGCGGGAAGGACGAGTTGCTGCTCGCCGTCGCCCGGTACGAGGCGGACCGGGTGCTCGAGGACCAGCAGCCCGAACTCGGCGCCCTCACCTCCTGGGAGGCCTGGTGGCAGTGGCGCGACAAGCTCCTCGCCCGCTACCGCGCCCAGGGCGCGAACTGCCCGCTGCACACCGCGCTCGCCCAGCTCGGCCGGGCCACCGACGCGGCCCGGACGGTGACCTGCGAACTGCTCGCCCAGTGGCAGCGCCAACTCGCCGCGGGCATCCGCCACCTGCAGGCCGACGGCGCGACCGACCCGCGCCTGGACGCCGACCGGGAGGCCGCCGCCCTGGTGGCCGGGATCCAGGGCGGCGTGCTGATCCTGATGGCCACCGGCGCCACCACCCACCTGGAGGCCGCCCTGGACAGCGGCCTCGCCCGCCTGCGCGGCCCTGCGACGGGGTGCGCCACGGGGTGCGCGGGGCTGGCGGGATCTTGACGGTCGTAGGCGCTCACGCCACTCGTGGGGCGGGGACGCGGAGCGCGAGACTGGAGCCGTCGCCGACCGGGGCCACCGCAACGGGCCCACCGGCCACCGGAACCCCCGCACCGCACCGCCAGGAAGAGGCACCCCCATGTCCGCCACCGTCACCGCCCCCGCCACCGTCACCAGCGCCGTCCTGAGCGTCCCCGCCGCCGCCCCGGCCGAGGCCGCCGCCCACTACGCGGCCCGGCTCGCCTTCGAGGCGGACGTCTCCGACGTCCACGCCGACCTGGCCTCCGGCGTGCCCGGCATCGTGGTGGTCGACACCCGCAGCAAGGCCGCCTGGGACCAGGGGCACATCCCCGGCGCCGTCCACCTCCCCACCGCGCGGATCGCCGAGCTCGCGCCGGGGACGATCGACCCGTCCCTGACGGTGGTCACCTACTGCTGGGGCCCCGGCTGCAACGGCGCCACCCGCGCGGCGCTGGCCTTCGCCCGCCTCGGCTACCGGGTCAAGGAGATGCTCGGCGGCTTCGAGTACTGGGCCCGCGAGGGCTTCGCGTACGACACCGCCGCAGGCAGCGAGCAGCGCCCGGTCGACGACCTGACCGCCCCGCGCTCGGGCATCTCCTGCGCCTGCTGAGCCTCCGCCTGCGGAAGCTGCCTTCGCGGAGCCTGCGCTTGCCGGGCCTGCGTCTGCCGGGTTCGCGCTTGCTGGGCCTGCGTTCGCGGAGCCTGCGCCTGCGGAACCCGCCGCCCCCGCTCGGGAGTTCAGGCGCGGTACGCGGCGGTCGCCGTTTCGACGAAGGCCCGCACCAGCGGGTCGGGGTCGCCCGCGTTCCAGGCCACCACCACCCGGCTGGGCGCCAGGCCGTCCAGCGGCACCACCGCCAGCCCGGCGGGCAGCTCGTGCCCGAGCGGCGCCAGGCCGACCGTGCCGTTCCACAGCACCGCCTGCAGGCACTCCTGGACGCCGCGCACCACCGGCCCCTCGCGCTCGACGCCGCCGTGCCAGTACGCCTGCCAGCGCGGGTCGGTGTCCGGCGGGAACCTGAACCAGCGCCGGTCGGCCAACTCGTCCGGCCGCAACCGCTCGCGGCGGGCCAGCGGGTCGTCCGCTCGCACCACCGCCCCCACCGGGTCGGCCCGCAGCGTGCGCACCTCCAAACCGGACTCGTCGAACGGCGCCCGGGTCAGCGCCACGTCGACCAGCCCGGCGCGCAGCCCGCAGGTCGGGTCGGTCAGGTCGGTCTCCCGCACCCGGACGTCCACCTCCGGACGGCTGCGGCGGAAGGCGGCCGCCGACCGCAGCACGCCCGGGTCGGTGGCGTCACCCAGGATGCCGACGGTGATGCCCGCCCGTCCCGCCGCCGCGCCCACCCGCAGCCGGGCCCGCTCGGCGCCCGCCAGCAGCGTCCGGGCCTCCGCCAGCAGCACCGCGCCCGCCGGGGTCAGCGCGACGCCTGCGGGTGAGCGCACCAGCAGCAGGGCGCCGAGGTCGGCCTCCAACTGCCGCACCGCCCGGCTCAGCGGCGGCTGGCTGATGTGCAGGCGGCGGGCGGCCCGGCCGAAGTGCAGTTCCTCGGCGACCGCCACGAAGTAGCGCAGGGTCCGTAGCTCCACGCTGCGACGATACCCAGCCGGTATCGGCCGCGCGGAACCGGTCTTGGACAGCCGCCCGGCCCCGGCGGTGGACTCGTCGGTGGTACCCACGCCCACGCCCACGCACCGACGGGAAGCACCGCAGCCATGCGCACCGCCCACTGGATCCTCGCCGTTCCGCTCGCCCTCTTCTACCTCTACGCGGGCGCCCTCAAGGTGCTCCGCAGCCCCGACCGGCTCCGCCCGATGATGGCCTGGGTGGACCGCGTCCCGCTCCCCGCCCTGCGCACCCTGGGCACCCTCGAACTCCTCGGCGCGCTCGGCCTGCTGGTGCCCGGCGCCCTCGCCCCCTGGCCCGCCCCCGCCGCGGCGGCCGGCCTGGTCCTCCTCCAACTCGGCGCGATCCCGGTCCACCTGACCGGCGGCGACCGCCGCATCGCCCTCAACCTCACCCTCCTCGCGGCCGCCGCCGCGGCCCTGTGGCTGTCCCTCGGGTAGCCGGGTAGCCGGGGGCGGTGTGCCCCGCACCCGCTCCGGCCCCGCCCGCGGTCCGCGGGGAGGGCCGTCATACAGTTGAGCAATTCAACAATGAGGGGCGCTCCCGCGCCCCGCACCAGAAGGACCCACCCCCGTGAACGAGCCCCGCCCGCACGCCCTGTTCTCCTTCGGCACCCTGCTGGACGAACGCGTCCAGCGGACCCTCTTCGGGCGGGCCGTCCCCCGGACGCCGGACGCGCTCGCGGGGCACACGACCCGCTCCCTCCGGATCACCGACCCCGAGGTGGTCGCCACCAGCGGCCTGGACGTCCACCTCACGCTGGAGCGCCGGATCGGCGCCGAGGTCCGGGGCGCCGTCCTGCACCTCACGGACGCCGACCTGGCCGCCGCCGACGCCTACGAGGTCGACGACTACGTCCGCCGCCGGGTGCGACTCTCCTCGGGCGCGAGCGCCTGGGCCTACCTCGACGCGCGGCCGCTGCGCCCCGCCTCCCGCATCGTGATCGTCGGCGACAGCATCGCCTACGGCCGCTGCGACCCGCGGGGCGGCTGGGCGGCCCGGCTGGCCGCCGGCCACATCGCCCGCAACGAGACCGACCACCGGGTCTTCAACCTCGCCGTCCCCGGTGCCACCCTCGCCGAGGTCGCCGAGCAGACCCCCGCCCTGCTGCCGGCCCGCCTCCCCGACACCCTCGTGGTCGCGGCGGGCATCAACGACGCGGCCGCGGCCGGGGCCGGCGACGGCCCGGCCCGCTGGGAGGAGAGCCTCGACGCCCTGGCGGCGACGGCCCGGGCCCACGGCGCGCGGCTGGTCGTCGTCGGGCCGCTCTGGCTCGACGAGGACCGCGCCCCCCGCTACGACGGCCTGTCCTTCACCCGCGCCCGCGCCGCGGCCCTGCGCGAGAGCCTGCGCTCCTGGACCACCGCGCACCACGTCGACCACCTCGACCTGTGGGAGCCGCTGCGCGACCGCCCCGACCTGCTCGCCGACGGCCTGCACCCCACGCCCGAGGGGCACGACCTGCTCCACCGGCACCTCGTCGACACCGCCCTGTAGGCGCCACGGTCGCCGAGCGGAGTCGTAAATCGTTTGGACGGGGGGTCGGGGGTTGGTAGTGTTCGGAACGCCGTGATCGGAGACGAGGAGGTGAGTTCCCCCATGAGAGCTGGATCGAGGCGGGTGCTCCCCCTTTGCCCCACGGTGTAACGACTGACACAGGTGTCGTCGGGAGCGCCCGCGTGAGAACGCAAGCACTCCTGAGAGGCGAGAGCCGATGAACAACACCGTGCAGATCATCCGGGTCGACGAGACCCAGTGGCAGGCGCTCTCCGACGACGTGGTCGTCGGCGAGGCGGACCTGTCCCGGCGCCCCGACGGGCGCCGCTTCGTGAGCATCGACGTGTGGGACGACGCGGCCTTCGCGCCGCTGGCCGCCGCGATGCTCGCCGCCCTGCCCGCACCCCTGCACACCCTGGTCGCGGGGGAGGACACCGAGTCGGCCGCCCGCTGGGGCCGGGCCGGTTTCGTCACCGAACGGCGGGAGTGGGAGTATGTCCTGCCCACTGCCGTGACGGACCCCCGCCCCGCCCCCGGGGTCACCGTGCTGCCCGCCGGAACGGCCGACGAGGCCGAACTGCGGCTGCTGGACCGGGAGATCCGGGCCGAGGTCGAGGCCGCCTCCGGCTGGCACACCATGCCCGCGGAGGTTCGACCCGGCCCACGGGGGGACACTCTGATCGACCCGTCCCTGTACGCCGTCGCCCTCCACGAGGGCCGGTACGCGGGACTGGTCCGCGTGGTGTGCCGGGGTCGCGGCCCCGCCCGGATCGGCCTGCTCGCGGTCCGCGCCGCCCACCAGCGGCACGGCATCGGCCGCTCCCTGCTCGCCCACGCCCTGCACGCCCTGCACGAGACCGGCACCACCACGGCCCGGGCCGAGGTCGACCAGTCCCGCACCGCCGCCACCACCCTCCTGGAGGGCTTCGGCGCCGAACGGACCGGCCACCTCCTGCACCTGGTCCACCCCTGACGGACACTGCTGACAGACACCCAGTTTTCCCACCAGAGAATCGAGACCCCTTGCCGCGCGTATCAAAAGGTCTGGAACTTGAGGGCACCGTCCTCGAGTGCCTGCGCAACGCCACCTTCAAGGTGGAACTGCAGAACGGCCACCACGTACTGGCCCACATCAGCGGAAAGATCCGCAAGAACTACATCAAGATCCTCCCGTTCGACCGCGTCCTGGTCGAACTCAGCCCGTACGACCTGACCAGGGGTCGCATCATGTACCGCTACCGCAACTGACCCCGCGTCAGGCCGTACGGCCCCGCCGCCCCACCGGCGGCGGGGCCGTACCCGCGGACCGGCTCCAGGGCGTGGCGCAGGCTGCGCAGCACGTGCGGGTCGTCCTCGGTGCCCAGCAGCCGGCGCCGCACCGGCGGGGGCGAGGGGTTTTCCGGCGGGAGGGTCCGGGGTGTGGGACGCCGCACATCGGGGCGGCGCGCGTTGCCCCGGCCGCGCGGCGGGTGACAGAGTGCCGGGCATGGTGGCAGACGCGCAGGTCGGGGAAGCGGGCGCAGGTCCGGAGCGGGTGTTCGACTGGCTGGACGAGGCCGCGGCCGTCCGCGAGGAGGCCGGGCTGACCAGGCGGCTGCGCAGCCGCCCGGCCGACGACCCGGTGCTCGACCTGGCCTCCAACGACTACCTCGGGCTGACCCGCCACCCGGCCGTCACCGCGGCCGCCGCCGAGGCGGCCGTCCGCTGGGGCGGCGGCGCGACCGGCTCCCGGCTGGTCACCGGCACCACCGAGGCGCACACCGCGCTGGAGCGCGAACTCGCCGAGTTCTGCGGCTACCAGGCCGCCCTGGTGTTCTCCTCCGGCTACACCGCCAACCTCGCCGTCCTGACCGCGCTCGCCGGACCGGACACCCTGATCGTCTCCGACGCCCACAACCACGCCTCGCTGATCGACGGCTGCCGCCTCGCCAGGGGTCGGGTCGCCCGCGCCGCGCACGGCGACCCCGCCGCGGTGCGCGAAGCCCTCGCCGCCCGCACCGAACCCCGCGCCCTGGTGGTCACCGACTCGGTGTTCTCGGTCGACGGCAACGCCGCCCCGCTCGCCGCCCACCTCGCCGCCGCCCGCGCGCACGGCGCCGCCCTGGTCATCGACGACGCGCACGGCCTGGGCGTGCTCGGCCCCGGCGGCGCGGGCGCCGGAGCCGCCGCGGGCATCGCCGGACAGCCCGACGTGGTCGCCACCGCGACGCTCTCCAAGTCCCTCGGCTCCCAGGGCGGCGTCGTCCTCGGCCCCGAACGGGTCATCCGCCACCTGGTCTCCGCCGCCCGCACCTTCATCTTCGACACCGGCCTGGCCCCCGCCGCCGTCGGCGCCGCCCTCGCCGCGCTGCGCCTGCTGCGCGCCGAACCCGGCCGGGCCGCCGACGCCCTGCGGGTGGCCCGCGAACTCGCCGACCGGCTCGCCGAAGCGGGCCTGGACGCCTCCGCCCCCGACGGCGCCGTGGTCTCCGTCCGCGCCGACGACCCCGAGCACGCCGTCCGCTGGGCCGCCGCCTGCCGGGACGAGGGACTGGCCGTCGGCTGCTTCCGGCCCCCGTCCGTCCCCGACGGCGTCCCGCGGCTGCGGCTGACCGCCCGCGCCGACCTGACGGCCGAGCAGGTCGCCTTCGCGGCCGGCGTGGTGCTCAAGACCCGCTGAGCGGGCGCGCCCAAAGCGCGCCCGCCCCGGGCGGGATCAGCCGAAGACCACCTGGTCGACCGTCCAGAACGCCGAGTTGGTGCCGGTGTAGCGGAACTGGAACCGGGCCGTGGACGCGCCCGCCGGGACGGCCACCTCCAGGTGCTCGACCGTGTTCAGGTCGGCGCGGTAGGACTTCACCAACTGCGCGGCCCCGCCGTCGAAGGACACGTACACGTCGCCGGTCTGCGGGCCGTCCACCTTGTAGTCGGTCGCGAAGGACAGCGTGCCGCGGGTGCGGCCCGCCACCGGGTACGCCGGGCTGACCAGCGTCGAGTCGAACTGGCCGGTGCCGTGCGCCTTGTCGTCCCACTCGTCGGAGTCCGCCACCGCGAACACGTCGCGGGCCCGGACGTTGGTCTCCCGGCCCTGGCCCAGCTGCGCCGCCGTCCAGAACTCGTCGGTGGCGAACGCCCAGCCGCGCCACTCGGTGACGCCGCCGCTCGGCATCCGCGAGTTGTCGACCGTCCAGCCGGCCGGCGGGGTGTGGGTGAAGCCCTTGACCGTCGAGCCGATGCCGCTCTCGTCCACCCGGGTCTGCAGGCTCGGCCGCAGCGCGTCGAACGCGTCCGGCACGATCTCGTCGACCGGCCTGCCGTCCAGGCCCCAGGCCGGGTCGATCGGCGCGCCCTCGTGCTCGAGCACGGTCGGCGCGATGTCCACCGGCTTCACGTCGTAGCGGCGCGCCCCGGCGGCGTACCCCCGGCCGTTCAGGACCATCCAGGTCTGCCGCTCGTTGGCGCTGTTGCCGCCGTGGCCGCCCGCGTCGGTGTGGCCGTGGTCGGTGGTGACCACGACCAGCCAGTCCTCCGCGGCGTACGTGGGGCGGGACTTCAGCGCGGTGAGCACCTGCCCGACCAGGCCGTCCGCGCCGTGGATCGCCGCCAGGTACTGGCTGGACGCGCCGCCGTAGGAGTGCCCGGCCTCGTCCACCTCGTCGAAGTGCAGGAACACCGAGTCCGGGTTGCCGTGCGCCAGGTAGTCGGCGGCGTCCGAGGCGGTCTTCGCGTCGTTCTCGCCCTCCGGGATCCGCAGGTCGGCGGCGCCGTTGAAGACGTTCGCGGTGATCGGGTTCCAGGAGCCGATCACCAGCGTCGAGTTCGCCGGGTCCGCGGCCTCCAGGCGGCTCGCGTAGTCCGGGTACAGGTCGAAGCGCGCACCGGTGAAGCTGTTGTCCAGCACCCGGTGCTTGTCCGGCCACGCGCCGGTCGCGATCGTCGACCACCCCGGGCCGGAGAGCGTCGGCGCCAGCGGGTTCGCGTAGAGGTTCGACGTCGCCGTGGTGCCCGAGGCCATCAGCGCCTTCAGGTTCGGCGCGTCCGCCGTCAGCAGCTTGTCGTACCGGGTGCCGTCGATGCCGATCACCAGCGTCTTGGCCTGCTTGCTGCCGTTCGGCAGACCGTTGTACGCACCGCTCGCCGCAGCGGCCGACGAACCGCCCAGCGGGACGAGCGCGGCCGCGACGACGGCCGCTGCGGAGAGGGAAAGGGCCATGGTGGAACGGGAGTTGCGCACGGGGTCTCCCAACGCGGAAGCGGGACGGTGCGGTCGCACCGGCAACCGAGGATGGGCCGGGCGGGCGAGCGCGAACCCGCACCGAGCCCACAGTTGTATGAACAAGCACCGAAATTCAGTGGCCCGTGGCCCCTGCCCCTGGCCCTGCCTCTGGCCCTGTGGGGCCTGCTGACCGCGGGCCGACCGGCCCCCGGCCGGGGCCTCGGAGAGTCAGCACGATCTTGCCGCGGGTGTCCCCGCGCTCGATCAGCTCGTGGGCCTTGGCCGCCTCCTCCAGCGGGAGGGTGTGCTCGACGTGCGGATGCAGCAGGCCGTCCTCGACCAGGGCGGTGAGCGCCTCCAGGCCGACCCGGTCGGGTTCGACGGTGACGCCGGCGAAGCGGCGCCCGGCCGCGGTGGTGGCGTCGCGCAGGGCGGTGTCGGTCCGGGCGACCAGGGTGACCAGCAGGCCGCCGGGGGCGCAGCACCCCGATCGAGCGGGGGCCGACCGGGCCGCCGACACCGTCCAGGACGACGTCCAGGTCGGAGAGCACCTCGGTGAAGTCGGTGCCGCGGTGGTCGACCACCTCGTCGGCGCCGAGCCCCGTACGAACTCCGCCTTCCCGCCGCTGGCGGTGGCGACCACGTACGCCCCGCGGGCCTTGGCGATCTGCACCGCGAGGTGGCCGACCCCGCCGCCGGCCGCGTGCACCAGCACCCGCTGCCCGGGGCCGACCTGCCCGGTGTCGACGAGCGCCTGCCAGGCGGTCAGCCCGGCCAGCGGCAGCGCCGCGGCCTGCACGTGGTCGAGGTTCGCGGGCTTGCTGGCCAACTGCCGGGACGGGACGGCCACGTACTCGGCGTACCCGTTGCCCGGCCGGGGGAAGAACGGCATCCCGTACACCTCGTCGCCGACCGCGAACCTGGTCACGCCCGGCACCACCTCCTCGACCACCCCGGAGACGTCCCAACCGAGCACGAACGGCGGCTCGCCCAGCAGCGGGAACGCGCCGGAACGGACCATCGCGTCCACGGGGTTGACGGCGGCGGCGTGCACCCGGACGAGGACCTCGGAGGGCAGCGGGGCGGGGCGGGGCAGGTCGACGGTGTGCAGCACGGACGGGGCACCGACGGTGGACTGGGAGACGGCACGCACGACATGACTCCTTGGCGGCAGGCGGCAGGCGGCAGGCGGCAGGCGGCAGGCGGCAGGCGGCAGGCGGCAGGCGGCAGGCGGCAGGCGGGAGAAGGGCGGTGGCGCGGGTCAGGCGGTGGCGCGGTGCTCGGCCAGGAAGCCGGTGATCAGGTCCTGCCACTGCGCGGGCCGCTCGGCGAACGGCAGGTGCCCGGTGGGCAGTTCGACGGACCGGGCACCGGGGATGCGCGCGGCCAGTTCGCGCTGCAGGGCGGGCGGGACCAGTGGGTCGGCGGTGGTGGTGACGACCAGGGTGGGCGCCTGGACGCGGGCCAGGTCGGCGCGCACGTCGATCCGCCGGACCAGGTCGACGTGCTCGGGGGTGCCGGGCGGCAGCGCGGCGGCCAGGGCGTCGATCGCCCCGCGCAGCGCGGCCGGGTCGGTGCCGTCCAGGGCCTCGGTGCTGAACGCGACCAGGGTCAGGAACTCGGCGAGCAGTCCGTGGGCACCGGAGGCGTACAGCTCGCCCCACAGCCGGGCGGCGAGGTCCAGCCGGGCGTCGCGATGGGCGAAGGTCGCGGTCAGCACCAGGGCGCTGACCCGCTCCGGGCGGCGGGCGGCGGCGCGGATCGCGACCGGGCCGCCGAGCGAGAACCCGACCAGGGCGAAGCGGTCGAGGCCCTCGGCGTCGGCGGCGGCGACCAACTGGTCGGCGAGTTCGTCGGCGTCCAACGGGCCGGTGGCGCGCGGCGATCCGCCGGTGCCGGGCCAGTCGACGCCGACCACGGTGTGCCCGGCGGCCAGGCCGTCCAGGATCGGCCCGTAGTTCGCCTCGGTGCTGCCCCCCGCGCCGTGGGCGAGCAGCAGGCCGGGGCCGGAGCCGCGCACGGTGCGGGCCAGCGGGGCGGCGGGTGCGGCGGACGTGCCGGAAGCGGTGACGGACATGGGAGTTCCCCCTCCTGGGGCGGTGTCGCCCCGATTTCTGTAGTGATCGCTACAGATGAACCGTAGCACGCTCTGTAGGGATCGCTATAGAATTCCGGCATGACCACCAAGGGGCGCCCGCGCAGCTTCGACCGGGACGCCGCGCTCGACGCGGCACTGCACGAGTTCTGGCGCCACGGGTACGAGGCCACCTCGCTGGCCGGGCTGACCAAGGCGATGGGCATCAACCCGCCCAGCCTGTACGCCGCGTTCGGCGACAAGCGGCGCCTGTTCACCGCCGCCGTCCAGCGCTACGCCGACACCCACGGCCGCTACGGCGCCCTGGCCCTCGCCCGGCCCACCGCCCGCGAGGCCGTCGAGACCATGCTCAGGCTCGCCGCCGCGGAGTACGCCGCCCCAGGCCACCCGCCGGGCTGCCTGGTCGTCGACGCCGCGACCAACACCACCGACGCCGCCCGGGACGTCCGGGAGGAACTGCGCGCCGTCCGGGAGGGCAACAAGAAGGCGATCGCCGCCAAGATCACCGCCGACGCGGCGGCCGGCCTGCTGCCCCCCGGGGTCGCCGAGGAGGCGGACGCCCTCGCGGGCTTCTACGCCTCCGTCATCCAGGGCATGTCCACCCAGGCCCGCGACGGCGCCGACCGGGCCGCTCTGGAGCGGATCGCCGAGATCGCCCTGCGGGCCTGGCCCGCAGGAACGGGCGAGGACGCGAGCGCGGGCGCCGGGGCAGCAGGGGCCTGAAGCGCCGCGCGTCGGCCCGCGACCCGGCCCGCTGGAGGCGGGGCGCCAGCTGCCGACCGTCCCCCGCTCAGGGCGCGCAGCCGGTCAGCGGAGCCGTCTCACCCGCCGGGCGCCCGCACAGGTGGTCGACCACCGGCGCGCCCTGCGCGTCGCGCCGGACCCGGATCACGTGCAGGCCGTGCCCGGGCTGCGGGTCGGTGGCCAGCGGGGCCGCCCCGCGGAAGTCGACCGTCCCGGTGGGCCGGTTGTTCAGCTGCACCGCGCGCAGCGCCGCCATCACCGAACCCGTCCCGCTCAGCTGCGAGGCCCCGGCCTTGGCCGCACCGGCCTGCAGCGCCGCCACCGCGTCGTAGGCGAGGGCGAGCGAGCCGTCCGAGAAGACGTCGTCCTCGTACGGGTTGGCGGTCCGCGGCACCAGGTGCAGGACGCCCGCGGCGGTCGCGGCCAGGTCGGAGCCGCGCGCCGTCGCGGCCGGGTCGCTCAGCGCGGTGTAGTACAGGGTGGCCTGCGGGGCCACCGCCGTGCCGCCGGTGCGGAACTGCGCCTTGGTCAGGTCGTCCCCGGTGAGGACGGTCAACGGCCGGGCGCAGCCCTTGTCGTCGGCCAGCCGCCGCATCAGCTGGTTCACGTCGTCGGCGCGCCCGGCCAGGTACAGCACGGCGGGCGGGTGCTCGCCGTGGCAGGTGGTGGCGAGCGCCTGCTCGTAGTCCGGGTCGCCGTTGCTGTTCAGGCCGTACTCCAGCGGGCGGCCACCGATCAGCCGGTAGCCCGCCTCGGTGAGCATCGCGCTGCCGTAGCGGGCGTGCTCGGGGCTGTAGCGGTCGTCGGGCGTGGGGGTGCGGGTCAGCACGGCCGCCCAGCGGTCCGGCGGCGGGGTGCCGAGGCCGTCGACGATCAGGCGCAGCGCCGCCGCCTCCTCCTGGTCGGTGGCGGCCAGGCCGAAGTAGTTGACGTGGCCGCGGGCCAGGTAGCTGGCCGAGTTGGTGGTGCTGACCACGGCCAGGCCCGCCTGCTGGAGCAGCGTCAGCGCGGCGTCGCTGTCCTCGGTGTCCCGGCCCAGGCCGACCACCCCGGCGATCGAGCGGTCCCGGGCGGCCAGGTCGACGATCCGGTGCACCATCTCGGTCTGGAAGTACATGTCCTGCCCGCCGTTGGCGACCAGCACCTTCACCTTCAGCGGGTCGCCCGCGTTGTTGCGCACCTGCGCCAGGTGGACGCCCGCCAGCTCCTTCAGGCCGTTCAGCGCCCGGCCCTCCTGCCCGGCCGCGGTGGTCAGCGCGCCCGCGTACACCACCGTCACGTAGCGGACGTCCGGCAGCGCGTCCACCCGCGCGTTCTCCCGCCGGATCGCCTCCTCCAGCTCGCCCAGCCCGACGTCCGCCCCGGTGCGCCCGGCGTCCCGCCCCGGCAGTTCGCCGCTCAGGCGCACGCCGCCGTCCCCCGCGAAGGTCACCGAGCCGGTGGCCACGCCCACGCACTCCCGCGTCCCGCCCGGGCCGGTGCGCCAGACCGCATCCGGGTTCGAACCCACCAGCCGGGCCTCGCAGTACTGATCCGCCAACTGCTGCACCCGCAGCCCCGCCCCGGCCGCCACCAGCACCAGCGCCAGCAGTACCGACCAGCGCGACCACAGGAACCACCAGGACCGCCGCACCGGCACCGGCGCCAACCGGGTGCTCCCGCCCGCCTGCAACTGCTGCCTGGTCAGCCGCACCGGCAGCGTCCACGCCAACGCCCGCCCCCGGCTGGGCGCCTGACGCACCCGCAGGTCGCTCACCCAGTTCTCGTACGGACCGCGCAGCGGACCGAAGGAGTGCCCGCCGGGCGGGACGGTGCGCTCGTCCTCCAGCCAGGCCGTCACGTCCGCGTGCGCGACCGCGGCCAGCACCAGCAGCGGGTCCTGCTCGCTGCGGCGGCTGCGCACGTCGGAGATCGCGCCCAGCACCCGCAGCGCGCCGCCCGGCGCGTCCGCCCGCGGCACGAACACCACCGGCGGGACGCGCCGCTTGCGGCCCCGGGCGTCCGGCGCCCAGGAGCGGTGCGCCCAGCGCAGGTCCTCCAGCAGGGCCAGGGTGCGCAGTTGGAGGTGGAACTGCTGGGCGCGGTCGCGCTCCTCGGCCGGGGTGCCGGGCAGTTGGGCCTTCAGGATCTCCCCGGCCACCTCGCGGGCCCGGGCCTGCGTCACGTCCCAGGACATCCGCGGCCGCCACAGCGACCAGGCCGCCGCCTGCCGCCCCGACGCGGCCAGGAACGTCGTCGTGGCGAACCAGCGGCTGGCCGGGCCCAGCCAGGACAGCGGCGCCGTGTTGCGCCGCACCCAGCCGGTCGCCCCGAGCACCGCCACCGCCCCCAGCAGCACCGTCGCGACCAGCTGCCAACTCGCCTGCGTCAGCAGGCTGGTGAGCGCCGCCAGGACGAACGCCCCGATCAGCGTGGTGGAGTTCAGGACGGGGGACAGCAGGCGCTGCAACTCGCCACCGGTGCCCCGTGGTTCGGGACGCCAGTGCAGGTCCCGCAGCCGGGCGAGCACCGACTCCACCAGCTCCTCGAACGGCCGCCCGGCCGATCCCGCCCCGGCGGCCGATCCCGCCCCGGCGGCCGATCCCGCCCCGGCGGCCGATCCCGCCCCGGCGGTGGTCGTCGCCCCGGCCGCGTCGTCCAGCACGTGCCGGGTGGCGGCCTCGATCGCCGCCACCAGCCGGGAGCGGGGCGCCGGGTAACCGCGGTACCAGGACGGCCCGCGGCGGGCCCACGGGCCCTTCGCCAGACCGTCCAGGATCGCGATCGCATTGCCGTGCGGATCGCCGTCCGGCGCGTACGGCACCGTCCGGTGCGGCAGGTCGCCGCCCTCCTGCGCCTCCTGCACCGCCCGGACCACGGAGCGGACCTCCGCGTCCAGCTCCGGATCGTCCTCCTGCGCGTACAGCACCACCACCGGCATCGGCAGCCGGGCCGAGCTGAACTGCGCCACCAGGTCCTGGACCAGCGCGTCCACCTCGTACTTGGCGGTGGTGCGCACCCCGCCGATCCCCGTGCCGCCACGACCCGAACCGGACGCCATCGCCACCCCCGTAGCCACCGCCCCGCGCCCGAAGCGGCGCCGGGAGACCAATGTAGACCCCGCCTCCGACGCCGCACACCGGTCCGGCCCCGGCGGGGTGGGGGACGGACGCTGTGGGAGCGCTCCCATATTCGCCCCCGGCCGTGTACGATCACGCCGCAGCCCACCCGCACGCCGCCGTACACCGCCGTACACCGCCGTACGGCGGAAGCGCGGGCACCGCGCACCGAGCACCGAGCACCGAAGCCTGGGGAGCCAGCCTTGTCCGACGCCGCATTCACCGTCATCGACCTCGGCGGCACCACGCTGCGCACCGCCCGCTACGGCGTGTCCGAGGACGCCGTCACCGACGTCCGCCGCGTCCCCACCGACGGCATAGCCGCGCACCCCGACCTGCCGGTCGCCCAGCTGCAGGCCCGGGTGCTCGACCAGGTCGCCGCCCTCGCCGCCGAAGCCGTCGAACGCCACGGCAGCAGCGCCGTCGCCATCGCCTTCGCGGGCCCCGTCACCGCCGACGGCCGCGCCCTGGCCGCGCCCACCGTCTGGGGCGGCCCCGGCGAACAGCTCCCGGTGCGGCGGCAGTTGGAAGAGCGCCTCGGCCTGCCCGTCGTCGTGGTCAACGACCTGACGGCCGCCGTCTGGCGCTACGTCGACCCCGCCGACGAGCGGCCGTTCTGCCTGATCACGGTCAGCTCCGGCATCGGCAACAAGGTCTTCCGCCACGGCGAGGTCCTGCTCGACACCGAGGGCCACGGCGGCGAACTCGGCCACTGGACCGTCGACCCGTCCCCCGACGCCGCCCCCTGCGACTGCGGCGGCCGCGGCCACCTCGGCGCCCTCGCCTCCGGCCGCGGCGCCCTCGCCGCCGCCCGCCGCGCCGCCCGCGCCGACCCGGACGGCTACGCCCGCTCCGCCCTCGCCGCCACCGCCCCCGACCCCGAACAGCTCGACAACCACGCCCTGGTGGCCGCCCTGCGCACCGGCGACGCCTTCGCGACCGACGCCCTGCGCCCCGGCATCACCGCCCTCGCCTCCGCGATCACCGCCGTCTTCACCGCGATCGGCATCCGCCGCTACGTCCTGATCGGCGGCTTCGCCCTCGCCGTCGGCCCGCGCTACGCCGAACTCCTCACCGCCGAACTCGAACGGCTCGGCTGCTTCGGCCTCACCCCCGAGGAGATCCGCGACACGGTCGTCCTCGGCGCCGCCGACGACGACTCCGGCCTCATCGGCGCCGGCCGCCTCCTCGCCGCCCGCCGCCCGGCCGCCCTGCCGGTCTGACCCGCGCCCCGTCCCGGCCCCGCCCCCGCGCCTTCGCGAGCCGGACGCCGGGGCGGGGCCGACCCCGCTCCCGGAGCTCGGTGCCTCGATGCCTCGGTGTCGAGGACCGTCGCCCCGGGCCCCGGGACGGACGGACCCCGGCGCCGCCCGCACCCCCGGGTGACGCGGCGGAACCGGCCGATCCGCACGGAGCGCCGCTCAGGCCGCGGTTCGGCGCAGCCAGGCGCGTGCGACGGCGAGCCAGGCTTCGGCCCGGGTGCCGTCGTGGGAGGCGGCTCGGGCGACCCGCTCAGCCCTCTCCGGGTCGGTGCGGGACTGTATCCGCGTCAAACGCACCAGCCAGAGCGAGTGCTGTAGGTCGACGGCGTGCCGCAGGGCTTCCTCGAACAGCTGCTCCGCCAGCTCGGACCCGTCGGCCCCGGCGCGCCAGCTCGCCAGCATCAGGTTCTGCGCCAGCGCCGACCGCGCCGTTCGCAGTGCCGTGTGGTCGTCACCGTCAGGGACCAGCCGGTCGGCTCGCGGCAGCAACCGCAGACCTCGTTCGGGATGCCGGGCGGTCAGACGGACGACCACGTCGATCGCGGCCGCGGCGACCTCGGCGCGTACCCGCGTCTCCTTGACCATGACGCCGTCGATCCCCTCGACCACCCATAGCTGCGGGTGCCCTGCGACGTGCTCGGAGAGCAGGGCCAGGGCGCGTTCGGTGTCGGCCAGCAGCTGATCGACGCGGTCCGGATCGGTGCCCCCGATGACGGCCTGCTCGACGTGGTGCACGAACCACCAGGCCGAGTTCACCAGTGCCCGTCCGATCGCGGCCAGCGCCGGGTAGGGCGCGTGGTCAGGACCGACCTGCCGGGCCATGGCCACGCCGCGCGCCGCGAGCGCCAGCGCGTCCTCCGCGGCGGAAGCCGCCTGCGTTTCGGCGGCGTCGACCAGCACGGCGGCGACCTCGCACCGGAGGCGGTCCGACTCCTCGTCGGTGCCGACACCGGCGAGACCGGCCGTCGCCGCTTCCGCGAGCGCGACGGCCCGCTCGGGATCGGTGGCCGCGCAAGCCCCGGCGACCCCCACGCGCACCGACCGGACTTCCTGCTGCAGGCGCGCCCGGCGCCACTGGAAGGCGACGCGGGCGACGTCCCCCTCCGCGTCCGCGTCCGCGGTCAGCTGCTCAGCCAGGCCGGCGTCGAGCGGGGCGAGGAGGCGGGCGGCGTGCAGGAGGGCCAGGGCCCGTTCCCGCCCCGGTGGCAGGGCGCGTGCGGTGCGCTCCGCCCCGTGCGCAGCCGCGACCTCCTCGGCGCCCGGGGTGCTCCGGTCGGCGGTCCTCGGAGCCGGAACGCGCGGGGGCGCAGCTGCGGCGGCGCTCAAGTCGGCCGCCTCGGACTCCAGTTCCCCGGCCCGGTCGGGGGCGACGTCGTACCACTCGTCCGCCAGCATCCACAGCTCCTCGGCCAGGTCCGCGCCGTCCTCCTCGGCGCGCAGGAGGCCCTCGTACTCGTCCGCGAACCGGTTCTCCCCACCGGGATCGACGGCGAAGAAAGCCCGGGCCAGGAACAGCAGGGCGGTTTCGCGGTCCTGGCCGTCGAGCTGGTCCAGCAGGGACTCGGCCTCCTCCAGGAGGGTCCGGGCCCGCCCGCCACCGAGTGCCGCCAGGCTGCCGGCGGTCTCGGCGAGGAGGACCAGCCGCTCCATCGGCTCCTCCGCCGCACGAGCGGCGCGCTCGGCCTCGTCGGCGAGGGCCGATCCGCGGACCGCGTCGATGCCCGCCCACACACCGGCCGCCCGGGCGATCCACAGCGCCCCCTCCTCGTCGTCGCAGGCGCGGGCGGCCTGTTCCGCCGTGGCCAGTGCACCGATCGCCCGGCGCCGGTGCCGGGCGTCCGGCGCGGCGACGGCCGGGGGCCGGACGGGCGCGACGGACGCGACGGGCCCGAGCGTGCAGCCGGAACCGCCTGCGGTCACCGTCTCCAGCAGCGCACCGGCCTCCTGGACCGTCGCCCGGCGGTTCGGGTCCTTGACGAGCAGCCGGGCGATGAGCGGGGCGAGCGCTCCCGCCCGCTGCGGTCGGGGCGGTTCGTCGAACAGGACGGCGCTCAACGCGTCAGCCGCCGTTCCCCGGCGGAACGGCGAGAAGCCCTCGACCGCCTGGTAGAGGGTCACCCCGAGCGAGAACAGATCGCTGCCCGGGCCGCCGCCGCCCCGCACCCGTTCGGGCGCGAGGTACTCCACCGAGCCGATCAGCAGCCCGGTCCCGGTCAGCGCGGTGTCGTCGTGGTGGACTGCGATGCCGAAATCCGTCAGCAGGATCCGCCCGTCACCGGTGAGCATGACGTTGGCGGGCTTGACGTCGCGGTGCTGGATGCCCGCGGCGTGAGCGGTGCCGAGGGCGCCGAGCAGTGCCGACGCGACCGAGGCCGCGGCCCCGACGTTCAACGGGCCCTGCGCGGCCAGCCGTTGCTGCAGCGAGACGCCGTCGACGAGTTGCATGACGATCCAGGGGACTCCGTCGTCGACGACCACGTCGTGCACGGTCACGACATTGGGGTGGTCACGCAGCCGCGCGGCGTTGCGCGCCTCGCGCTCCGCCCGCACCAGCCGCTCCCGCCGCTCCTCCTCCG
This sequence comes from Kitasatospora sp. NPDC001540, assembly GCF_042894345.1. Classification (NCBI taxonomy): domain Bacteria; kingdom Bacillati; phylum Actinomycetota; class Actinomycetes; order Kitasatosporales; family Streptomycetaceae; genus Kitasatospora; species Kitasatospora sp. NPDC001540. The sequence goes on from NZ_JBIAVO010000013.1 coordinate 166,008, forward strand.
TTGCGGAGGGCGGGATCCACACCGCCTTGACCGCGACGTCGATCTGCAGCGTCTCGTCCCGCGCCCGCCAGACCTGCCCGAAGCCGCCCGCGCCCAACTGCTGGATCAGGCGGTAGCGTCCACCGACCACCCGGCCCGGCTCCATCTCGTTCGCCACGGTCCCCCGCTCACGCTTCTCCGGTGTACTGACCGAGGACAAGCGTATGGACATCACCCTGTCCCCAGCAGGGGTATCGAATTCCCGATCTCCCGCCCCGGGTACCTGCTCTGACGCCCACGCACCGCCCGGCACCGGCGCGCTCGACGACCACTGCTCACCCGACACGCCACTTGGGCCCGCCCCCCAGCAGACCATCGGCCCAGGGCAGGCGGCCTCCGGCCTCCGCCCGCGCGACCGGTGGTGTGCTGTCCGTCGCGGCTGCGGTACGTCACTGGCGCCCGTACGAGCGGACGGACCTGCCGTCGCCCACCAGGCCGCACCCCACCTCGCCGCCGTTCTCGTCCGGGCCGGGCGTCGGGCCGCTGTCAGCGATCGACCACCCATTGCGCGTCCGCGGGCCACGAGCCCGTGCCGACGACGTGCTCCACGAGTCTGAACGCTTCGCCGATGGGCACGGTGTCCTGGTCCGGGTACTCGTCGTGCTGTCCGTCGGACAGGACGAACCCGTCGCTCGACCCGTCGGATCCGGGGTCCACCGCGTGCTCGCCGGGATCGCCCTCCGCTTCGAGCAGCACCACCATCGCGCGCTGGGTGTTGGTCACGAAGGCCAGCGACCGTCCGGACGAACTGGTCAGCCACGTCTCGAACCGCCCGTCGGCGATCCTCGACCGAAGGGCCTCCAGCACCCCCTCGGACGACACGGAGGCGCGGCTGCCGTCATCGACCACCCAGGTCTCGGTCACGGGTGGACGACCTCACGGACGGATCCGGAGGACGGTGCCCGGTCGTCGCGGATCGCGCGCACCAGGCCGGCGACGAGGTTCGCCCGTTCGGCCATGGCGTCGACCAGCAGGTACTCGTGGTCGGCGTGGGCGCCGCCGCCGACCGCTCCGAGGCCGTCGAGCGTCGGTACGCCGAGCGCCGCCGTGAAGTTGCCGTCGCTCCCGCCGCCGACCGCCCGGCCTTCGAGGCCGGGGAGCAGCCGCCGGGCCTCCGCGAAGAGCCGGAGCGAGGCGGACTCGGGCATCGGGGGCCGCCCGACGGCTCCCCGGACGGTGATCCGTGCGCCGTCGAGGTGCGGGGTCAGGGCCGCGAAGGCGGCCTCGACGCGGTCCTTCTCGGCGGCGGTCTCGACCCGGACGTCGACGAGGACGGTGGCTTCGGCCGGGACGACGTTGTCCAGGGTCCCCGCGGACGCGACGGTCGGGGTGACGGTGGTCCCGAGCTCCGGGCGGCCGAGGGCGGCGATGTCCAGGACCTGGTGGGCGGCCTCGATCAGCGCGTTGATCCCGGCCTCGGGTTCGAGTCCGGCGTGCGCGGCGCGGCCGGTGACGGAGACCTCGAAGGTGCCGCAGCCCTTGCGGGCGGTCTTCAGCCCTCCGCCGTCGGCGGCGCCCTCGAGGACCAGGACGGCGCCGCAGGCGAGCGCGCGTTCCTCGATGAGGGCGCGGGAGGTGCGGGAGCCGACCTCCTCGTCGGCGGTGACGAGGATCTCGACGCCGGTCAGGTCGTCGAGCGAGGCCAGTCCGTGGACGGCCTGGACCAGGCCGCCGAGCATGTCGAAGACGCCGGGGCCGGTGGCCCGCCCCTCCGCGACGGCGAAGGGGCGGCGCTCCAGGGTGCCGAGCGGGAACACCGTGTCGTGGTGGCCGAGGACCAGCACCCGGGGTTCGCCGCCGCCCGACCAGTGGACGTGCGGCAGCCCTTCCCGCTCGACAACGACCGCCCGTCCGCCCAGGCGGTTCTCGATCATGGCGGCGACGACCCCGGCCGAAGCCTTGAGGGCCGTGGGATCACCCGAGGGGGACTCGGTCTCGACGAGTGTCCCGAGGTCCTCGACCATCGCCTCGACACTCACCCGGACGCTCTTGCGCTTCGTCATCCCCGAAGGCTATCCGGTGCCCCCCACCACTTCGGCACTCAGTGCTGGACGACGACGCGCTCGCCCTCGCCGACGGGCTCCTGGAAGGCGTCGAAGTAGCGCTGCAGGGTCTCCACGGAGACCGTGACGCTGTTGGCGTCGTTGCGCGGGTTGCGGGCGGCGAGGCGGCGGCGGAGGGTGGGGAGGTCGGCCCGCAGGCGGATCAACTCCCAGCGGCAGCCGTGCCGTTCGATCAGGGCCTTGTAGCGGTCGCGGGTGGCGCGCTGCCAGAAGCTGTAGTCGACGACGACGGGGCGGCGGGCCGTCAGCAGCCGGATCAGCTCCTGCCACAGCTCGGCCTCGACGGCAGCCTTCAGCCGGTCGTACTCGGCCGGGTCGAGTTCGGCGGCGTCGTGGCCGATCCGGGCCCAGATCACCTCGTCGATCGACAGCCGGGTGAAGCCGCGCCGCTCCAGGGCCCGCGCGTAGGTGGACTTGCCCGAGCCGGGCAGCCCGCACATCAGCACGGCCAGGCCGCGTTCCGTCCCGTCGAACTCGGGGAGCAGCAGCTCGGGTTGCGGTTCCGCGCCGTCCGCGCCGTCCGCGCCGTCCGCGCCGTCCGCGCCGTCCGTGCCGACCAGGTCGTCCATGGCGGCCACCCTAGGGGGCGACCGCCGTCGGGCGGGAGTCGATTTCGGTGCGCGGCGCGGGCGCGGACGGGGACGGGGACGGGTCGACGGGGGGCAGGGCGTCGAGGGTGCGGACGCGGGGGATCGGGGAGGGGAGCAGCCACAGGGCGGCGAGGGTGCCGCCGACGGCGGCGGTGAGCAGGGCGGGGCGCAGGCCCAGGGCGGTGCCGAGCAGGCCGCCGAGCAGCGCGCCGAGCGGGCGGACGCCGTAGTTGACGGTGGCGAAGGCGCCGGAGACCCGGCTGCGCAGGTGGTCGGGGACGACCGCGGTCTGCAGGGCGTTCAGCGGGACGTCGAGGAGCATCACGCCCAGGCCGGAGAGGAACTCCGCGCCCGCCAGCACACCCGTCCGCGCCCAGGACGGGCCGTCCGCGAGGACCAGCAGGGCGGTCGGCGCGGGGAACAGCACCGCGCCCAGCACGATCGTCCGGCCGACGCCGATCCGCCGTGACAGCGCCGGGGCGGTCACCGCGCCCAGCAGGCTCCCGGTCGCGCCGACGGCGAGGGCCAAGCCGATCCGGCCCGCGGACAGGCCCAGTTCGCGGCCCGCGAAGAGCACGGTGAGGCTGTAGCCGACGAAGGTGAAGAAGTTGACGGTGGTGCAGCAGCCCAGGCTCGCCCGCAGGTACGGGTGGCGCAGCACGAACGCCAGCCCCTGCCGGGCCCGGGTCCGCACCGCTTCGTCCGGTCCCGCCGGGCGGGGCGGCGGGTCGGTCCGGACGCCGCCGACCAGCAGGGCCGAGGCCAGGAAGGACAGCGCGTCGGCGAGCACCGCGACGGGCGCCGTCAGCACCTGCACCAGCACCCCGCCGAGCGCCGGACCGGCCAGTTGCGAGGCCGAACGGGTGCTGCTGAGGCGGCTGTTGGCGGCGAGGTAGGCCGAGCGCGGTACCAGGTGCGCGAAGAACGGCGCGTACGCGTTGCCGAACAGCACGCCCGCGGTGCCCGTCACCACCGCGACGGCGTACAACTGGCCCAGCGTCACCGCGTCGAACAGCGCGGCAGCCGGGAGGGTGGCCAGCGCCGCGGCGCGGGCGAGGTCGGCCAGCACCAGCAGCCGTCGCTGGTCGGTGCGGCCGTCCACCCAGGCGCCGAGCAGCACCGCGAGCAGGTTCGGCGCCCAGAGCGCCGCGGTCAGCCCGGCGACCTGCGCGGTGCTCGCCCCCAGCGGGCCGACCGCGATCAGCGGCAGCGCCAACTCGGAGACCCGGTCCCCGAACTGGGAGACCGCCTGCCCGGCCCAGAACCGCCGGAACCGCCCGTTCCCGCGCAGCGGCGAACTCACGCCGGACCGCCCGTCGCCCCGGTGCCCATCGCCCCGGTGCCGGTCTCGCCGTCCGTCGCGGCGCCCTCCGGCAGGACGTAGCGCATCAGGCGCACCACGCGCGCGTCCGGCGGCCGCTCGGCGGCCTCGCGGTGGACGTACGGGGCGAGCAACTGCTCGATGGCGTCCGAGAGTTCGGCGAGTTCGGCGGGGGAGAGGGCGACCTGGGTGTCGGCCAGCCCGGACAGCCGCAGCCACTGCGGCGGCAGCGTCGGGCCGACCTCGGCCATCCAGCGGGCCGGGGCGTCGGCGGAGCGTCGGAACATCAGCTGGGCGAGCGCCCCGGCGGCCTCCCGGCTCTCCCCGTCCGCCCCCGGCGCGAACCGGAACCCGCGCCCGACCGCCTCCCAGCGCCGCTTGCGCCGGTCGGGCCCGGGCTCGGCGTCCCGCACCAGCCCGAACTCGGCCAGGTGTCGCAGGTGCCAGCTGGCGACCGTCGGCGTCGCGCCCACGTGCGGCGACAACTCCGTTGCGGTGGAAGGACCGTGGCGCCGCAGCCGATCCAGGATCGCCAGCCGCACGGGGTGGGCCAGGGCGCGCATCGCCCTGGGGTCGGTGACCTCGACGTCACCGAGCGGGTTGCCGGAGCTCATTCCTGAGAGTGTGCTCTCACAGTATCTGAGAGTCAACTCTCACATCTTGGCCGAGGGGATGTGCGGGCGGCGGGCGAAACATTGCAACGGCCCGGTGAACAGCTTGCGTTGTCTGCCCGCGGACGATTGCGGGGGGTTCCGGCGCGCCCGTAGGTTCACCGTCAGCGCGCCGCGCACGATCCGTCCGGACGGGGACGCCCGCCGACTCGCACCGCCTGCCGCCACTCCTCCTGCGAAAGGGTACGCACGCCATGAGTCGGAACCCCGAACCTCCTTACGAAGAACCGAAGTTGGGACGCCGCGATTTCCTGGCCGGCGCCGCCTCGGTGGCCGCCGCGACCGCGCTGCCGCTGGGCCTCGGCGCCGGGAGCGCCGCCGCGGCGGGGGCCGGTCGGCCGAACGTGCTGGTGATCCTGACCGACGACCAGCCCAAGCAGACCGAGTGGGCCACCCCGAAGACGGTGGACTGGCTGGTCGGCCACGGCGTGCGGTTCACCGCCGGGCACGTCACCACGCCGCTGTGCGCGCCGTCCCGCTCCTCGATCTTCAGCGGGCGGTACGCGCACCACCACGGCGTCCGCGACAACGGCCACCCGTACAACCTCGACCAGCACGACACCGTCCAGCGGGTGCTGCACCAGGCCGGGTACCGCACCGGGCTGTTCGGCAAGTACCTGAACGCCTGGCAGCCCGCCGACAACCCGCCGCACTTCGACGAGTGGCTGCTGTCCGCGCCGGTGGTCTACAACGACGGCCAGTACAACGACAACGGCACCGTGCGCACCATCCCCGGCTACTCGACCTCGGTGATCCGCGACCACGCGCTGGCCTTCCTCGACAAGGCCGCCACCGATCCGCGCCCCTGGTTCGCGTTCGTCGCCCCGAAGGCCTCGCACGAACCCAACACGCCCGAGCCCAAGTACGCCGACACCACCGTCCCGGCCTGGAGCGGCCGCCCGTCCGTCGGCGAGGCCGACCGCAGCGACAAGCCGCAGTGGATCCAGGACGCCACCGCCACCCTCGACACCGCCCGGCAGCTGCGGGCCCGCCAACTGCGCACCCTGCTCTCGGTGGACGACGCCGTGCAGGCCCTGCACGACAAGCTCGCCGCGCTCGGGCAGCTCGACAACACCCTGGTGATCTACCTCGGCGACAACGGCTACACCTGGGCCGACCACGGCTGGTCGAAGAAGTCGGTGCCCTACCTGCCCTCCGTCGAGGTGCCGTTCTACGTCTCCTGGCCGGCCGGCGGCCTCGGCCCGGGCAGCCCCGCCGACCACCGGATCGTCGCCAACATCGACCTCGCGCCGACCATCCTGGACGCGGCCGGGATCACCCCCGACTGGACGCTCGACGGGCACTCGCTGCTGGGCCCGTACAGCCGCGACCACCTGCTGGTCGAGTACTGGGAGCAGGGCGTCCACCAGGCCGGGCGGCCGCACACCTGGTCCTCGTACCTGTCGAGGACCGAGCAGTACACCGAGTACTACAAGCTGCACACCGATGCGAACGGCCTGCCCGTCGGCACCGGCGAGGTCGCCTTCCGCGAGTACTACGACCTGGAAGCCGACCCGTACCAGCTGGTCAACCGGCTGTACCAGGCCACCCCGGCCCAGGAGCAGGCGCTCGGGATCCCGGCCCTCGCCGCGACCCTCGCCGCCGAGCGCGGCGCCTGACGCCGACCTCGTGGGCCCAGCCCCCGAAGACCCCGGCCGGTCGTCTCCCCGGCGACCGGCCGGACCCGCACCCCCGCGAAGAAGAGGCCGCCATGCTCTCCTGCTGCACCCCCGGGCACGAGCCCGCCGACCTCGGCCTGCCCGCCCTGCCGGTCCTGTCCGCCCTGCCGGTCCTGACCCTGGAAGCCGCGCCCACCGCGCCCGCGCCCGCCACGCCCGCGCCCGCCGCGCCCGCGCCCGCGCCCGCCCCCGCCGCGCCCGCACCCCGCTCGCCCGCCGCGGTGCGGGCCGCCCGCGGACTGCTGGAGCTGCCCGGCGGGGCGTTCCTGATGGGCGGGCAGGACCCGGACGGCATCCCCGGGGACGGCGAGGGGCCGGTTCGCGAGGTGCGGCTCGCGCCGTTCGCGATCGCCGCGACCACCGTCACCAACGCCGAGTTCGCGTCCTTCGTCCGGGAGACCGGGTACGTCACCGACGCCGAACGCTTCGGCTCCAGCTTCGTCTTCGAGGGCTTCCTCACCGACCGGCTGCGCGCCGCCTCCCCGCGGGTCGCCGCCACCCCGTGGTGGCGGGCCGTCGAGGGCGCCACCTGGCGCGCCCCCGAGGGCCCCGGCAGCGACTACGCCGCCCGCCAGCAGCACCCGGTGGTGCACGTCTCCTGGAACGACGCCCGGGCGTACTGCGAGTGGTCCGGCACCCGGCTGCCCACCGAGGCCCAGTGGGAGTACGCGGCCCGCGGCGGCCGGGAGGGCACCCGCTACCCGTGGGGCGACGAACTCGCCCCCGGCGGACGGGAGATGCTCAACATCTGGCAGGGCGACTTCCCGACCCGCAACACCGGCCGGCACCGCTCCACCGCCCCCGTCCGCTCGTACCGCCCCAACGGCCACGGCCTCTACAACGTGCTCGGCAACGTCTGGGAGTGGTGCGCCGACCGCTTCAGCCCCGACCACCACCGCGCCGACACCCCCGCCACCCGGCAGGACCCGCTCGGCCCGCCCACCGGCACCTCCCGCGTCATGCGCGGCGGCTCCCACATGTGCCACGCCTCCTACTGCAACCGCTACCGGCTGGCCGCCCGCTCCGCCAACACCCCGGACAGCTCCAGCGGCAACATCGGCTTCCGCATCGCCCGTTGAGACCGCCGGGCCCCCGGGGACCGCACCCTTGACCGGCCCTTGCCGGGGCCGTGAGGGCGTGTCGCGGGGGTGCCCCGCGGCCCTAGCGTCCTGCCGCCGAGCTGAAACCGGTCGCGGCGCCACACCCCATCGGTGTCGTCGACCGTCCCCCATCAACCCCGGCTCGGTGGGAGGAAACCCGATGAACCGCAAGACCGCTCTGGCGGCAGCTGTTGCGGCCGCCCTCACCATGGGCACCGTGATGGTGGCGAGTTCCCAGTCCCCCGCACTGGCCAGCGGCACCACCGCGAACGGTGCCGGATTCCAGGCGATGACCTCGGTCGGCCGCACCGCGCTCCTGGAGCAGGCGGAGAAGGACGCCAAGGACGTGGCCAAGAGCCTGGGCCTGGGGCCGGACGAGCGCCTGCTGCCCAAGGACGTGCTGGTCGACAACGACGGTGCCCGGCACGTGCGGTACGACCGCACCTACCGCGGGCTGCCCGTCATCGGCGGCGACCTGGTCGTCCACTACGGCGCGAACGGCAAGGCCACCTCGACCACCTGGGCCCACCAGGGCGCGATCAAGGTGGCGGGCGTGACGCCCAAGCTGTCCGGCCAGGACGCCTCGGCGGCCGCCGTGCGCAGCGCCAAGCACGTCAAGCAGGCCCGCACCACCAACCTGGACACCAGCCAGCTGGTGGTCTGGGCGGTCGGCAAGGTCCCGGTGCTGGCCTACCGCAACACCGTGACCGGCGCGGGCGAGGCGGGCGCCAACTCCCGCGAGGCGGTCCTGCTGGACGCCGCCAGCGGGGCGGTGCTGGACCAGTACGAGGTCAACCAGACCGTCTCCGGCACCGGCAACGGCGTCAACGTCGGCCAGGTCACCATCGAGACCAGCCAGGGCGGCAGCGGTTACACGCTGACTGACGCGCTGCACGGCTCGACGATCGTCTACGACTCGTACAACAGCCCGCAGTCCAACCCCGCGCAGAACGCCCGGACCTTCTCCAAGTCGACCAACTCCTGGGGCAACGGCTCCACTTCGAGCCGGGAGAGCGCCGCCGTCGACGCCTCCTACGGCCTGGCGAAGACCTGGGACTTCTACAAGAACACCTTCAACCGCTCCGGCATCCGCAACGACGGCCGCGGCGCCCCCGCGTACGTCCACGTGGACAACCAACTGCTGAACGCGTTCTACGACGACTCCTGCTTCTGCATGTCCTTCGGCGACGGATCCTCGCAGAACGGCAACACCCCGCTCACCGCCCTGGACGTCTCCGGCCACGAGATGAGCCACGGCGTCACCGCCGCCACCGCCAACCTCAACTACTCCGGCGAGTCCGGCGGCCTCAACGAGGCGACGTCCGACATCTTCGGCACCATGGTCGAGTTCTACGCCAACAACAGCACCGACCCCGGCGACTACTACATCGGCGAGAAGCTCCGGATGGGCAACGGCTACCTGCGCCGGATGGACAACCCGGCCGCGGACGGCTCCTCGCTGTCCTGCTACAGCAGCCGGGCCGGGCAGGTCGACGTGCACTACTCCTCCGGCATCGCCAACCACTTCTTCTACCTGACCGCCGAGGGCACCGGCGCCAAGACCATCGGCGGCCTGCCGCACAACGGCACCCCGTGCAACGGCGACACCTTCAACGGCATCGGCAAGGACAAGGCCGCGGCGGTCTGGTACCGCGCCCTGTCCACCTACATGACCTCCACCACCACCTACTCGGCGGCGCGCACCGCCACCCTGCAGGCCGCCGCCGACCTGTACGGCGCCAACTCGCAGGAGCGGTACATCGTCTCCAAGGCGTGGGCGGCCGTCTCGATCGGCACCGCGCTGCCCGACCCGGGCGGCAACCCGTCCCCGTCGCCGACCGCCTCGCCGACCTCCTCGCCCACCGGCAACCCCAACCCGGGCAACGCGCTGACCAACGGCGACTTCGAGCAGGGCGCCACCGGCTGGACGCAGAGCGCCGACGACATCACCAACTCCACCCAGCAGCAGGCCCACGGCGGCTCCTGGTACGCCTGGATGATGGGCTACGGCTCCGCCGCCACCGAGACCCTCGCACAGAACAACGTCGCCGTCCCGGCCAGCGGCACCCCGAGGCTCACCTTCTGGCTCAAGGTCACCACCCAGGAGTCCGGCTCCACCGCGTACGACACCCTCAAGGTCAGCGTCAACGGCCAGACCCTGGCGACGTACTCCAACGCCAACGCCTCGGCCGGGTACGTGCAGAAGACCGTCGACCTGAGCGCCTTCCGCGGACAGAGCGTCAACCTGCAGTTCGCCGGGCAGGAGGACGCCTACCTGTCGACCACCTTCCTGGTCGACGACGTCAGCGTCGGCTGACCGGCGGGTCGCGCGACGTCCCCCGGCGGCAGGGCCTCGAAACGTCCCCGGACAGCAGGGCCTTAAAGGGGACTTAACAGCGGGTCGCGGGGGGGGGGGGGGGGGGGGGGACCCCCCCCCCCCCCCGGGGGGCGGGGGGGGCCCCCGCCCCCCCCCCGCCCCCGCCCCCCCCCCCCCGCCGCCGCCCCCCCCCCCCCCCCCCCCCCGCCCCCCCCCCCCCCCCCCCCCCCCCCCCCCCCCCCCCCCCCGGGCCCCCGCCCCCCCGCCCCCCCCGCGGGCCCCCCCCCCCCACGCCCTGACGCACCGTCACCGGCGGCCCATCGGAGGGTCGTCCGAGCGAATCCCGGCGCTGGCCGATCGGGTGACAGTGCGTCGACGAAGCGATAGGCGGGCGGCCGTTCTGGCGATGACTGAGAGTGACCGCCGACCGGTTCGGCGGCCGCCCCGTCCCACGGGCGTCCCACCCCAGCAGGACCGAGCAGGAGAGACATGTCCCGCACCCCCTGGCGACACCGCCTCCCGGCGGCCCTCGCCGTTTCGGCGAGCGTCCTCGCACTGACCGCCGCCGCTCCCGCCGCCCCCGCCGCCCAGACAGGCCCCGGCGGGGGCGCCGCGATGCCGCCCGCCGCCCGTGACGCCGAACCGGTCTGCACCGGCCCGTTCGGGCCCCCCGTCCCGGTCACCGGCGGCACGGTCAGCTGGTGCCCGACCGGGGAGGGCGGCCGACTGGTCTTCACCAACACCGGGCCCGGGTACGCCGACCTCTCGCTGGTCGTGTACGACTGCGACGGCGGCAAGGCGCCCGCCGTGGACGCCGCGAAGTGCGCCGCCAGCCTGAAGGGCACCAGCGACGTGATCTGGCGGCAGGTCGGACCGAAGGAGTCGGTGCACGCCGACTTCGCCATCCCGAAGGGCGCCAACGCCCAGGTGTGGTGGACCGCCGACAGCCCCGACCGGGCCGGCGACCTCAGGCTGCTGGGGACGCCGTGGAACGCCTGACCCCCGCCCGACCGTCGCGCACCCCCGCCCCGCGCACCCCCGTCCCGCGGGTGGTCGCGGCCCGGGCGGGTCGCCGCGCCCGGGCCGCGCGGACCGAAGCACTTCCCGACCCCAAGTGAGGACCCCTCCGATGCGCCTGCGTCCGCTCGCCCTCGCCGCCGCCCTCGTGCTCGGCGCCGCCCCGGCTCTGGCCGTCCCGGCCCTGGCCACCCCCGCCCCCACGCCCCCCGCCCAGGCGGCCGCCGTCAACAACCCGCCCGGCGTGCACGTCCTCAACGGCGACAGCCGCGTCGCCCGGCACGTCGCGTGCCCGGCCGGGTGGGTCTGCCTGTACGACGGCGTCCACTACGACCACGCCGCCGTCGCGCTGCTGCCCGGCACCCAACTCGCCGACACCGAGCGGCTGGACCTGCCCGACGGATCCCGGTTCACCGGCGAGGAGGGCATCTCCGCCTGGGTCAACAACTCGCCCGTCGCCTACTGCTGGTACCCCGGCAAGGACTACGGGGACACCGCCACCGCGATGGCCCCCGGCACCCGGGGCAGCGCCCACGACAACGCGCTCAAATCGCTCCGCCCGTGCTGAGCCCGTCCCTCCCCGGGAGCCGCATGACCCCCCTCCACCGGCGCGCCGCCGCTGCCGCCGCGGCCCTCGCCGTCGCCGCGGTCCTCACCGCGACCGGCACCCGGGCGTACTCCTCGCCCGCCGACCGCACCGTCACCACCGGCCCCCGGGCGCACCCCACCGCCACCGACCCCGAGCCCGCCACCGGCCCCGCGCACGGCGGAGCCGCCGTTGCCGCGGCCGCCGTCCCCGTGGTGGCCGTCGGCTGAGGGCCCGTACCGCCCGCCGTCCGTCCGCGCCGCCCGCCGGTGGCACGTTCCGTCCAGCCGACGGGCGGTACGGGCGGGCCGCGCGCTGGATGTCCTACCTCGGCTTCCTCTCCGGGCTGCTGATGTCCGAGTGCGACGACCGGGCCCGCCGCCGCTCGGAACGGCGGATCAAGGCCGCCGGATTCCCCCGGGACAAGTCCCTGCGGAAGTTCGACTTAGACGCGAACCCGAACATCGACCCGGCGACGATCCACACCCTCGCGACCTGCGGATGGATCAAGAAGAGCCTGCCGCTCTGCCTGATCGGCGACTCCGGAACCGGCAAGTCCCACCTGCTGATCGCCCTCGGCACCGAAGCCGCGATGGCCGGCTTCCGGGTCAAGCACGTGCTGGCCACCAAGCTCGAACAGCAGCAGACGGTCGGCCGAGGACAGGCCGGCTGACGCTGCTACCGCGAGCGCCTACTTCGGATACCCGATCTGGGCAATGTCCCCGGCCAGGTCCTCGATCCGAACCTCCGGGTTCAGGGCCGCGACAACGTCTTGGGTCAGCGGTTTCAAGTCATACACGTGCTGAACTGCCGCCAGGTCAAGGGACAGTTCGTAGACTTCGTCGGCGAACTCCAGAAACGCCTCCGCGGTGCCCTCCAGCAGGAGCCCGAACAGCCATTGAGCGCCATCGGCGTCCTCCTCGTCCCAATCCGGGACATGGACATCACCGCACTTCCAGGTGGAGTCGTCTTGTTCCCGCCACAGGCACACGGTGGCTCGTGGGACGCCGCTGCTGTCGGCGAAGGCGGGCTCCTGCACCAAGGCGCGAAAGACCTCCGGAACCGAGTCGAACAACCCGGGCCACAGCGCCGGGGGCGAGACGTGATACGCCGAGATCGGCGACTCGTGGTTGCACGCCTGGGCATAGACCCCGGCCGCGGAGAAGACGATGGCGTAGTCGTTCCCGCTGCCGTCCCGCATCGAGGCCATCTCCTCACCCGGAGCCCACCGGGTGTCATACGAGTAGTAACGCCACTGCCACTCCGGGCTCAGGACAGCGTCCAGCATCGCCATCGCCTTCGAGCGGGCGCGCACCGTCTCGGGCTCGGGCAACTGCTTGATCACTTCGTAGACGCTCACGCGGCAATACAACCGGAGGCCACTGACACAGCCTCGACCGCCCCGGTGCTCTCATCTCTTGGCAACATTCCTCGGCCGACCGACCAACAGCCGCTCTCCGAAGCCACCGACAAGTGCTCTCGGTTCCGACCTACGCAGCCAGGTGCGGCCGTCGACGGTCTGCGAGTTCACGACGGACGAGGGACGGGGCAACGCGGCGCCGTCGCACAAGACGCCGACAGCCCCGGCGCCCCTGCCGTTCTGGCGGTGGTCTTCCCCGCACGCGGCCAACCCCGCGCCCGTCGGTCGAAATCCCGTTGCCGCGCGCAGCGGCTGACCGAGACCATCCCGGCATGAGCCCTCTCCTCCCGCCGGTGATCGACCTGGGCGACCTGATCCTGCGCCAGTTCGCCGACGCGGACCTGGCCGAACTGCACCAGGTGATCGAACAGTCGCTGGAGCACCTGGCCCCGTGGATGGCGTGGACCGCCGGGCACAGTCCGGCCGCGACGGCCGATTTCCTGGCCCGTCGCCCGGGACGCTGGGCCGACGGCGACTGCACCTACGCGATCACCACGGAGAAGGCGATCGTCGGCACCTGCTCCCTGTTCCGAGGCCAGGATTCCCACGGAGCCGGCCGCGAGATCGGCTACTGGCTGCACCCCGCCGCCACCGGCCGCGGGACCGCGACCCGCGCCGCGCGGGCCCTGACCGAGGAGGCGTTTCGCCTGCCCGGCGTCGACTACGTCGAGATCGTCCACGACCCGGCCAACCGCGCCAGCGGAGCCGTGGCGGCGCGCCTCGGCTTCACCCCGTACGAACGCCGTCCCGCCGAACGCCGGGCGCCCGCGGAGAGCGGCGAGGAGCAGGTCTGGCGCCTGACCCGCTCCCGCACCATCACCTCCGCGCCCGGCACTTCCCTCGCTTCAGGGTCTGGCGGCCCATCAGGGCCAGGTCCTGGTGGTCGCCGAGGGCCTGAGCGTCCGCGGTGAACGGCGGCGGCCAGGACCAGAGGGGCCGCGGCGAGGGAGGACCACCAGGGGTGCGCGGTGATCCAGCCCCACGCGTCCACGCTGACCCACCGCCAGAACGTCGTGGTCAGCCACTGCCAGACCACCTCGGCCACGGCCAGGGCGACCACCACCTGGACGATGCGCTTGAGCAGCGGATCGAACGTGCCGTCCTCGCGTAGCACGGCCTTCCCTTCTTTCGTTGCGGTGCGGGCGGGCCTCAGGCCGCGGGTCGGCCGAGCCTGCGACGGGTCCGGGGCGCCTGCAGGCGCAGGAGTTCGTGCAGGGCGTGGCCGTGCTCGGCCCACAGGCGCAGCCGGTCCCGGTCGACCCAGTGCACGGCGTGCCGGTCGCCCCACGCCTTGGCGTCGCGGGTGAAGCCGCCGTTGGTGACCACGACCGCGATGTCGGCGCCGTGCGCGGGACCGGCGGTGCCCTTGACCTGGTACATGACGTGGGAGCCGACCTTCGCGCCGACCCGGGTGTGCTTGGCCTGCAGCACGATGCGGCCCAGGACGGGGTGCCGGCCGATCACGTCGGCGGCCTGGTCGCCCTGCTGGCCGACCTTCTGCGCGCTCCAGCCGTCGCGCACCAGCAGGTCCCGCAGCGCGAACTCGAACTCCTGGTCGCCCAGGGCGTCGATGCCGGTCAGGCTCAGGCGCAGCGTGGCCAGCCGCTCGGCGGCCGCCCGCCGCGCGGCCCGGACGGCGGCCCGCCACACGGCAGTGCCGATCACCGCCGCCCCGGCGAGGGCCGCCAGGACGGGCCAGCCGCGTACGAGGGCCCGGCCGGCGGCCGCGACCGCCGGGGCGAGCGCGACGAGTGCGGCGACGGCGACGGCCGCGGCCGCGAGGACCTCGCCCGTGCCGCGCGGGCGGCGCGGTCTGCGGGCCATCAGCGCGCCGCGGGAGCGGTGACGGCCGGGGCGGCGGGCGGCGTGGCGGTGCCGCTGTCGCCGAAGCCGACGAAGTGCGACCACAGCCACACCAGCGCGCAGAGACCGGCGATCGTCCAGCCGCTCATCTTCTTGGCGCTCGCGCGCGGGCCGGGGTTGCGGCGGATGTGACTGCGGACGCGGTGGTAGCCCGGGGGCACTGTCATCGGGGTCGTTCCCTCCCATCGGCGGGCCGCGGCGCGGCCCGTCTGGCCACTGATGTACCAGCGGCCCAGGACAGGAACTGACGGATCGTCGGCAGACGGCCCCGGTCGCGGGCGCGTTCCGGACACTCCCGCGCCCGGGAGGGCAGCGCGTGCGCCCTCCCGGGCGGACCGGGCACGACCTTGCGTGTTCGAATCACTTTCGGAGGGCGTACCGGCGGGCCACGGGGGGAGGATCCTCCGACACACCCGGCACCGGAGGCTCGGGCCTGCCCGGATGCCCTGACGTGACGCGACAGGGCGCTCGACCCTGAATGGCGGGAATCGGTACGGCGTACGCCGGTGACACACCAGAGGCGCACCTTCGACGTCCTCGGTGCGCCCCGCTGAGGGACGAGGCGTGCGCGCGGTCGGTGCGGCACGGCTGAGCGGCGGGGAGCAAGGCGAGCCGGGCAGCCCTGGCAGCGGCATCGCCGCCGGGCCGACCCGTCGGCGGACGCAGGTGGCCCGGGAGACGACGGCTCCGACCGACACGGCACAGGCACACCGGCCGGTCGCCGCCCGGACCTACGTCCGACCTCACCGGCGCCACACCCCGGTGGCGTCCCCTACCCGCGCCGCGGGGCGGCGTTGTCCATGGAGCGGGTGAGCCGCCGGGGCCGGTCGCCGTTGCGGTAGGGCCGGCCGCGGTGGGCGACGCGGTCGTTGCGGAGGACCAGCATCTCCCCGCCCGACCGGGCCCGCACCGCAGCAGGTCGGCGTGCCCGACGCGGCACCGCGAAGAACCGATGGCACTGGCCGGAGCGGAATCCGCTCCGGCCAGTGCCGCGCCCGCGGCAGCGGGCCCAGCCACCGGGCAAGGGGTCAGGCTGCTGCGCGCACCGTCGTGCGGCCCACGCTCATGTAGGTGAAGCCGAGCGCGCCCATGTCCTGGGGGGCGAGAAGGTTCCGGCCGTCGAAGACCAGCGGGCGTGCCATCACCGCCGCCGCCTGCTCCCAGGCGATGTCCCGCAGTTGGGGCCACTCGGTCACGATGATCGCCGCGTCCGCGCCTGCCATCGCCTCCAGAGGCGTCCGGCAGCGCGTGGCCGAGGACCACGGTTCCCCGGCGAGCGGCCCCACGAGCGGGTCCCAGCACCTGACCGACGCGCCCTCGGCCTGCAGACGGGAGGCGATGATCGCGCTCGGAGCCTCCCGCACGTCGTCCGTACCCGGCTTGAAGGCGATGCCCAGCAGCGCCACCGACCGCCCCTGGAAGCCGCCGATCTCGTCGGACAGGCGCTGGATGGCGCGGCGCGGCTGCAGATCGTTGACCTCGATGACCGACGTCATCAGCTGGAACGAGTACCCGGAGTTGCCGGCCAGGGCGCGCAGCGCCCGGGAGTCCTTGGGGAAGCAGGAACCGCCGTAGCCGACGCCGGGGCGCATGAAGTGCGGACCGAGCCGGTGGTCCATGCCCACCGCGCGGACGACCTGTTCGACGTCAGCCCCCGTCGCCTCGCAGATCGTCGCGATCTCGTTCGTGAAGCTGATCTTCGTGGCGAGCAGGGCGTTCGCAGCGAGCTTGACCATCTCGGCGGAGGGCACGTCCATCTCCGCGATCGGGCCGTCCACACCGTCGTGGAGCTGGGCGACGAGCTTCATCGTGTCGGGGTCGTCGGCGCCGATCACCACCCGGTCCGGGTGCAGGAAGTCGTGCACCGCCCGGCCCTCCGCCGTGAACTCGGGGTTGGCGGCGTACCCCACGGCCTGGAGGCCAGCGCTGTCCATGGCGGCCCGGATCCTCGCACCCGTGCCCACCGGCACGGTGCTCTTGACCACCACGGCCACCAGGTGCCGCGCGCCCTCCAGCGACTTGATCACCTGCCAGATCCGGGAGAGATCGGCGTCTCCCGACGGCGTCGTCGGGGTGTCCACACACACGTACACGACCTCGGCGTCGCGCACGGCCTCCTGCGCGTCGAGGGTGAAGGTCAGCCGGTCGGTGTTCTCCGCGATCAGCTCGGCGAGGCCGTCCTCGTGGATCGGCACTCCTCCGGCGCGCAGGAGCGCGATCCGCTCCTCCTGGATGTCCCGCACGACGACCGTGTGGCCCAGTTTCGCCAGGCAAGCGCCGGTCACGAGGCCGATGTAGCCCGCACCGAACACGGCGATTCGGTTCCGCACCATAAAGTTCCGTCCACCTTCCCGGCGTTGAGGCGTCCTGGCTGTCCGCCGCATCCGACCCTAGAGGATGATCGCTCCACGTCACCGAGCTGTGATCAAGAGTGACTTCCTGCTCGGGGCATCGCGGCTGGCCAAGGCCGGTGACCACGGCCGTCACCGCACCCGGCGGAAAGTCCACTACGGCTCTGGCGGCCTTCCCCGCGCGAACGCCGCCGCTGACGGTGAACGGGCAGAACGTCGGGCACCGGCCCCGCGATGTTCCTCGCGATCTTCGCCAGGACGTCCTTCGCCCCGGGCGCGGGCTTCGCTCAATCGCCCGGCGGGCCTGTGGTGGGAATCGGCCACCCATGAGGGCGCCTTGGGCGTAGGGTGCGGCGGCATGGAGACCTGGGGAGAACTGGCCGACGCCGCACGGGCGGACGGCATCGGGCAGGTGACGGCGGACGCCGTGGTGACCGTCGGCGAAGACGGCCTGCTGCTGCTCCAGCGGGCGGACGACGGCACCTGGGTACTCCCCGGCACCACGCCGACCGGGGCGGACGGCGCCGCGGTGGACGCCGACCTGCGTACGCAGGTGCTCGCCACCACCGGACTCGCCCTCGGACCGATCACCGGCCCCCACGCCTCCTACGACACCCGGTCCGCTGACGGGGACCCGGCCGCGGTGGTGCGCCACTACCTCTACCGGGCGGCCGCACCACAGCGCGAGGCCAGGGTGCGGCAGGCCGACGGGCGCCTGGTCCTCGACCACGGCCTGCGCCTGGACCGTGTCCGCTACCGCTACGGCAACTTCACCGCCTGGCCCTCCCGTTCCCACCTCGTCGCGGACGCCGGCCTCGAATCCGCCCTGGACACCGTGTTCCGGACGGCCGAGAGCCGGGCCGCTCGGGCCGGGCTGTTCGCGCCGCTGTCCGGCGCGGGGGCGGCGGAGGTGGTGGCGGGCGGCATCGACTACGGCCACTTCACGCTCCAGTTCGCCCCGAGCGCGGAGGCGGTGGTGCCGCGGCGCGACCGGATCACCCCCAGTGGCGACGGGGCGATCGTGGCGGTCCCCACCGCCGTGTACAGCCAGCCGGAGGCCGTCTTCCGCCTCGCCCTGTGCGCCGGTCCCCAGCACGGACCGGGTGCTTCCTGGGTCCCGCTCGGCGAGGTGACCGTCGACCTGACCGACACCTTGGCCGTCGTCCTCGTCTCGACCGTCCACGGCGCGCTGCTGGACGTACCGCTGGGCCGCGATGCGGTGGGCCGCCACACCGTGGCGGTGTGGCGGCGCCCCCGAGGTACGGGGCCGATGGAGCTGTTCGACATCAGGCTCTGGCCCAGCCCTCCGGCCCCGGCCCGGTAGGAGCGTCACCGCCCGCCCCCGGTGTCAGTCGGCCAGGAGAGTTCCGGCGTCGATCGCCTCGCGCAGCGCCTCCTTGGCCTGGGGCGGCAGCAGGTTCAGGGCACCGATGGCGTCGGCGGTCAGCGCGACCTCCTCCAGCTCGTACTCGCCGCGGCCCTCGTGCTGGAACTCGGGCCCGGTCCGGGCAGCGAAGTCCCAACTGTCGACGAACGTGAGGAAGATGTGCTCGATGGTGCCGTCGGGGTGGTCGATGCGCTGGAAGGGCCGCACGATCCGGGCGTCGCCGGCGATCTCCTCGCGGATCTCGCGCAGCAGGGCACTGTGGAGGTCGGCGTCGCCGTCCTCGACGCCGCCGCCGACGAGCACCCAGTACGGGGCCTGGCCGGGGCGGGTCCGTTTCATGAACAGGGCGGTGCCGTGACGGCTGATCAGGACGGCGCGGACGCGCTGCTTCATTGCTGCTCCTCGGTGGTGGGCGGTTCCCCGAAACCGGACGGGGGCTCGGGGGATGATCCTGCCGCTGTGCGGGCCGGCCCGTCACCTTCGGCTCGGTTGCGGGGCGGGCAGGTGGAGGTGGGGCGGAGGTAGCGCTCACGCAGCACCGCGGCGCCAGCGCCGGGGGACAGCGGCCGAAGGCGGGAACGGGGCTGGCGGGGTTCGAAGCCGGTCCTCGGCCGCCAGACGGCGACCGCCGCAGGCCAGGGTTCCACGCCTGGCCGCCACACCGTGGGCTTCCCGTCGTGCTTCCCGTTGTGCGCCACGGCATTCCCGCGAACTCGTCGGTCAGTTCCAGGAGTTGCTCGTCGAACGAGCTGCTTGCGCTCGTCGAAGGTCGTGGATCAGCTCCTGCGCCTCGGCCCGCGCGGGCTCGACCCGGGGGTCGTCCGGGCGGGCATGCGGTCCGGCGATCTTCGCCAGCGTGAACAGCCGCATCACCTTGCCGTCCCGGCTCTCCAGGTCCGCCCGGCGCTCGCGCCGGACGCGGTCGGCGAGCGCCGGGACCGCGAGCGACGCGGCCAGCAGCGTCGCCGAGTCCAGGCCCCGCGGCGCCAGCCCCCAGTCCTCCCAGTCGAACAGGCAGAACTCCGGGCCGGTGACGTTCGCCCAGTTCAGGTCCGCGTGCGCCGACCGCCACACGGTCACGCCCGTGCCCACCGCTTCAGGGAACGCGGACCGGATCACCTCGTCGACGTGCCGCTGGGTGATCGCCTCGGTGTCGGGCGTCGCCACCCGGGTCGTGGGCTGGACGGCGAGCGCGTCGAGCGAGGCGTGCAGCGCGGCCCACCAGCCTTCGGGGAGATCGGGAGCCGACGCCAGCACTGCCGTGCCCACCGGCCGCGACGGGAGGAGGGAGGTCTCGTCCGCCCGCCACAGGGCCCCACCGCCCGGCTCCAGCCACACGACCGATCCGGCCCAGCGCGGCATCGCGACCTCGCCCAGCACGGCGGCGGCCTCGGTGCCGGCCCAGCCCTGCACCGCGGCCCGGCTCCACGGCCGGCGCTCCACCCGCACCCAGGTCGATCGGTCGGTCCGGGCACCGACCGTACGGCGCTTGCGAACGACAGTGCTCCTGTCGAGGACCGTACCGAGCCGCTGCTCGACCAGCTCCAGGACCTGGTCGACGGGCTCCTCCCGGAGGTCCACCGAGTGCCCGTGCCCAGCAGCAAGCGTCATGTCCGGAACCGTAGCAGGCCACCGCGAACAGGGAGTGCTGAAGAACCCGGCGCCGCCCCTGCCGCGGACCACCCCGGTGCCGCGGTTCCCGGGGCTGGCGCGCGGGCGGTCGCGCGGGGCGAGCCGGGCGGCGGCGGAGTGCGGATCCGCTGTCACCCGTGCGAGTGGTGGACGGTGAGCGGGCCTGCGTCGGCCCGGCGCACCCGGGCTCACTGGCCGCGGCCGACTGGGCGGACCCGCCTTGCCCCCACGATCCGGTCCTGTGAGGGGCGTTCGGCGAAGCACCCAGGTACCACCCCACCCCCGTTGACGACGCGTGGAATCCCCACACCAGTGCGCGCCGGGCCGGCGGCACCCCGCACTGCGGACGGAGGATCTCCCATGCCCCGGCACAACCCCCTGACGCCCCTCGCACGTCTGCGCGCCCGGTACACCGGCGAGCCCTACACGGCCGCCCGCCACCGCCTGCAACGCGCTGCCCGGCGCCCCGCTCATCCCGGACACCGGGGGCGGCTGCGGTTGCTGTTCAACCCCCGCGAGTACGAGACGACGACCGCCCACGCCGAGGCGATGGCCCGGGCCCCGCGCCGCCACCCTTGCCAGGAGCCGTGCTCGGCGGGCGGGTGGACCCCTTGCGAGCCGGTCTGGAACTTCCGGGCGATCGCGTCGGTCACCTGCCGGTGGTCGCGCCACCGCCCGCCCCGCCTCGGCGTGCGATCCGGCAACAACGGCTCCATCCGCGCCCACCGCGCGTCGGTCGACGGCACACCAGACCAACGATCAGATGATCCGAGGGAAGCGGCCTAGAAGTCTGATGAAGATGTTGGGTTCTGGCCCCGCTGTGTGAGCGGTGGGGCCAGACTCGTTTCGTGGCAATGGGGGAATGGGCCGGGGATCT
>NZ_JBIAVO010000014.1:0-99423 GCF_042894345.1 Kitasatospora sp. NPDC001540
GGGCCGCCCGACAGCCGCGCTGACCGCCGAGGAGGCGGCCGGGCACCGGCTGCACCGGTTCGAGAAGCACACCCTCCCGGTGGGACGGCTGCTCGGAATGACCAAACGCGGCTGGCAGCGCGGCGTGCCGTTGGACGGGGGCGTGGAGGGCTGGCTCCACAAGCCGCTGCCGGACGGCCGCCACCTGGTCATCGAGATCCAGCCGGGCATCACGGTCGGCCACGTCAACGAGTTCGGCGACCAGACCCTCGAGGCGGTGTGGCTGGGCACCGCTCCGGGCGGCTACTGGCCGAACAGCCGAGAGCGGCGCGAGCGGCTCGGCGACCTGGACCCGGTCACCGCCTCCGAACTCCTGGTCGACCTGGAAGGGTTGACGGCGGGCTGACGACGCACGGCCCGCCCCCGGTCGACCGGGGGCGGGCCGTGGGCCTCTGCGGGTGTTCCCTGCGCGGGGTGCTCCCTCCGCAGGCCGTGCTCAGGGGACCAGCGGCCCGGCCAGCACGCCCAGCCCCGCCGCGCGGTCGCCCGCCCAGGTCAGGGCGTCGCTCTCGCGCGGCCTGCGGCCCCACAGCATCAGCAGCAGTTCCTCGGTGGTGCCGGCGACCTCCGCGACCGGTTCGCCGGGGCCGTACGTCCAGGAGCGGGCGCTGTCGGTGGCGGTGAGGCGCAGGGCCCGGTCGGGCGGGGTGGCGGCGCCGCGGGCGATCATCCGCCGGGCCATGGTGTCGAAGACCTCGGCGACGCCGTCGGCGGCGAGTTCCGCGTTCAGCGGCTGCTGGAGGCCGAGCGCGTTCGCGGCGTCCCAGCGGTGCACCAGGGTCTCCTGGGTGCGGCGGCGGCGCCAGAAGCCGACCGTGTGCGGCGGGACGAACGTCCACGCCTCGGTCGCGGGGTCGACGGACAGGGCCTCCACCAGGTCGTCGGCGCTGTCGGCGTACCAGGCCCGGAGGGCGTCCGGGTCGCCGGGGGCGTCGGACTCGTCGTAGTTGTCGCCGCGCCGCTCCCGGACGGCCGTGACGACCCAGTAGTTGCCCGCGGCCATGTGCACGACCAGGTCGGCCAGCTTCCAGTTGCCGCAGTGCTCGACGGGGGCCGACAGGTCACCGTCCAGCAGGGCGCCGAAATCGTCGAGTTCGCGCCGGAGTTCCACCAAGTAGTCCGCGTAGTCCACGGCGTCAACATACCTCCCCCGGTGGTCGGAAAACCGCTGGGTTCCCGTACCCGCCCAGCTGCCCGGACGGGCTGTCCGCTGCTGCGGTTAGGGTCTGGCCCCAATGGCCTTTTGATCATCGGGAGTTGGAGGGGCGCATGTGGCACGGGGGATCGGTCGACGCGGGCACGGCGGACGAGGGGGCAGCGGGGGCCGGGCTGCCGGACGAGGACGCCTTCGTGCTGCCGGAGGCCTGGCGCGCCCTGGTGGTGCCGCGCCGCGGGGGCGGGGACCCTGCCGCGGACCGGCCGGTGGTGGACCCGGAGGAGGCCTACCGGCGGGAGGTCCGGGCGCTGGACGACCGGGCCGGACTGATCGAGGAACTGCTGACCGACGAGCGGGCCGACCCCGAACTGACCGCCGCGACCTGGGCGTACCTGCGCGGGGAGGGCGGCCCGGTCGGGGCGGCGCTGGCCGCCCGGATCGTCCGCACCTCGGTGGAACCCGACTGCCTGCGCCGGGAGTTCGCGGACCGGGCGGCCTGGACGGGCCTGTCGTTCGCGGTCCGGACGGTGCTGGCCGCCCTGGAGGCGGACTTCGTCCGGGAGTGGACGGGCTCCGCGTGGCGCTACCGGGCGGCCGTCCTCGACCTGGAGGGCGAGGAGCACCTCGACCTGACGGCACAGTACGGCCTGCTGGCCGCCGCCGGGCAGGCGCTGGCCGAGGCACCTGAGCCCGAACGCGCGGCGGTGGTGGCGGAGTTGGCGCAGCTGCGGACCACGCCGGTGGTGCGGGCGGCGATCGCGCAGCTGGTGCCGGAGCGGACGGAGTGGGTGGACGAATGCCTGGCCGAGCTGCCCGGGGACCGCAGCCGCACCGCCCAGGTGCTGCGCACGCTGCTGCTGCCCGTACTGAGCAGCGCGGCGCAGGTGGAGCGGTTCGGGCCGGAGTTCGGCTGGGTGTGCCGGGACTGGACGCCCGAGCTGGTGGCCACCCTCGCCGACCGGGTCGGCCCGGCGCTGGCGCCGCTGCTGGCGAGCGCGGTCGACCCGTACACGTACGGCGAGCGACAGCGCGAACTCCTGGGGATGCTGGCCGAGTTCCCCACCGACGGGGCGATGCGCGCGCTGGTCGGGCGGATCGGCCATCCGTCCGGCCGGGCCCTGCTGCTGGAGGTGGTGCAGCGGTACCCGGTTCGGGCGGTGCGGGTCCTGTCGGCGGTGGCGCGGGGCGGCGGGGCGGACGCCGGGGCGGCCCGCGAGCTGCTGGACCGGCACGTCGCGCTGTGGCGTCCGCGGCTGCCGGAGCTGCTGGCGCGGCTGGACGAGGCGGACGCCGGGTTCGTGCTGGCCCTGCCGGGGGCGCGGGAGCCGCTGCCGGAGGCGGCGCCCGAGCGGCTGCCCGCGCTGCTGGTCGACCCGCCGTGGACGCGGCGGCGGGCCGCCCGCACGCCGGAGGCGCTGACCGGGCTGGTGGCCGACTCGGAGGCCCGGCTGGTGTGGCGGGAGGGTGAGGAGGCGGCGTTCGCGAACGGCGGCGACCCGTACTGGCGGTACGGGGTGGCCACCGACTGGGCGCGGGTGCTCGGGGAGCTGTCGGAGGAGGTCTTCGACTGGCGGGCGGCCCGGCTGCTGGCTTGGGGCCCGGCCGAGCTGGTGCTGCCGCGGCTGGCGCACTGGCGGCCGTCGGAGTGCGTGAGCAGCGGCGGCCACCTGCCACGGGTGCTCGGCCGGTACGGGACGGCCGCGCTGCGGCTGCTGCACCTCGCCGCCCGGGACCGCCCGGAGGAGGTCGCCGACGCCCTGCTGCCGGTGCGGGACGCCGCGACCGCGGGCCTGATGGCGCGCGCCCTGCTGGAGCTCAAGTCCGTTCAGCGGGTGGCCCGTTCGTGGTTCGCCCGGCACGGGGTGGCGGGGGCGCTGCTGCTGGTCCCGGCGGCGGTCGGCGCGGCCGGGCCGGAGCGGCGGGCGGCGGAGCACGCGCTGCGGCTGGTGGCCCTCCGGCAGGGGGCGGAGGTGCTGACGGCGGCGGTGGCGCAGCGGTACGGGGAGCGGGCCGCGGCGGCGGTCGCGGAGGTGCTGGGCGAGGGCGCGCTGCTGCGGACCCTGCCGGGGCGGATGCCGAAGCCGCCGCGCTGGCTGCGGCCGGAGGTGCTGCCGCAGGTGCTGCTGGCCGACGGGGGCGGGGCGCTGCCCCCGGCGGCGGTGCGGCACCTGCTGGCGATGCTGCAGCTCGGCCTGCCGCGCAGGCCGTACCCGGGCCTGGCGGTGGTCGCCCCGGCGCTGCGGGCCGACACGGCGGCGGCGTTCTGCTGGGCGCTGTTCGAGGAGTGGCGGCACGCCGGGATGCCCGCCAAGGACGCCTGGGCGCTGCACGCGCTCGGCGAGTTCGGTGACGGCGCCACCGCCCGCCGCCTGGTCCCGCTGCTGCCGCTGCTCTCCCGGCAGCGCGCGGCGGACGGCCTGGACGTGCTGGTGTCCATCGGCGGCCCCGACGCGCTGACGCAGTTGCACGGCATCGCCCGGACGGCCCGGACCGGGGCGTTCCGGGCCCGCGCGCGGGAGCGGGTGGCCGAGGTCGCCGAGTCGCTGGGCCTGACCGCCGAGCAGCTCGCCGACCGGCTGGTGCCGGACCTGGGCCTGGCGGCGGACGGCAGCACCGTCGTCGACTACGGCCCGCGGACGTTCACCGTCGGCCTCGACGAGCACCTGCGCCCGTACGTCCGTGACTCCGGCGGCAGGCGGCGCAGCGCGCTGCCTGCGGCGGCGGCCGCGGACGACCCGGAGCTGGTGGCGGCCGGGCGTCGGCGGTTCACCGCCCTGAAGAAGGAGGTCCGGGCCTTCAGCACCGCGTGGACCGCCCGGCTGCGGGACGCGATGGTGGCCGAACGGTCATGGAGCGCGGGCGAGTTCACCGACCTGCTGGTCGCGCACCCGGTGCTGGGGCCGTTGGTGCGGCGGCTGCTCTGGACGGCCGACGGCACCGCCTTCCGGATCGCCGAGGACCGCAGCCTCGCCGACGTCCACGACGAGCCGTTCCACCTCCCCGCGGCGGCCGTCGTCCGGCTCGCCCACCCGCTGCACCTGACGCCCGCCGAACTCGCCGCCTGGACGGAGCTGTTCGCCGACTACGAGATCCTCCAGCCGTTCCCGCAACTGGCCCGACCGGCACTGGAGTTGACCCGGGAGGAGGCGGCCGGCCACCGGCTGCACCGGTTCGAGGGGCGCACCGTCCCGGTCTGGCGGCTGCTCGCCCTGGCCAGGCAGGGCTGGGGGCACGAGGAGATCGAGTACGGCGACGACGGCGTGGCGGGCTGGTTCCACCGGCCGCTGCCGGACGGGCGGCACCTGGTGGTCCAGCTCGACCCGGGCGTCCAACTGCGCGCCCCCGCCGAGGCGGTGGAGCAGACCGTCGAGGCGGTGTGGCTCGGCACCGCCCCGGACCACTACCGGCCGGAGCAGCACCGGGGCGAGGAGCGGTTCGGCAGCCTCCCTCCCGTCCTCGCCTCCGAACTCCTGGCGGACCTGGAGGAGTTGACCTCGTCTTGACCCCGGCCGGGCGGTTCCGGCCACCTCGCCCCCGCGGCTCCGGCGGCCCGCTGGGGCGCAGCGCGGCGGGTGGGGTGACCCGCGGGGCGGGGCGGGGCTGCGGGGGCGGGGCGGGCGCCCGGGGCGGGGGCCGGATCGGCCGGGAACCGCCGGGTCCGGGGGCGCCGGGGGGCTGGGCCGCCGGGCCCGCCGCCCCTACGATGTGAGTCGCCGCCGGGCCCCGGCCCCGCGGCAGCGGCCGCCGACGGCCGGACGCCGTGGCAGCCGGCGTCGACCGGACAGCACCGGGCGCCCCGGGTTCCGATGCCCGCGCCCGGGTTCCACCGCGCACCGCGGCCCGCCGCGGTGACGTCGGGCTCCCCGCTCCGAACCGTTCGACCCGCCCGGCCCCGGCCCGCGCACCGGCCCGTGCCCCGGCACGTCCTCGGCGCCCCCGGCGGCGCACCGGCCTCGGCCCGTGCACCGGCCACGGCCCGTGCCCCGGGCGGGAGTTCCCAGCGCACGCCCCGTACGCAGTCGGCACCCGTCCTCACCACCCTGGGGGTCTCACCCATGTCCGTCCACGCCGTCCCGCCACCGCCCGGCGCCCGCCCGCGCGTCCGGGCCCGCCTCGTCCCGCTCGTCCTGGCCCTGCTCGCCGCCCTGCTGGCGGTGGCCGTCCCGGCGGCCGCCCCGGCGCACGCCGCGGTGCCCGACCGCTGGGGCTTCGCCTACCTGGACCTCCCGGCGCCGCCGCCCGGCTACGTCCCCGACACCACGCGCCAGTGGGGCAGTTGGGCGTCCCCGGCGGCGAACCCGGTGAAGGTCGACCCGGCGGGCACCGGCGCGTACGTGGTGCACTTCCCGCTGATCGGCGGCCCGGGCGGGATCGCGCACGTCACCGCCGTCAACCGCACCGGGGTCTGGTGCCAGGTCGTGGGTTGGGGCACCGTCGGCACCGGCCTGGACGTCAAGGTGGCCTGCTACAGCCCGGCCGGGGCCCCGGCGAACTCACCGTTCACGGTGCTGTTCACCAGCAGCTCCGGCACGCCCGCCCCGCCCGGCGGCGACCACGGCTACCTGTACTCGCTGCCCTCCGGCACGCTGGTCACCCAGTACAACTCGGCGGGCGGGGCGAACCTGTCCAGCCACGGCTCGACCGGCATCTGGAAGGCCTGGCTGCCCGGCCTGGGCTCCACCACCGAGGTCGGTGACGTGCAGGTCACCGCGGTCGACGCGGTGCAGGGCGCACGCTGCAAGGTCGCGGGCTGGTACCCGTCGAGCAGCGGGCAGACCTTCCTGGTGGCCTGCTTCGACGCGGCGAACGCGCCGTACGACACGGCCTGGACGCTCAGCTACTCGGTCAAGCGGGCGGTGCACGGCCCGGCGTACCCGCCGAAGTCCTTCGGGTACCTCTGGTACAACGGCGCGGTCCCGGCCGGGACGAACTTCAACTCGGTGGGCGGCGCCAACACGCTGAGCGCGGGCGTCCCGTCCACCGTGCTGATGCCGGGGGTGGCCGTGCCGCCCGACCACGCGCAGGTCACCGCGTACGGCAGCGGCCCCGGCTGGTGCCAGCTCGCGCTGCCCTGGACGCGCAGCTCGGGCACGGTGAAGCTGGCCCCGCTCTGCTTCAACCCCGGCGGCGCGCCCGTCCTGGCGCCGTTCCTGCTGGCGTACACCTCGGCGTTCTGACCCCGGGGGCCTCCCGCGGCCCCGGCGCGACCGGCTCCGGCCGTGTCGGGGCCGCTGGCTACCCTGGGGCGGTGATCGTTCGACGGGGTGCGGGAGGCGCGGTGCGGCAGGCGGGGGCGGGCGACGGGGCGCCGGAGGAGGACGCGTTCGCGTGGCCGTCCGGCTGGTGCGCGCTGGTGGTGCCGCGGCGCGGCGGGGTGCCGTCGCCCACCGGGTGGCCGGGCCCGGCGGCGGTGGCCGCCGAGGACGCGCTGGTCGCCGGGCACCGGGAGTGGATCGGCCGGGTGGTCGCGTCCGACGCCTCCGACCCGGAGCTGACGCGGGCCGCCCTGGCGTACCTGGACGGCGAGCCGGACGCGTGCGGCGCGGCCTGCGTCGCCGCGATGCTGCCGCCGCTGTACGCGGAGGACGACCCGGGCGGGGCGGCGCTGGTGGACGCCTGGACGGCGCGGCACGGCCTGGCGTTCGCCGTCCGGGCCGCCGTGGCGACCCTGGAGGTCGGCTTCTGGCGCTCCCGCCCCGGCTTCCCGTCCCCGGCCCTGATCGGCGCCGACCCCCGTTCGCACGGCTACGGTGCCGAGCAGGCCAGGGCGCTGCGCCGGGCCCGGCACCTGCTGTCGGTCGCCGGGGAGGGCGCCTACCGGGAGGCGCTGGCGGCGGCGGAGCGGGAGCGGGGCGCGGGGCCGCTGCGGCGGACGGGCACCGCGTTCCTGTTCCCGGAGGCGCCGGGCTGGGTGGACGCCTGGATCGACGAACTCCCGGAGTGGCAGAGCCGGTCGGTGTGGGTGCTGATGCTGTCGGCGCTCGGCAGCCGGGCCCAGGTCGACCGGTTGGCCCCCCGGGTGGGCTGGTACCGCTGGTGGGCCGGGACGGCCGCGACCGTCGCGGACGGCCTCGGCGCGGACGCGGTGCCGCTGCTCGCCGGTTCGCTGCGCCAGCTGGACAGCGGCGACGCGGCGCGCCAACTCGCGGAAATACTGCTGGAGTTCCCCGCCGACGAGGCGTTCGGCGCGCTGCTGGAGCGGGCCGACGACCGGTGGGTGGCGCCGGTGCTGTGGCGGGCCGTGGAGCGCTACCCGGTGCGCGCGCTGCGCCTGCTGGCGGCGGCCGCGCAAGGCGGCGAGGGGACGGCGCGGCACCTGCTCGACCGCCAACTGCGTTCCCTGGCAGGTGAGTTGAACGTACTGCTGGAGCGGGTCGATTCGGCGACGGCCGCCTTCCTGCGGTCGCTGCCCGCCGCAGGCCCGGCCGCACCGGCCGCCGCGGAGCGGGAGTGGCCCGCCGTGCTGGCGTCCCCGCCGTGGGAGCGGCCGCGCCGGGCCGGGCGGCCTCGGGTGGTGGAGGGCCTGGCGGTCGACGGGTCGTCCGCACTGCACTGGCAGGGGGGCGAGCGGGAGTCGTGGATGGAGCGCGCCCTCGCCTCGCACGAGTGGCGGATCCACCCGGAGGACACCGACTGGGCCGAGTTCGGCCCGCGGGCGTTCGTCGAGGCCCACGGCACCTGGCCGCGCTGCCAACTGCTGTGGCAGGCACCGGTGGAGGTGATGACCCCGCACCTGCTGCGCTGGGAGCCGGACGAGCTGTACTACGGGCTGGAGTCGCTGCGTCCGGTCGTCGCCAAGTACGGCCCGGCGGCCGTCCCGGTGGCGCTGCGCACCGTCCGGGCCAGGCCCGCGCAGATGGCGCCACTGCTGCTGCCGGTGCGGGAGGTGGCGGCGGCCCGGCTGATGGCGGAGGGCCTGGTCACCCGCAAGTCCGTCCGCCGCACCGCCCGTGCGTGGTTCGCCCGGCACGGCGTCGCGGGCGCGCTGCTGCTGGTCCCGGACGCGGTCGGCCCGGTGGGCCCGGCCCGGACGGCGGCCGGGCAGGCGCTGCGGCTGGTCGCGGCCCGGGAGGGGGACGGGGCCGTGGTCGCGGCCGTCGCGGAGCGGTACGGGGCGGCGGCCGCCGAGGTCGTCACCGCGGTGCTGTCCGTCGACCCGCTGGTGGACGCGCTGCCCGCGCGGCTCCCGCAGCCGCCGCAGTGGCTGGCCGCGGAGCTGCTGCCGCCGCTGCCGCTGCGCTCGGGGGCGGCGCTGCCGCCGGAGGCGGTGCACCGGGTGCTGACCATGCTGGCGCTGTCGAAGCCGGGGGCCCCGTACCCGGGGCTGGCGCCGGTCGCCGAGGCGTGCGCGCCGGGGGCGTGGGCGGCGTTCTGCTGGGCGGTGTTCGAGGAGTGGCGGCTGGCCGGGATGCCCGCCAAGGAGAGCTGGGCGCTGTCCCAGCTCGGCGAGTTCGGCGACGACGACACCGCCTGGCTGCTGGCCGCGGTGGTGCGCCGGTGGCCCGGGTACAAGAGCAGCCAGCGGGCCACCGAGGGCCTGGACGTGCTGGCGGCGATCGGCACCGACGCCGCGCTGGCCCAACTGCACGGCATCTCCCAGCGGGTGCGCTTCGCGGGCATCCGCACCCGGGCCCGGGAGAAGGTCACCGAGGTCGCCCTGGAGCTGGGCCTGACGCCCGAACAGCTCGCCGACCGCCTGGTGCCCGACCTCGGCCTGGACGCCGACGGGACGGCCCGACTCGACTACGGCGGACGGGAGTTCACCGTCGCCCTCGGCACCGACCTGCAGCCGTACGTGCTGGACACCGCGGGCAGGCGACGCGCCGCCCCGCCCGCGCCCGCCGCCGGGGACGATCCGGAGCTGGCCCCGGCCGCCCGCAAGCGGTACGCCGCGCTGAAGAAGGAGCTGCGCACCGTCGGCGCCGACCAGGTGCTCCGGCTGGAGCGCGCCATGCTCGACCAACGCGCCTGGGGCGCGGACGAGTTCGGGTCGCTGTTCCTCGCCCACCCGCTGCTGGGCCACCTCGGACGACGGCTGCTGTGGACCGCCGACCGGGTGCACTTCCGGATCGCCGAGGACCGCACCTTCGCCGACCAGGACGACAAGCCGTTCCGGCTCGCCGCGGACGCGACCGTCCGGCTCGCCCACCCGGCCCTCCTGGGCCCGGCCCTGCCGCTCTGGACGGAGCTGTTCACCGACTACCTGGTCATCCAGCCCTTCGCCCAACTCGGCCGCCCGGTAAGGTCTTTGACCGCCGAGGAGGCCGTCGGCGACCGCCTGTCGCGCTTCGAGGGGCGCACCGCTCCGACCGAGGCGGTGCGCGCGCTCCTCCGGCGCGGCAGCGACTGGTCGACCGAGTACGTGAGCGACCAGGAGGACAAGCGGATCGCCTACAAGAAGCTGCCGGACGGCCGCCGCCTGAGCGTCGTCCTCGACCCCGGCGTGCCCTACGCCTCGAGCGACCCCCAGCCCGAGCAGACCCTGCGGGAGGTCTGGCTCGGCACCCGCCCCGGCCGGTACGCCGAGCGCGCCGGGCACCGCCGTCCCTTCGCCGAGCTGGACACCGTCACCGCCTCCGAACTCCTCGCCGACCTGGAGGAGTTGACCGGCTCCGCCTGATCCGCGCCCCGCTGTCCGCTGCCGACAGCAGCCCTGCCGACGGGGCCCGCGGTCGGCACGGCTGCTGTCGGCGGGGCCCGCTACGGTGCCCCGGAGATCACCGGGGCGGGAGGAGCGGGGCGTGCAGCACGGAACGCAGGGCGGGGCGGTCGCGCTGCCGGACGAGGACGCCTTCGTCCCGCCGGGCCGCAGGCAGGAGCGGAGCGCGCTGCCGCGGCGGGGCGGCACGCTGGTGTCGCCCGTCGAGTGGCCGACGGCGCGGACCGTCGCCGCCGACGAGGCGCTGGTCGAGGCCGGGCGGGGCCGGATCGGGGCGGCGCTGGCGGACCCGCGCAGCGACCCCGTCCTCTGCCGGGCCGTCCGCGCGTACCTGGCCGGGACGGCCGACCCGCTCGGCGCGGCGGCCGTGCTGTCGCAACTGGCGCAGCCGTACCTCGGCCACCGCGAGATGGTGGCCGAGCCGGTCGGCCGGTGGACGGTGCAGCACGGCCTGGGGTTCGCCGTCCGGGCCTCGATCGCGGCCTTCGCGGTGGAGCACCCGGATGCCGTGACCACGACCGGCTGGCCCCTGGCGCGGCGGGACGAGCGCGCGCCGCTCACGGCGCGGTCCGCCCAGTGCTGGGCACTGCACCAGGTCCGCCACCTGGTGACGGTCGCCGACGAGTCCGCGTACCGGGAGGCCCGGGCGGCGGCGGAGCAGGAGCGGGGCACCGCGCTGGGGCGGGTGCTGACCGCGTTCCTGTTCCCGGAGGCCGAGGGCTGGGTGGACGCCTGCCTGGACGAGCTGCCGCCGCACGACGCCCCCGACGCGGGGCTGCGCCGCTTGCTGCTGCTGGCCTCGGTCGGCCGCCCCAGGCAGGCGGCCCGGCTGGACGCCCGGCCGGTGGTGGGCGAGTGGGACGCCGCGCTGGTCGCCACCCTGGCCGACGGCCTGGGCACCGGCTGCGTGCCGCTGCTGGCCGCCGCGATGCGCGGCCGGACGGGGTACTTCCCGGTCGGGGTGCTGGCCCCGGAGCTGGTGGCGTTCCCCACCGACGAGGCGCTGCGGGCCCTGCTGGAGCACGCCACCGACCGGTACGCCGCGCGGGCGCTGAACAGCGCCCTGGAGCGCTACCCGGTGCGCGCGGCAAGGATGTTGGCGGTTGGGGCGCGCGGCGGCGACGGCGTCGCCGAGCGGCTGCTGAACCGGCACCTGCGCGGCCTCGGCCCGCTGCTGCCCGCGCTGCTGGAGCGGCTGGACGCCGAGGCGGCCGCCGACGGGACGGCCGCCTACGTCCGCTCCCGGCCCGGCGCCCGGCCGCCCGCGCCGACCGCCCCGCCCCGGGAGCTGCCCGCGCTGCTGGTCGCGCCGCCGTGGCGGCGCGGCAACCGCCCGGTGCCGCGGGTGCTCACCGGCCTGACGGTCGACACCCGCTGCGCGCTGCGCTGGCAGGAGGGCGAGCGGGAGGAGTGGGCGCGCACCGACCGCTTCGACGCCTGGGCCGCCGACGCGGGTGGCCCGGGCGGCGCGGACGGCGGGCAGCCCGTCGACTGGCCGGCGGCCGC
Source organism: Kitasatospora sp. NPDC001540 (assembly GCF_042894345.1). Taxonomy (NCBI): domain Bacteria; kingdom Bacillati; phylum Actinomycetota; class Actinomycetes; order Kitasatosporales; family Streptomycetaceae; genus Kitasatospora; species Kitasatospora sp. NPDC001540. The sequence continues at coordinate 11,361 of NZ_JBIAVO010000014.1, forward strand.
GGAGGCGGTGCGCGAGGAGGAGGACCTCTGGTACCTGTGCCGGGTGCTGCACCAGGGCCCGCGGGAGGTGCTCGCCCCCGTCGTGCGCTCCTGGCGGCCGCGGCAGGTCCGCGAGGGGCGGGCCTACCTGCGTCCGGTGCTGGCCGCGTACGGCCTGCACGCGGTGCGGCTGGTGCAGCACGTGGCCCGGTGGTGGCCCGCCACCGGGGCGTCGTTGCTGCGGCCGGTGCTGGACGTCGAGTCGGCGCGGCTGATGGCGCGCTGCCTGGTGCGCGAGCGGGCCCGGGCGGAGGCCCGGGCGTGGTTCGCCCGGCACGGGGTCGCGGGGGCGCTGCTGCTGGCCCCGGACGCGTTCGGCCCGGTGGGCCCGGAGCGGTCGCAGGCGGAGCAGGCGCTGCGGCTGGTCGCGGCCCGGGCCGGGGCCGGGGCGCTGACGGCGGCCGTGGCGGAGCGGTACGGGCCCGAGGCGGAGGAGGCCGTCGCCGAACTGCTGGACACCGACTCGCTGGTGGCCGCGCTGCCCGTCCGGATCCCGTCCAACCGGCTGGCGCAGGCCGTCGACACGCTGCCGCAACTGCTGCTGGCCTCCTCGGGCGCGGCACTGCCGGAGCAGGCGGTGCGCCACGTGCTGACCATGCTGTCGCTGGGCGGGCCGGAGGGGCCGTACCCGGGTCTGGCGCAGGTCGCCGAGGTGTGCGCGCCCGGTGCGCTGACGGCGTTCTGCGAGGAGGTGTTCGAGGAGTGGCGGACGCGGGGCGCGCCCGCCGACACCAGCTGGGCGCTCAGCGCGCTGGGCTGGTTCGGCGACGACCGCACCGCCGAGCGGCTGGCCCGGGCGCTGTCGGGCTGGTCGGGGCGCGGCGCGGCCGAGGTCGTGGAGGCGCTGGCCGCGATCGGCACCGACACCGCCCTGCGGCACCTGTACGCCCTGGGCCGGGGCGCCTCGTCCAGGACCGTGCGGGAGCGCGCCCTGGCCGGGGCCGCCGAACTCGCCGACGCGCTGGGGCTGACGCCCGAGCAGCTCGGCGACCGCCAGGTGCCCGGCCTGGGCCTGGACGCCGACGGGACGGCCCGACTCGACTACGGCGGACGGGAGTTCACCGTCCGCTTCGACGAGCACCTGCGGCCGTACCTGCTGGACGCGGCGGGCGTGCGCCGGGCGAACCCGCCCGCGCCGGGCGCCGGGGACGACCCGGAACGGGCCGCGGCGGCCCGCAGGCGGTACGCGGCGCTGAAGAAGGAGGTGCGCGGCCTGGCCGACGGCCTGATCGCCCACCTGGAGCACGCGATGGTCGCCGAACGGTCGTGGAGCGCCGAGGAGTTCCGGACGCTCCTGGTCTCCCACCCGCTGCTCCGGCACCCCGTGCGCCGCCTGCTGTGGACCGCCGACCGGGTGCCCTTCCGGATCGCCGAGGACCGCACCTTCGCCGACCGCGACGACGAGCCGTTCCGGCTCGCCGCGGACGCGACCGTCCGGCTCGCCCACCCGGTGCACCTCGGGGACGACCTGGACGCCTGGTCCGAGCTGTTCGCCGACTACGAGATCCTCCAGCCCTTCCCGCAACTCGGCCGCCCGGTACGGGTGTTGCCTCCGGAGGAGGCCGCGGGCGACCGGCTGCGCCGGTTCGAGGGGCGCACCGTCCCGGCCGGCGCCCTGCTCGCCCTGCTCCGCCGGGGCTGGCGGAGCAGCGGCGCCGCGCTGGCCAGGCCGCTGCCCGGCGGCCGCTACCTGAACCTGGTCCTCGACCCGGGCCTCGACCCCGGCAGCCGTGTCAGCCGCACCAGCCGCGCCAGCCGCGCCAGCCGCACCGTCCAGCCCGAACAGCGCCTGTGCGAAGCCTGGTTGGGCCTCACCGTGGGCCCGCAGCCCGCCGCCTCTACCACCCCCGCCACCCCCGGCCAGCGCCTGGGCGACCTGCCGCCCCTCGTCCTCTCCGAACTCCTGGCCGAACTGGAGGAGTTGACCCGGCTCGCCTGACCCGCCCGGTCGCGGCCCGGCCCGGCCGTTCAGGAGACGGCGCCCAGGAAGCCCAGCGCCGTCGACACGTTCAGCTCCACCTCGTCCAGGCTGTCCAGCACCAGCCGCTCCGGGCGGCGGGAGCCCTCCGGCCCCTCCCCGGGCCAGGGTTCGAACTCCGCCCGGAGCCGCTCGACCGACGCCCAACTCGGCTCGGGGAAGCCCTCGATGCCCCGCCTGCGGCCCGCCAGCCGTTCGCGGTGCACCGCCCGGTCCGAGCACACCACCTCCAGGAACACCACCGGCACCCCGCGCCGGTCCGCCAGCGCCCGCCACTGCCCGCGGGCGGCCTCCACCGCGTTGACGGCGTCCACCAGCACGCTCTGCCCCAGCGCCAGCACCCCGTCCGCGACCGCCTCGGCGACCAGGTACGCGGCCAGCCCGGTGGGCTGGTCGGGCGCCACCCCCGCCCGGCGCATCGCCGCCTCGATCGGGTCCACCGACACCACCGGCGCGGCCAGCCGCCGCCCCAGCGCCTCGGCGACCGTGCTCTTGCCCGCCCCCGGCAGGCCCGCCATCGCGATCAGCACGCGTCCCTCGTTCCGTCCGTCCGCACCCTTGACAGCAAGAACGTATACGGCTCTTCCCAAGCACGCTGGAGATCACTACTGTTCGGGTGCTGTGAACCAGGGTGCATCCGGTGACGACCTGTGGGACGAGTTCGTCAGGGAATTCGAGAAGAACAACGCGCGGCACGAACCCGCCGCCGCCGAACGCGCGCAACAACAGCAGGTGCAGCAGGCCCCGCCGGAGGGCCGCCGCTCGCGCCGCCGGGTGCTGCTACCGCTGACCGTCGCCCTGCTGGTCGCCGCCGGGGCGGGGGCGTACGCGCTCCGCTCCACCCGCGCGGAACCGGCCGCGGCCCCCGCGCCGTCCGCACCGGCCTCCCGCTCCGCCTCCCCGTCCGCTCCCGCTTCTCCCGCCGCCCCGACCTCCGCGCTGGCCGGGTCGCTGCCGTCCGACGACCCGACCGCGACGCTGCCGCTGTCGATCTTCCCGGCGCGGGTGGAGGGGTACACCCTGGTCGCGAAGACCACCAACCCGGTCTGCACCGGCGCCGACACGGTGTCGCCGATCCTCGCCGGGCTGATCGTGCAGGGGAGCGGCTGCCTCGGCGTCGACCAGGCGCTGTACAAGGACGCCGACGGCAACCAGTACAACCTGGTGCTGTTCACCATGAAGGACCCGGCCAAGGCCGCGCACCTCGTGATGTCGTTGGCCGAGATCGCCGACAAGCCCCAGGTCGTCGGCCTGGTCCCGCCCGCCGACTCGGGCCTGCGCCACCTGCCGGACGACAGCGGCACGGTGCAGCACTTCATCGGCGCCTCCCACCACATCATGATCGGCACGGCCCGGTGGTCCGACGGCCGCACCAGGGACTTCAACACCCTGGTGGGGCAGCTCTCGCCGCTGTCGATCACCGTCGCCCGGAACATCCCGGGATGGGTCGACTCCCCTCAGTCCAGCGGGACGGCGTAGACCGGCTCCCGGCCGTGGACGGCGAACCCGGCCTTCCGCAGGACCGGCCCGGACGTCGCCGGGTTGCCCTTGACCAGGGCCATCCGCGCGCCGTGCGCCGCCGCGTAGGAGAGCCGGGCCGCCAGCAGCGCCCGGTACACCCCGCGGCCCCGCCGGGACGGGACGACCGCGCCGCCGACGAGCCGGGCCACACCGTCCACCAGCGCGACGCCGCCCGCCCCGGCCGGTTCGCCGTCCACGTAGGCGACCACCGTCCCGCCCCCGCCCGCCGGGACGCTCCGCGCGCCCCGCTCCGCCACCCGCTCGGCGCGCCTCGCGGGCGGCAGCGCGCCGCCGAACCCGGCGGCCTCCGCGGCCACCGCGTCGAGGGCGGTCGCGGGGTCCGTGGCCCAGCGCAACTCCACCTCCACGGCGGGCGGGGGCAGGTGCGGCGCGCCCCCGGTCAGGTCGGCGGCCAGGATCTCCAGGTCGAGCTTGACCCGCCCGCCGCGGGCCGCCAGCTCCTCCCCCAGCCCGGGCGGGTCGCCGATCAGCACCTGCCAGTCCAGCACCCGCGGCCCGAGCGTCCGGGCCAGCGCCAGCACGGCGTCCACCGCCCCGGACAGCGGCCCGGCGGGCGTGAAGGACACCACCGAGAGGTCGAAGGAGTAGTGCTCGGGCAGCCGCAGCACGGTGCACGTCCCGTCCCGGAACACCTCCGCGTCGTCCGGCGTCCACACCCAGGCCGCCCCGGCGGCGGCGACCTCGTCGATCGACAGTTCGCTCATCCGCCCAACCTAGGCGCCCCGCCGCACACGGTTCGCACACTGTTGCGGAACCATGACACCCCACCGTCAGCCACGGAACGCCGGTCCGACCGGTGCTGTCGGTGCCGGCGGCTACGGTCTGTGCGCAGTGGGCGGCCGGTCCGCGGGTGGGAGCCCGGGGGCGGGTGGTCTGCGGGGGCTTGAGAGGATCGTCCCCGTACTTGCTGCTGCGCCGGTTCCCCTTCTGCTCCGAGGATTGTGCGATGCCCGTTCCGACCGCCGACCGTTCCGACCTGCAGCGGCCGCCCGCCGAGGTGCGCTTCGCGGAGGAGTTGGCGGTGCTGCGCGAGCGGGACGGCGATCCGCGGCCGCCGGGTTGGGAGTTGAGCCTGCGGGCGGCGCGCAGTTTCGTGGTGGGGGACGAACGGGCCGGGATCAGCCGGAAGTTCGTCGGGAACGCGGCACTGGTGGAGCGGGCGCTGGTGACGCTGGCGACCGACCGCGGGCTGATGCTGGTGGGTGAGCCGGGGACGGCGAAGTCGCTGCTGTCGGAGCTGATCGCGGCGGCGGTGAGCGGGACGTCCACGCTGACGGTGCAGGGCGGGGCGGCGACCACCGAGGACCAGATCAAGTACGGCTGGAACTACGCGCTGCTGGTGTCGGAGGGCCCGTCGACGCGTTCGCTGGTGCCCGCGCCGATGCTGAAGGGCATGGCGCAGGGGAAGGTCGTCCGGTTCGAGGAGATCACCCGCTGCCCGCTGGAGGTGCAGGACTGCCTGCTCTCGCTGCTGTCCGAACGGGTGCTGGCGGTACCGGAGTTGGACGGACCGGACGGCATGGTGTTCGCGAGCGCCGGGTTCAACGTGATCGCCACCGCGAACACCCGGGACCGCGGCGTCAACGAGATGAGCGCCGCGCTGAAGCGCCGCTTCAACTTCGAGACGGTGTTCCCGATCGCCGACTTCGACACCGAGGTCGCCCTGGTGGAGGCCGAGTCGGCGGCGCTGCTGCGCCGTTCCGGCGTCGAGCCGGCCCCGCAGCGGGACCTGCTGGAGGTGCTGGTGGCGACGTTCCGCGAGCTGCGCTCGCCGGACGCGGGCGGCGGGAAGAGCTCGGCGGTGCTGAGCACCGCCGAGGCGGTGTCGGTGGCGCACGCGGTGGGGGTGCGCGGCTGGTTCCTGCGCCAGGAGCCGGGCAACGCCGCCGACCTGGTGACCTGCCTGGCCGGTACGGCGGCCAAGGACAGCCCGGACGACCTGGCCCGGCTGCGGCGCTTCCTGGAGCAGCAGGCGGAGCGCCGCAAGGGCGGCCGCTGGCGCGAACTGTACGACGCCCGCCACCTGCTGGCCGACTGATGGCGCGCGGCACCCGGCTCCCGCAGGCGGCGTCCGCGGCGGTGTTCCTGGGCGTGCGGCACCACTCGCCCGCCTGCGCGTCCCTGGTGGCGCGCACCGTACGGGAGTTGCAGCCCGCGCACGTGCTGATCGAGGGCCCGGCGGACCTGAACCCGCGGCTGGACGAGCTGCTGCTGGGGCACGAGCTGCCGGTCGCGGTGTTCAGCCACTACCGGGACGAGGAGCGGACGGCGACGTCCTGGGCGCCGCTGTGCGCGTACTCGCCGGAGTGGGTGGCGCTGACCGAGGGCCGGGCGGCGGGCGCGCAGGTGCGCTTCGTCGACCTCCCGGCCTGGCACCCGGCGTTCACCGACCGGGTGCGCCCGCTGGCGAACCGGTTCGCGGACGCGGAGGCCCGGTACGCGGAGGCCACCGAGCGGCTGTGCCGGGCCTTCGGGACGGACTCGCCGGACACCCTGTGGGACGGCCTGTTCGAGCTCCCCGAGCCGGACGGCCTGGCCGAACGGCTGGACGCCTACTTCGCGTTGGTGCGCGGCGACGCGGCCGCGGACGAGGGCGACGCGGCCCGCGAGGCGTACATGGCGCGCTGGGTGCGGGCCGCGTTGGCCCGCGGCGACGGGCCGGTGCTGGTGGTCACCGGCGGCTTCCACACGCCCGCGCTGCGCACGCTGGCCGCCTCGGGGGCGGCCGAACCGGAGTGGCCCGAGGTCCCGCGACCGCCGGAGGGCGCGGTCGGCGGGAGCCACCTGGTGCCGTACTCCTTCCGGCAGTTGGACGCGTTCGGCGGCTACCAGTCCGGCATGCCCTCCCCCGGCTACTACCAACTGCTGTGGGAGCGCGGCCCGCAGGGCGCGGCCGACGGCCTGGTCGCGGAGGTGGTGCGGCGGCTGCGGGCGGCGAAGGTGCGGGTGTCGACGGCCGACCTGATCGCGGCCCGCACCCTCGCCGACGGCCTGGCCGCGATGCGCGGGCACCGGACGCGTTCGCGGGCCGACGTGCTGGACGGCCTGGTCTCGGGGCTGGTCGGCGAGGCGCTGGACCAGCCGCTGCCCTGGCAGCTCCGCGGGCGCCCGACCTCCGGCACCGACCCGCTGGTGCGGGCCCTGGTCGCGGCGGGCACCGGAGAGCGCCGCGGCCGCCTGCACCCGGACACCCCCGCGCCGCCGCTGGTCCACGACGTGGCGGCCGAACAGGCCGCCTGCGGCGTCGAGACGGGCAAGGCGGCGACGGCCGACCTGACCTCCCCGGAGGGTCTGCGGCGCAGCCGCTTCCTGCACCGGCTGCGGGTGCTGGGCGTGCCGGGGCACGACCGGGAGAGCGGCCCGACCGGCGGCGGCGACCCGGTGTTCACCGAGCACTGGGTGCCGTCCGCGCCGGGCTGGGCGCACCGGCGCGACGCCGCGCTGATCGAGGCCGGGGCCTACGGGGCGCAGCTGTCCGACGCGGCGGCCGTGGCGCTGGCCGAACGGGCCCGGAACGCGGACACGGATCCGGCGGCCCTGGCCGGGCTGCTGTTCGACGCCGTGCTGTGCGGGGTCGGCGCGCTGACCGGCGAGTTGCTGGAGACGCTGGCCGAGCGCATCGGCCGGGTACCCGAACTCGGCGCGGTGGGTGAGGTGTTGGCCACCACGCTGGACCTGTGGCGGCACGACCGGATCTACGGCGTCGGCGCCGATCCACGGCTGGCCGGGCTGGTCGACACCGCCCTGCAGCGGGTGCTGTGGTTGTCCGAGGGCCTGCACGGCGGCACCGGCGTCGACCACGGCCGCCTGCGCGCCGCCGCCGCGGCCCGCGACGCCCTCCGGCACGCCGCGCCCGTCCTCACCCTCCCGCGCTCGGCCGCGCTGGCCACCGCCGCCCGCGTCGCCGCCGACCCGGCCGCTCCCCCGGACCTGCGCGGCGCGGCCCTCGGGCTGCGCTGGTCGCTGTCCGCGGACGGCGCCACGGCAGCCGGGCCCGCACCGGCCCCCGTCGCGTTCTCGTCCGAGGCGGTCGCCGGGCAGGCCCGGGCGCTGGCCGGCGAGCCGGAGCGCCTGGGCGACTGGCTGTCGGGGCTGTTCGTGCTGGCGCGCGAGCAGCTGACCGGGCCCGCCCTGGACACGGTCGGGGACGCCTCACTGTTCGACGCCCTGGACGCGATCGTCACCGGGCTGCCGACCGCCGAGTTCCTCTCCGGCCTGCCCGCGCTGCGCCAGGCCTTCGGCTACTTCCCGCCGCGCGAACGCGAGCGGATCGCCCAACGCCTGCTGGCCCTCCGCGGCCGCACCGGTTCGGCCCGCAGCCTGCTGCGCACCAGCGCCGACCCGACCCTGCTCGCCCGCGCCGCCGGCCTCGAACTCGCCGTCACCGACCTGCTCTCCCGCTACGGCCTCGCCCCGACCGGCGCCCCCACCGACGCCCCCACCTCACCCGAACCCCCCGAAGCCGCCCCCGAACCCGAACCCCGACCCGCCGGGAGCGCCCCCGCCCCGCCCTCCGCGCCCCTCCCCGACGAGGGCCTGGAGCGCTGGCGCCTGATCCTCGGCGCCGCCGCCGAACGCTGCACCGGCGGCCTCGGCGAGCTCGCGGCCGCACAGGACGCCGCGCTGGAGTGGCTGTACGGGCGCGACCCGGAGGCGGGCCGCCGCGGGGTCCGCCGGAGCGGGCCCGGCTCCGGCGGGGACGGTTCGCGCAGCGGCGGCAGCGAGGCGTCCCGGGTGACGCCCGTGGACTGGCTGGAGGACGTGCACCGGCTGTTCCCGAAGGAGACCGTGGAGCGCCTGGAGCGGGACGCGGTGGAGCGGTACGGCATCGACGAGATCGTCACCGACCCGGAGGTGCTCTCCCGGGTGGAGCCGAGCCCGGCGCTGCTGCGCGCCGTGCTGCGCACCAAGCACCTGATGAACCCGGAACTCCTCTCGCTGGCCCGCACGTTGGTCGAGGCGGTGGTGCGCGAGCTGCTGGAGCGGCTGCGCCCCGAGGTGCGCCGGGCGTTCACGGGCGCCCGGGCGCCGGGCCGCAGCCGGATCCCGCTGGCCCGGAACTTCGACTTCCGTTCCACCGTGCGGGCGAACCTGGCGCACTACCAGCCCGAGCAGCGGCGGCTGCTGATCGAGCGGCCGTACTTCCACACCCGGACCCGGCGCACCCTGGAGCAGTGGCAACTGGTGCTGCTGGTCGACCAGTCGGGCTCGATGGTCGGGTCGGTGATCCATTCCGCGGTGACGGCGGCCTGCCTGTGGAACCTGCCGGGGCTGCGCACCCACCTGGTGGCGTTCGACACCTCGGTGGTGGACCTGACGGAGGACGTGACGGATCCGGTGGAGCTGCTGATGCGGGTGCAGTTGGGCGGCGGCACCGACATCGCCCGGGCGGTGGACTACGGGGCCGGGCTGCTGGACAACCCGCGGCGCAGCATCGTGGTACTGGTGTCGGACTTCTACGAGGGCGGCGACACCGGCCGACTGCTGCGCGGGGTACGGAAGTTGGTGGAGCAGGGCACCACGGTGCTCGGGCTGGCGGCGTTGGACGAGGAGGCCGATCCGGTGTACGACCGCGAACTGGCGGCCCGGCTGGTCGGGTTGGGCGCGCACGTGGGTGCGATGACGCCGGGCGCGCTGGCCGCGTTCGTGGCGGAGAAGGTGGGCCGGTGAGCGCGCCCCGGGCGGACCTGCTGGCGCTGGACGCCGACACGCTGGCCGCGCTGGCCAACCGCGGCCTGGTGAAGCGGGCGGCGCGCGAACTGGAGGCGGGCGCGGGCCCGTCGGTGGAGCTGGGCGCGGACGGCGAGGTGTCGGCCGCGTTCCCGGACGGCAGCCGGGCGGCGCTGCCCGCCGGGGTGCCGCTGGACGCGGGCCGGTGCAGCTGCCCGGCGCCGGGCGTGTGCCGCCACCTGGTGGGCCTGGTCCTCGCCTACCAGGCCCAGGTCCAGGCCCGGGCCGCCGGGCCCACCGCGTCCACTCCCTCCTCCGCTCCCGCGGACCCACCGGCCCCGCCCTCCGAGGCGCCGCGACTCCCGTGGTCCCCGGCCGAGTTCGACGATGCGGCGCTGCTGGCGGCGTTCGGCCGTCCGGCCCTGGCGGCGGCCCGGCGGGCGTGGGACCGGGGGGTGCGGGCGACGGTGCAGCGGATGGACGCCGAGCATCCGGCGCCCTCGGTGGAGCTGCCGAGCTGCACCGTCCGCTTCCCCGTCCCGCACAGCCTGAACTTCGCGCTGAGCGGGGCGACTTCGGCCCGGCACGGCGAGCTGGTGACGCTCGCGGCCTGGGCGTTCCGGGCGGCGGACGAGGAAGGCACCCCGTCGGGGGCGGCCCGTACGGTGGGCGGGGGCGGGCCGTCCCGGCGGGCGGGGGCCGCGTCCGGGGACCCGCTGGCGGCGGTGGCGGCGCTCGCGGAGGAGCTGCTGCGCACCGGGACGGCCCGCACCGGCCCGGTCCTGCAGGCCCAACTGGCGTGCGCCCAGGCTGCGTTGGTGTCCGCCTCGGCGCACTGGCCGGCCGCCGCGGCGGCCGAGCTGCGGGCGCAGTTGGCGGCGTACGAGGCCCGGGACACCCGCTACGACCCGGACCGGGTCGCCGAGTTGCTGGCGGAGCTGCTGGCCCGGCACCGGGCGGCGGACCGGACGCTGGCGCTGGGCAGCGGCGAGAGCGCCGTCACGCAGTTGCGCCGCACCCGGCTGGTGGCGCTGGGCTGCCGGGTCTCCGGCGGGAGCGGCCCGGAGCGGTGCGCGGAGGTGTACCTGGCGCAGCCGGACGTCGGGATCGCCCTGGTGCTGCGCAAGAGCTGGACGCCGGCGGAGGGCCAGGCGGGGACGGGCGCCGAACTGGCGGGCCGACGACTGCTGGGGCACTCGGTACGGGCGCTGGCGGGGGCGAACCTGGTCAGCGAGTCGATCTCGCGCAGCGCGGGGCGGGCCGTCACGGTGGAGCGCGGCCGGATCGCCTCCACCAGCGTGACACCGCTCGGTGACGCCTGGGCGTCGCTGCCCGCGCCGCTGCTGCTGTCGGACGCGGCGGCCCGGCTGCGGGCGCTGGGCGGGCGTCCGCCGCGGCTGGTGCGGCCGCGGATCGAGGCGGAGAACGCGCACGTGCTGGCCGTGGCGGAGGTCGGTCCGCTGGGCTACGACCCGGCCCGGCAGCGACTGGAGGCGACGGTGCGGGACGCAGCGGGGACGGCGGTGCTGGTGTCGGCCGAGCACGACGCGCTCTGCCCGGGCCGGATCGACGCGCTGGCGGCGGCCCTGGAGTCCGGCACGGTCTCGCACGTCAGCGGGCTGCTGCGGCAGGCCGCGGGCCGTCCGGTGCTCGACCCGCTGGCGGTGCGCACCGACGCGGGGCTGGTGCACCCGGACCTGGCCGCGGAGGGCGAGCCGCACCCGTTCGACGCCCTGCCGCCGGTCGCCGCCGACCCGCTGACGGAGGCGCTGACCGCGGCCCGCACCGCACTCGCCGAACTCGCCCGCACCGGCCTGGACACCGCACTGCCCCACCAACTCGCCCCGTCCGCGGCCCACTTGCGCCGCACCGGCCTGCGCGCCGCGGCCGCCCTGCTGGACGCCCTGGCCGCCGCCCCGTCCCCGGCCCGCTGGGCGGACGCCGCGATCCACCTGCTGACCGCCCTCGACCTGCACCGCGAGGAGGCCGGTCGGCCCTGAATCCCGCTTCCCCCCATCGGACGGACACGTAGTACAGTCCCCGGAACGATCACGGGAGGGAACCGGATGACGCTGCGCCGCCGCCGTCAAATCGCCTGGACACTCAGGGGGTTGGCACTGCTCGCCGCCCTGGCCTTCCTGGCGGGCACGTCCGGCGCCCGCTCGGGCGGGCTGGTGGAGGCGGAACGGTTGTTCAACCACCCGGTGCCGCTGCTGGGCACCGCGCTGGTGCTGGTCGTGGTCTCCCTGGTGGTCGAACTGGAGTTCCGCACCAAGTTCTCGCAGATCGGCTGCGCCGTCGCCCTGGTGGGACTGATCGCCGTCTCGGCGCCGTACGTCGTCCTGGGCCTGGCCTTCGGCAACAACGGCCGCCCGGTGGACCGGAAGGCCCACCCCGACCGCCCGGGGCTGACGCTGACCGTGACCGACGTCGCCTCCTCCATCGACCCGCTCCACCAGGTGGAGGTGGTGACCGGCACCGGCTGGTCCGCCCGCCACTGGGAACTCGGCGTGTGGGGGGACGGCACCGGGCACGGCTACTACGAGAGCGCGGCGTGGACCGGCCCGGACCGGATCACGGTGACCTCGGACGAGGAGACCGCCGTCTTCGTCCTCGACCCCGCCACCGGCCGCCCGGGCGCCCCGCAGGTCACGAAGCGCTAGCCGGAGCGTCCGCGCTCCCTCCGCGCAAGAAGATTCCCCCGCGCAAAAAGAACGGCGGTTTTTCGGTTTCCGTGTCGATCCGGGGTCGACCCGTTCGACCTTGGGACGGAGAGGGTCGGAAGACGGCCCCCAGGACGAGGAGCAGGGCGATGGCGAAGTACATGCTGATCATGCGGGCGACGGACGAGACCCTGGCGAAGATGTTCGAGACGCCCTTCGAGGAGATGCTCGAGACCGTCGGCCGGTTCAACGAGGAGCTGATCCGGGCGGGCGTGCTGATCGCCGCCGAGGGGCTGGACGACCCGTCCCAGGGCGCGGTGGTCGAGTTCGGCGGCGAGGCTCCGGTGGTCACCGACGGCCCGTACGGGGAGACGAAGGAGCTGTTCGGCGGGTTCTACCTGATCGACGTGGCCTCGAAGGAGGAGGCCGTGGAGTGGGCCAAGCGCCTTCCGGCGCTGCCGGGTGCGAAGTGCGAGGTGCGGCGGGTGCCGAGCATCGACGAGTTCCCGCAGGACAACGAGTGGGTCGTGATGGAGCGGGCCTGGCGCGAGCGGACCGGCCAGCTCTGATGCCCACGACCGACGACGACGGCCCGACGGGCACGGACCCGGGCACCGGCACGGGGACGGTCACCGAACCGGCCCGGCGGGCCGTCGCGGCGGTCTGGCGGATCGAGTCCGCCCGGATCGTCGGGGCGCTGGCGCGGTACACCGGCGACTTCGCGCTGGCCGAGGACGTCGCCCAGGAGGCCCTCGCGGAGGCGCTGGTCGCCTGGTCGCGCGGGGGCCCGCCCGCGAACCCGGTGGGCTGGCTGCTGACCACCGCGCGGCGGCGGGCGATCGACGCCTTCCGCCGCCGCGCGGCGCTGGATGAGCGCTACGCGCTGCTGGCGAACCAGCTCGCCGAGGGCGAGGCCGACGCGGGCGCCGCGCCCGGGTCGGCCCGGCCGGACGAGCTGCCGTGGGACCCGGACCGGATCGACGACGACGTGCTGGCGCTGGTGTTCACCGCCTGCCACCCGGTGCTCTCGCCCGAGGCCCGGGTGGCGCTGACGCTGCGCGTGGTGAGCGGCCTGTCCAGCGAGGAGATCGCCCGCGCGTTCCTGGTGCCGGTGCCGACCGTGCAGGCCCGGATCACCCGGGCGAAGAAGACCGTCGCCGCGGCCCGCGTCCCGTTCGAACTCCCGCCCGCCGAGGAGCGCCGGGCCCGGCTGGGCGCGGTGCTGAGCGTGCTGTACGTGGTCTTCACGGAGGGTTCGACGGCGACGGCGGGCGAGGACCTGCTGCGCCCCGACCTCGCCCACGAGGCCCTGCGGCTGGCCCGGACGCTGACCGCCCTGCTGCCCGCCGAACCCGAACCGCACGGCCTGCTGGCCCTGTTCGAGCTCACTGCGGCCCGTTTCCCGGCCCGCACCGGGCCGGACGGGGAGGCGGTGCTGCTGGAGGACCAGGACCGCACCCGCTGGGACCGCTCGGCGATCCGGCGCGGCCTGGCCGCCCTGGGCCGGGCCACCTCGGCGGGGCGCGGCCTGGGCCCGTACGGCCTGCAGGCGGCGATCGCGGCCTGCCACGCGGTGGCGCCCTCGGCGGCGGAGACCGACTGGGAGCGCATCGTGCTGCTGTACGAGGCGCTCGGCCGGGTCGCGCCGTCCCCGGTGGTCGAACTCAACCGGGCGGTCGCGGTCGCGATGGCGAGCGGCCCGGCCGAGGCGCTGGCCATCGTCGACGAGCTGCTCGCCGCCGACCGCCTGCCGGGCTCCCACCTGCTGCCGGGCGTCCGCGGCGAACTCCTCACCCGCCTGGGCCGCACCACCGAGGCCCGCACCGAACTCGAACTCGCCGCCCGCCTGTGCCGCAACGCCCGCGAACGCGCCGTCCTGCTCCGCAAGGCGGCCGCCCTGGGCTGAACGGCCCGCCCGATCAGGGGTGGACGTCCCCGCGCAGGAGGGCGAAAAGGTAGCGGGGCAACTGGAGCATCCCGGCCCCCGCGGAGAGCGCGTAGCCCGCGAACGCCACGACGACCGCCCACCGGACGGCCCGCCGCACCGTCTCGCGCGTCACTCCGCCCGCCGCCATGCCGTCTCCTCACCACCCGCCGACCGGTTCGAGCACAGAGCATAGCGGAGCGGCCCGCCGCCGTCTCAGTGGCCCAGCGGTGCCGTCCAGTTGAGCACGGTGCCGCCCGCGGGCGGGGCAGTGACGGTGAGGGCGCCGCCGAGGGTGCGGGCGCGCTCCTCCAGGTTGCGCAGGCCGCTGCGGCGGCCCTGGGCCGGGATGCCGGTGCCGTCGTCCTGGACGGTCAGGGCGACCTGTCCGCCGGCGGCCTGCAGGGTGACCTCGACCCGGCCGGCCCGGGCGTGGCGGGCGGCGTTGCTGAGCGCCTCGCCGAGGACGGCGACCAGGTGGTCGGCGACCGCGGGCGGCACGTCGGTGTCGAGCAGGCCCTCCATGCTCAGGCGCGGGGCGAAGCCGAGGACGGCCTGGGCCTCCTCGACCACGTGCACGGCGCGGGCCCGCAGGCCCTGCCCGGCACCGGCCTCGCGGACCCGCAGGCCGAAGATCGTCGAGCGGATGATCTTGATGGTCTCGTCCAGGTCGCCGACGGCCCGCAGCACCCGGTCGGCGGCCCCGGGGTGGTCGATGAACCGGGAGGCGCTCTGCAGCGTCATGCCGGTCGCGAACAGCCGCTGGATGGCCAGGTCGTGCAGGTCGCGGGCGATCCGGTCGCGGTCCTCCAGGACGGCCAACTGCTCGGCGTCGCGCCGCCGTTCGGCCAGTTCCAGGGCGAGCGCGGCCTGGTCGGCGAAGCCCAGCAGCGGGTCGATCTCGCGCTCGGTGAACTCGGCCCCGCCGCTGCCGCGCACCAGCAGCAGCACGCCCTCGGTGTGGCCCTCGGCCCGGCCCAGCGGCACCGCGACGGCCGGTCCGGTGCCCGCGAAGCGGGGCACGCAGGCGGGGTAGCGCGGGTCGGCCGTCAGGTCGGGCGAGGTCACCGGGTAGCCAGTCGCGCAGGCCGCGCCGGAGATCGTGCCGTCCAGCGGCACGTCCACCCCGACCCGCCCGTTGACGTCCCCGCCGAGGGCCAGTTCGACCCGCAGACCGGCGCCGTCGGGCAGCGTGGTGAGCACCTCGGCCCACTGCGCGCCGGAGATGTCGCAGGCCCGCTGGGCGATCAGCTCCACCACCTGGGTGCGCGAACTGCCGGACAGCAGGCGGCGGTTGATCTCGGCGGTGGCGGTCAGCCAGCGCTGGCGGCGCTGCGCCTCCTCGTACAGGCGGGCGTTGTCGATGGCCACGCCCGCGGCGACCGCGAGGGTGGCGATCACCGATTCGTCGTCGTCGTCGAACCCGGCGGCGCCGCGCTTGTCGGTCAGGTAGATGTTGCCGAACACCTCGTCGCGCACCCGCACCGGCAGGCCCAGGAAGGTCCGCATCTCGGGGTGGTGGGCGGGGCAGCCGGTGGACGCCGGGTGCTGCTTGAGGTCGTCCAGGCGCAGCGGCTGCGGGTGCCGGATGAGTTCGCCGAGCAGGCCCTTGCCGGTGGGGTAGGGGCCGATCCGGGCGATCTCCTCCTCGTCCAGGCCGACGGTGAGGAACTGCGAGAGGGTGTCGCCGTCGGGGCCGATGATGCCGAGCGCCGCGTACCTGGCGTCGGCGAGGAAGGCCGCGGCCTCCACGATCCGGCGCAGCACCTGGGTCAGCTCCAGCTCGCGGCCGACCGACAGGACGGCCTCCAGCAGGCTGTGCACCCGGTCGCGGGTGCCCCGGGCCACGTCGATCCGGGCCTGCAGCTCGGCCAGCAGCTCGTCCAGCCTCAGCTGCGGCAGCCGCGACCGCGGTTCCTCCTCGCGCACCGCGCTCCTCCTCGTCCGTGGCTCCGCCGCCGATTCTCGCAGACCCCCGGGGCGGCACGGCCCCACGGGGCGGGCTGCGGCAGGCCCGGCCGCCCCGCGAACCGGCAGGTCACCGCGGGCGAGGACCCGGCGCGTCAGCGACCGGCGGTGCGCAGCACGAGCGCGGCGAGCGCCTCCGGGGCGCCCGGCTGGTGGCGGACGCCCGGGAAGGCGTTGACGTCGACGACCACGGGGCCGTCGGGGCCGGGCAGCAGGTCGACGCCGTACACCTCGAGGCCGAAGGCGGGCCCGGCGGCGAGGGCGATCGCGCGCTCCCGCCCGTCGGGCGTCCAGGGGCGGCCTTCGGGTGCGCCCGGGACGAGTTCGGAGCGGCGCTGCTCGGCGAAGACCTGGCCGCCGACCACCCACACCTTGCGGTCCCAGCCGTCGCCGTCCACCGGCCGCTGGGTGAGCACGGGTTCGCCGGGCCACTGCTCGACGAGCGCGCGCCACTGCTCGGGGGTGTCAGCGCGGGCGACCAGGTCCTCCTTGCGGCTGTGCAGGCTCTTGACCACCACCGGTCCGCCCCAAGGGAGTCGGCCGAGGACACCGCGGGCGAGGGTGGGCGCGAAGGGCAGGTCGGCGGCCCGGGCGGTGCGCTCCATCCAGTCGCGGTCCTGGCAACGGCCGGTGGCTCCGGCGGAGTTGAGCACCGGGGTGCCCGCCCGCTCGTACTGCGCGGCGCGGCGGAGCTCCTGCTCGCCGCGCGCCTTGAGCAGCACCACGTCGGCCGCCTCGTCCTGACCGACCGTCAGATGGCCGTCCCGCTCCAGGAGTTGGCGCACTCCGGCGAGCAGCGGGTGGTCGGGTTCGCGGGCGATCAGGGCGATCCGCACCGGCCGCCGCGGCCGTGGGGCGTTCACCGGGCGGCCCGGGCGTCGGGGACTACAGCGCCGGGAACGGCGGTACCGGTAACGGCGGTACCGGGGGCGGCGGTGCCGGGGACGGCGGCGTCGGTGAGCAGGTGGCGCGCGCCGGGGGTGGGCCAGGAGGAGCCGGTGCGGGCGAGCCGGACCACCGCGTCGGCCACCCGCTCGACGGCGCGCGGGACCTGGCGGAAGCTCGGGAAGTCGTTGACGTCGACGACCACGGGGCCGTCGGGGCCCAGCAGCACGTCCAGCCCGTACAGGTCGAGGCCGAACACCTCGCCGACCTGCGCGGCCAGCGCGGCGACCTCGCGCGGCAGCGGGACGGGGCGTTCCACCGCGGGGTGGTGCGGGTGCAGTGGTGAGGTGCGCAGGGTGGCGAAGAACTCGCCGCCCGCGCAGTACACCTTCAGGTCGCAGCCGTCGTTGCGGACGTAGGGCTGGGCGATCAGCAGTCCGCCGTCCGCGGGGGCGGTCAACTCGGCGAGCTGCTCGGGCCGTTCGACCAGGTGGACGGCGCGCCCGGAGGAGCCGTCGGCGGGCTTGACGACCAGCGGGTAGCGGCGGGCGCCGATCGCGGCGAACGCGGCCGGGTCGGCGGCGGCCCACGTCCGCGGCATCGGCAGGCCGTGCAGCGCGGCGACCACGGCGGCCTGCGCCTTGTCCCGGACCGGACGGATCGCCCGGGCGTCGTTGACGGTGGTCAGACCGGCCGCGGCGGCGGACTCCAGCAGGCCCAGGCCCGGGCCGCCGGAGACGGTCTTCAGCACCCAGGCGTCGTGCTTGCCGCTGCGCACCAGCTTGGCGAGGTCGAGCAGGTCCGCGCCGGGCCGCAGCACGTCCACCCGGTGGCCGACCGCCCGCAGGTGCTCGACCACGGCCAGCGGCATCCCGTCGTTGCGGTAGTGCTCCTCCACCAGGAAGCAGAACCTCATGTGCCCCATGTGCCCCCACCCCACTTTCCCACTGTTCCCCTCGCCCCCGCCGGACTCCCCCGGGGCGAATCGCATCCGCCCACCCTGCCATGGATCATCCGCCGCATTTCACCCAGGGTGTCCGGGAACGGATACAGCCGCGTCACAGGTGCGTTGCCGCAGGTCTGGAACCGTACGTCCCGGGCATGACGTTCTCATGACGCCCCCTTGGCGCACTCTTTGAGGAGGACCGTGTGCACCCGCTGCTGCGCCCGCACGCCCGACACGACCTGACCGACCGTCCCGCCCCGGCCCGGCTGGCCTACCCGGCGGACGACGTGCTGGTGGTCTCCGGCCTGCCCGGCAGCGGCAAGAGCACCCTGATGCGGCGCTGCGCCCGCGTCCGGGTGATCGACTCCCAGCACACCCGGGCCGCCTTCGCCCGCGCCCTCCCCGGCGTCCCGTACGCCCTGTACCGGCCGCTGGTCCGGCTCGCCCACTACCTGCGGCTGCGCGCGGCGGTCCGGGCCGGCGGCCCGCTGGTCGTGCACGACTGCGGCACCCTGCCCTGGGTGCGCCGCGCCCTGGCCCGCGCCACCGCCCGGCAGGGCCGCCGCCTGCACCTACTCCTGCTGGACGCCAGCCCGGCCCAGGCCGCCGACGGCCAGCGCCGCCGCGGCCGCCAGGTCTCCCGGTACGCCTTCGCCCGCCACCGCCGCGCCTGGGCCGCCCTGCGCGCCCTGGCCACCGCCGACGGCCCGCTGCCGCCCGGCCTGGCCTCCGCCGTCCTGCTCCCCCGCGAGGCGGCCGCCCGCCTGACCGCCATCGAATTCACCACTCCCGCAAGCCCCTTGCCCCTGCCCCACCCCGTCCCGCTCCCGCGCCGCGAACCACTGCAGGCCGCCACCACCGCCTGACCCCCACCCCGCACACCCCCCGCCCCCGCCACCACGCCCCACCCGCCGCCCGAACGCTCGCCGTTCTCCGCTCGCCAGCCATCGACCGCCGCTTGGCCGCTCGCCGCTCAGGGCGTCCGCCGGTTGTCGGTCGCCGCGCCGCCACTTCCCGCTCGCGGGTTGCGGCGAACGGTTGAGCCCGTCCGCGCGTCGCCCGTTGCCGGGCCCGGACGTGGCTAGTCTCCCGCCATGGGCACCCCCGAACGTACTCCGGAGCGCGCCGCCTCGTCCGCGCCCGCGTCCGCTCCGTCCCCGCAACCGCAGCCCCTGCCAGTGGCACAGGCGCAGACGCAGAGGCCGGAGCAGGTGCTGCGCGGCCCGCAGGCCCGGCGGATCGCCGACCGTCTGTCGGTGCAGTTCCGCGTCCCGTTCGAGCCGCAGTACGAGCCCCGGCACGACGTCCGGCACGAGCCGTCGCCCGATTCCTCGCCCGCCCCGACCGAACCGCGCTGGACGCTGCGCTGGTACGACGGGCCGACGGTGGACGCGGTGCGGACCGCGCTGGGGCGGCTGTTCCCGGACGGGGCGGGCGCGGCGTTCGCGGTGCGCCGGGACCTGACCACCCGGGCGCTGGCGCTGGCGGCGATCCGGGAGACCCGGGCGGGTGCGATGCACCGCTCGGTGGGCAGTTGGGGTCAGCGCTACCACCTGGAGCAGTTGCTGGCGGGGCAGGAGCATCCGGACCGGCCGTCCGGTCCGCGCGAAGCGGCCATGCTGGAGCGGCTGTTGGCGGCCTCGACCATCGAGTCGGCGCGCGGCCCGGCGGCCCCGGACCTGTCCCGGGCCTTCGACCTGGTCGCGCGGGACGGGGTGGCCTGGCTGCTGCCCGAGCACCGCCTGGCCGGACCGGCCGACCGGGACGAGCTCGCGCTCTCCCCGCTGGAGTACCTGACGGCCCGCTACGCCACCGGCGTGCACCGCACCGCGTGGGAGACCGCGCTGGCCGTGCTGCCGCTGCGCACGGCCGTCACCGCCGCCCACCAGGACCCGCACCCCGACCCGGAGGCCGCCCGCGCGGCCCTGGCCCTGCTGCCCGCGCTGCGCGCCCAACTCTCGGCGGAGATCGACGCGATCGGCGACCGCCTGGCCACCGCAGCCACCGAAACCGAAACCGAAACCGAAACCACCACCACAGCGGCCGAATCCCCCGCCGTCCCCACCGCCTGAACCCCTCCCGGCAGCGTATCGACCCCCATTCTGCCTGCTCACGCCCGCTTCCGGTAGGACCGAGCGCACATCCGTCCGCCCTTGTCCGGTGCACCCCGTGGGCCGCAGACTCGTCCGCATTCCCCCTTTGGACGAGCTCGATGGGAGTCGTGTGTCCTCACACGTGCAGGTGGATCAGGAACTGGCCTTGCGGGCCCGGGTGTTGCTGGCGGGCAGCGAACCGCCGACCCCGTGGCAGGCGTACCGTGCGCACCGTCTGCTGGCCGCGGACAACCCGGCGGTGCACCTGCCGCGGCTGGCGCTGGCGGCGATCGAACTGACCCGCCACTACCCGGTGCTGCTCCGACCGGACCTCCAACTCGCGCTGATGGAGGAGGCGTTGACCGTCGCGGCGGCCATCCCGGCGCAGGACCCGTTCCGGCCGGAAGCGATGCGGCAGATCCGCAAGGCGTACACGGAGCGGGCCGCCCAGCTCGGCATACCCCTTCCGCCAGCCTGGAGTTGACGGCGCGTCAGAGTTCGGCGTCGCGGGCCAGCAGGGCGGCCTGCACCCGGTTCTCGCAGTCCAGTTTGGCGAGGATCCGGCTGACGTAGGTCTTCACCGTGGCCTCGCTCATGTGCAGCCGGGCGCCGGTGTCGGCGTTGGAGAGCCCTTCGCCGAGCAGCTCGACCACGGCGCGTTCGCGCGCGGTGAGCACGGCCAGCCGCCGCCTGGCCCGTTCGCCGCGCGCGGCCGCCGGGCCCTCGGCGAGGCTGTCGACGATGTGCCGGGTGGCGGCCGGGGAGAGGAAGGCGTGGCCGGTGGCGGCGGCCCGGACGGCCTGGATCAGTTCGCCGGGGGCGGTGTCCTTGAGCAGGAACCCCGCGCCGCCGGAGGTGATCGCCCGGAGCACGTTCTCGCGTTCGCCGAAGGTGGTGAGCACGATGGCGCGGGTGCCGGGCGCGGTGCGGGGCAGTTCGGCGAGCGCGCTGAGCCCGTCCAGGACGGGCATCCGGATGTCCAGCAGCAGGACGTCGACGGCGAGTTCGGCGGCCAGCCGGAGCGCCTGCGCCCCGTCGGGGGCCTCGCCGACCACCTCGATGTCCTCGGCGGAGGTGAGGATCATCCGGATCCCGGCCCGGATCAGCGGCTCGTCGTCGGCCACCAGCACCCGGATCACCGCGCCCCCTCCGCCTCTCGCACCGTCCCCGCCTTTCGCACCGTCCCTGCTCCTCGCACCGACCCCGCCCGCACCGCTACACCTTGCCACGGAAGTGCTGCTTCTCCACCAGCAGGCCGTCCTTGAAGCAGAACCGCAGCACGTCCTGGCCGCCTTCCGTCCCGGTCTCGCGGTCGCTGGCGAACCAGCGGCAGTGCGCGCCCTCGGGCACCGGCGGGCCGGACTTGCGGAAGTCGCCGGTCAGGAAGTCGCTGCCGACCGGCAGCCGTTCGTTGACGGACTCCTCGCTCTGGCCGACCTGGATCGAGTCGTAGAGCTTCAGCGGGACGGTGGCGTCGCGCATCGAGCTGACGAACACGATGGCACCGACCGCGGCGACCGCGGCGACCACCCCGAGCACCCCGAGCGCACCGAGCGCGCAGCCCACCGCGGGGCTGCGGCGGCGCTTCTCCGGTTCGACCGAGGCGCCCGCCAGCAGGGCGAGTTCCTCGTCGTCGGGGAGGGCGGCCCGGGCACCCTCGGAGGTGTAGGGCAGCACCCCGGCGAGCCGGAAGCCGCCGTCCGGCAGCGGCCCGCTGTGCACCATCCCGCCCAGCAGCCGGGCCCGTTCGCGCAACCCGGTCAGGCCCTGCCCGCCGGAGACCGCGGCGGCGCCGTCCCCGCCGGGGCCGTTGGCCACCTCCACCACCAGCGCGTCCGGTTCGTACCGCACGGTCAGCGTGATCTCCGCGCCGGGGGCGTGCTTGTGCGCGTTGGTCAGGCCCTCCTGGGCGATCCGGTACGCGGCGTGGCCGGTGGCGGCGGCCAGCGGGCGGGCGGTGCCCTGGTGGCGCAGTTCGATCCGGGCGCCGGCCGCGCGGGAGGTCTCGGCAAGGCGGTCGATGGCGTCGGCGCCGCCGGGGGCGGTAGCGGTGTCCTCGCGCAGCAGGCCCACCACCTCGCGCAGTTCGCGCATCGCGCCGGTGGCGGCCTGGCGCAGCACGGCGACGGCCTCGCGCTGCTGCTCGCCGAGGGTGCGGTCGACCTCCAGGGCGCCGGTGTGCACGGCGATCAGGGCGAGTTGGTGGCCGAGGCTGTCGTGCATGTCCTGGGCGATCCGGTGGCGTTCGCGCAGCCGGGCCTGCCGGGCGATCATCACGCGTTCGCGCAGCAGTTGCCCGTTGCGTTCGCGCAGGCTGTCGAGCAGGGCGACGCGCTGGGCCCGGTAGCGGCCGAGGACGGCGGGCAGCACGCCGACCAGCAGGTACCCGGCGACGCACAGGCCGAGCAGCACGGGCAGCGGGAAGTGGTCGCGCCGGTTCTGCAGCAGGCCGACGGCGAAGAGGGCCGGGAAGCCGAGCGCCAGCACGGCCGGGGCCCGCCAGGGCTTGCCCAGCCGCCGTCCGGCCGAGTACCCGGCGGTGACCAGCACCGGCAGGAACCCGACGGGCCCGCCCAGGCCCGCCGCCGACACCACCAGCACCGGTCCGGGCAGCCCCCGGCGCAGCGCGTACAGCACCGCGCTGGCCCCCACCACCAGCCCCGACGGCCACCCCCCGCTGTCCGCCGCCTGCAGCAGCGCCGCGAGCCCGCACACCAGCAGCCCGCCCAGTACCTCCCGGACGACCGTCCAGACCCGCCAAGGGCCCGGGAACGCCCGCCGCCACCACGTCCTCGTCACGCCCCGACCCTAGCCACCCGCGGCCGGGTCCCGCTGCCCCCGAAAGTCGTCCCTCCCCGTCGACGATCGTCGTCCCCGCGCACCGGCGCCCGTCAGCGGAAGGCGTCGGCGTGGCGGGCGCACCAGTCGGCGAAGGTGCGCGGGGCGCGGCCCAGGAGGCGCTGGACGGTGTCGGTGCGGAAGCCGGTGGTGTCGGCGCGCAGCAGGGCGAAGGCCTCGGTGATCGCGGCGGCGAGGGCGGCGGGGGCCCCGGCGGGGAAGCGGGCCCGGACGGCCTCCTCGGGGGTGGCGGTGGGGCGGACCGCGAGGGGGCGGCCGGTGGCGGCGGCGAGCAGGGCGACCTGTTCGGTGACGGTGAGTGCCTCGCCGCCGGTGAGGGCGTAGTGCTCGCCCCGGTGGCCGTCCTCGGTGAGGACCAGGGCGGCGACGTCGGCGACGTCGGCCGGGTCGATCGGGGCGAGGCGGCCGGGGCCGACCGGGTCGAGGACGTAGCCGCCGGTGCGGATCGTGTCGGCCCACTCCAGGGCGTTGGTCATGAAGCCGCCGGGCCGCAGGACCGTGAACGGGGTGCCGCTGCCGCGGACGATCTCCTCGCGGTCGTGGTGCCAGCGGCCCATCGCGGGCAGCGGGTCGCCGAGCACGTTGGCGGAGGACAGGTGCACGAGGTGGCGCACCCCGGCGGCGCGGGCGGCGGCGACGGCGTGGGCGGTGTGCTCGCTGCCGAGGCCGGGGGTGAGCAGGAAGACCCGGTCCGCGCCGTCGAACGCCGCTGCCAGCGTGGCGGGGCGGTCCAGGTCACCGACCGCGCGTTCGACCCGGGCGGGCAGCCGGGCGGCCCGGGCGGGGTCGCGGACCAGGGCGCGGACCGGGGCGCCCTTCGCGTCGAGCGCGCGGACGAGTGCGCGCCCGACGTTCCCCGTCGCGCCGGTGACCAGTATCATCGTTCCCCCTGAAGACATTAGCCGTCTAGCGATCCCTGGCGACCGAACGCTAGCCGGGAACTGATTAGCCGTCAATCGATTCGCTGGAGCGACCGGAGGCCCGCGTGCCCGAATTCCTGGACCTGCACGGCAAGACCTCGAAGGCGCTCCGGGCCGCCGCCGACACCGGCATGCGCCGCCACGGACTGCACCTGGGCCAGAACCTGCTGCTCGCCGCCCTGTGGGAGCAGGACGGCCGCACCCCCGGCGAACTCGCCGCCGCCCTCGGCGTCACCACCCCCACCGTGGTCAAGATGGCCACCCGGATGGCCACGGCGGGCCTGCTCACCCGCACCCGCGACGACCGCGACCAGCGCCTCGTCCGCCTCCGGCTCACCGACGCCGGCCGCGCCCTCCAACAGCCAGTCGAGGCCGAACGCCGCCTCCTGGAGGAACGCGTCACCGCCGACCTCGCCCCCGAGGAGCGCCGCCTCCTGCTCACCGCCCTCGCCAAGGTCCACCGCGCCGCCACCACCCTGCTCGCCGAGCAGGACCACCCCGCCGAACAGGGCGACGGCACCCGCACCTGACCTGCCGTCAGTCCGGCTCCCCCGTCAGCCGGGCGACCAGGATCGCGACGTCGTCCGCCCGGCCGTCGTCGTGGCGGGCCTGGCCGAGCAGGAGGTCGGCGAGGGGTTCGAGGCCCGCGGGCGGTTCGGGGCCGGGGGCGGCGGCGTGGGCGAGGGTGGCGCGGAGGTGGTCGATGCCCTCGGCGAGGGTGGCGGTGGCGGACTCGACCAGGCCGTCGGTGTAGAGGACGAGGGTGGCCCCGGCGGGCAGCCCGGTCTCGGTGGCGGGGAAGTCGAGGTCGCGGTCGATGCCGAGCAGCGGTCCGGCCTCCAGGTCGAGCACGGTGGTGCGGCCGTCGGGTTCGCGCAGCAGCGGCGGCGGGTGCCCGGCCCGGACGGCGCGCAGGGTGCGGGTGGCGGGGTGCAGGCGCAGCAGGCAGCAGGAGGCGAGCAGCCCGGTGTCGAGGTCGAGCAGCAGGTGGTTGGTGCGCCGGGCGACGGTCTCGACGGGGTCGTCCGCGCTGGCGAACGCCCGTACCGCGCTGCGGAGTTGGCCCATGAGCGCGGCGGCCTTGACGCTGTGCCCCTCGACGTCGCCGATGATCAGGACGGCGCCGCCGTCGGGAGTGGGCAGCAGGTCGTACCAGTCGCCGCCGATGTCCATGCCGCGGGTGCCGGGCAGGTAGCGGGCGGCGGTGGCGAGGCCGGGGACGGCGGGCAGCCGGTGTGGCAGCAGGGCCTGCTGGAGGCCGCGGGCGACGGCGGACTCGGCGTCGTAGAGGCGGGCGCGCTCCAGGGCCTGGGCGATCAGGCCGCCGAGGGCGGTGAGGACGGAGCGGTCCTCGGCCGTGAACGTCCGGGGGCGGTCGAAGCCGAGGATGAGGCTGCCGACGGGGTGGCCGGAGGCGATCAGCGGGAGGAAGGCCCAGGCGCCCATCTCGTCGCGCGGGATGCCGGGGTAGGCGGCGGAGAGTTCGCGGGCGGACTCGAAGAAGACGGGGGCGCCGGTGGTGAACACCTCGGTGCCGGGCAGCCGGGCCCGGATCGGGGTGCCCTCGAAGGGGTCGAGGAAGCCTTCGGGGTAGCCGCGCTCGGTGACCAGGTGCATGCGTCCGGAGCGGGCCAGGTAGAGGGCGAGCTCCTGGCCGCCGAAGCCGGGCAGGATCTGGTCGGCGACGGCGTCGGCGACCTCCCGGACGGTGACCGCCTCGGTCAGCGCGGAGGCCAGTTGCAGCAGGTGGTAGACGCCGCCGAGCGGGGCGGGGGTGGGCGGCGGGGCCTCGGGGAGGGTGGTGTCCTCGCTGGGGGCGGCGGGCACGATGCGGCCGGTGAGGCCGTGCGCGTCGGGGTAGAGCGAGAAGGCCAGCCAGTGGTGGGGCGGGCGGCGGGCGAGGAACGCGGTGGGCTGCTGGGAGAGCATCGCGGAGCGGTAGCGGTCCTCGTAGGCGGGGTCGGCGAGCCAGGGCAGCGCCTCCCAGGGTCGGCGGCCGAGCAGGTCGGCGCGGGTGGTGTGGAGCAGCATCTCGGCGCTGCGGTTGACGTAGCCGACCCGGCCGTCGGGGTCGAGGGCGAGGACGCCGTCGCGCAGGCGTTCCACGGCGGCGGTGGCCGCGGTGGCGGCACCGGCGTCCAGCACGGCGACCACCAGCCGGGCCGGGTCGGCGACGGGCCGCCCGTACAGGTCGAGCTGCCGGGTGCCGCCGCCGGGGTCGCGCAGCCGGACGCGCCGGGTGAACGGGCCGCCCTGCCGGGCGGCGCGGCGGGCGGCCTCGCGCAGCGGGGCGACGTCCTCGGGGGCGAGGCGTTCCAGCAGGGTGGCGTCGCGGCCGTCGTACGGGCCGGGGCCGAGGATCTCGCGCAGCCGCTCGTCGAGGGTGATCCGGTCGCCCGCGAGGTCCCAGTCGAAGAAGCCGACCCGGACGCCGTCCCCGCCGGGCACCGGCAGCGGCACCACGACGGGCGGCCCCTCGCCGCCGACCCGGTCGCCGTACGGGAGCAGCCCGGTGGCGAGCCGGTTGCCCGCAGCGCGCAGTTGGCGGCGGGTGGCGGCGGGCGGGCGGCTGCCGTCGGCGGGCCAGAACACGGTGATCACCCCGAAGGTGCGGTCGCCCGCGGTGACGGGGGTGGTGGCGGAGGCGTGGGCGTACGGGAGCCCGACGGCGAGGCGGGGGTAGCGGCGCATGGTGTCGTCGGCGTCGGCGAGCACGATGGTGCGGCCGCCGCGGTAGGAGTCGGCGACCGGCAGGGGCGCGGCGACGGCGATCCGCTGGAACGGTTCGAGCAGGCTGGGCGGGACGCCGACCACGGCGGCGACCACCAGCGAGCGCCGGTCGGCGGAGTGCAGGTAGAGCACGCCCCCGTACGCGGCGGTGGCCCGGACGGCGCGCAGCAGGCCGTCGGCGAGGAGCGGTTCGGCGGCCGCGTCCCAGCGCGGGCGGGCGTCGCCGGGCGGGGTGCCGGGGCGCGTCGCCGGGTCGGGGTCGGTGCGTGGTGGCGGGCCGGTCGGGTCTGCCGGGACACCCGGGCGCATGTTCCTCTCTGTACGCCGTCGACCGGGGCGCGTCAAACGGGGGACGGCGTCCGTCCGTCCGGGTGAGGACGCCCCGGCGTGCCGGTATGACAAATACGACGAGGGGATCATCGACCGGTATGCCGAGCCCTTCCACCACGCCCCGCCCCCGCTCCGCCGCACCAGCCGCCCGTGCCGCCCGTGCCGCCCGCCCGATCCTCCGCCCGGGCCGCCACCACCGCCGGGGCCTGGCCGCCCTCACCGTGCTCGCCACCCTCACCGTCGGCTGCTCCGCCCTGCACCCCCAGGACCCCGCCCCCACCCGCTCCTCCGCCCCGGCCGCCCCGCCCGCCGACGCCCAGGCCGCTCAAGCTCAGGCTGCCCAAGCTCAGGCCGCCCAAGCCGCTCAGGCCCAGGCCCGGGCCGCGCTCGCCGCGATGCCCGCCGCCCGCCCGCAGGCCGCCGCCGGGCAGGAGCTGAACGGCCGCGCCTCCGCCGCCGAGCACGAACTCGTGCTGCAGCAGGCCCTCGCCGCCGCCCGCCGCTGGGGCCTGGCCGCCCTCCCGCTGCGCGCCCCCGCCCCGCCCGCCGTCAAGCCGGAGCTGGCCGACGGGCCCGGCGTCAAGCGCGCGCCCGGCCTGCCGCCGGTGGTCCAGCGCGTCCCGACCACCGACAAGGTGGTGTTCCTGACCGTCGACGACGGCGCCGAGAAGGACCCGCAGTTCGCCGCCATGGCCGCCGAGCTGGGCGTCCCGATGACCGCCTTCCTCTCCGACTACCTGGCCCGCTCCGACTACGGCTACTTCCGCGCCCTGCAGGCCCACGGCGTCACCATCGACAACCACACCCTCACCCACCCCGACCTGCGCCGCCTGGGCCCCGACGCCCTGGAGCGCGAGATCTGCGGCCAGCAGGACCGCCTCCAGCAGGAGACCGGCACCCGCCCGCGCCTGTTCCGGCCCCCGTACGGCGAGTACACCGAGGCCGCTCTGCGCACCGCCGCCTCCTGCGGCGTGACCGCCGTCCCGCTGTGGAACGAGGAGGCCTTCCCCGACCACCTGGAGTGGCGCTACGCCGACCAGAAGTTCCACCCCGGCGACATCGTCCTCACCCACTTCCGCGCCCCCGCCGCCGACTGGAAGGGGACCATGCCCGACATGCTGCGCCGGGTCGTCGACGCCGCCACCGCCCAGGGCTTCGCGATCGCCCGCCTGGAGGACTACCTCTGATCCGCGGGCGCCCCGCCGGACGCTTCGAACTGCCGCCCGAGCGGCGCGAGCTGACGGCTGACGGAGCGTCGGCCGCCGACCACCGCTCGGCCGACCGCCGCTCAGCCCTCGTCCTGCCACGTGGCCCGCTCCCCCGCGCCCCCTTCCCCCGGTGCGGTCGCCACCGCGACCCGGGGCAGCGCGTGCGGGTGGTGCTCGCGCAGGAAGGCCACCAGGTGCTCGCGCAGGTCGCAGCGGAGCTCGAAGGCGTCGGACGCGTTGGCGGCGGTGGCCAGGGCGCGCACCACCAGGGTGCTGGGGGTGGTGTCGACGACCTGCAGGGCGCTGCCCTCGCCGTCCCAGCGCGGGTGCTTCGCCAGGTAGGCGTCGAACTCGGCGCGCAGCAGGTCGACGGGGGTGCTGTGGTCGAGGTGCAGCAGGGCGGTGCCGGTGATCCGCTCGGAGCGGCGCGACCAGTTCTCGAACGGGCGGCCCGCGAAGTACGACATCGGCATGACGATGCGGCGCTGGTCCCAGGTGGCGATCACCACCGCGGTCAGGGTGATCTCCTCGACGGTGCCCCACTCGCCGCCGACGACGACCACGTCGCCGATCCGGGCCAGGTCGCCGAAGGCCATCTGGATGCCCGCGAACAGGTTGGACAGCGCGCTCTGCGCGGCGATGCCCGCGACCACGCCGACCAGTCCGGCCGAGGCCAGCAGGCTGGTGCCGACCACCCGCACCGCGGGGAAGGTCATCAGCATCGCGGCCAGTGCCAGCAGCGCGATCGCCGCCTGCAGGATCCGGCTCAGCAGCCCGACCTGGGTGCGGGCCCGCCCGGCCCAGGCCGCGTCCCGGCGGCGCACCGCGAGCCGCACCGCCCCGTCCAGCACCAGCGCGGCGGCCCGGGCGGTCAGCCAGCCGCAGGAGCCGATGGCGGCCAGCACCAGCAGGTGGACGACCCCGTCGGGGGCCCGCACCCACGGCATGGCGGCCAGCAGCAGCCCGCACCCGATCACCGCGAGGATCGGCTTGCGGCAACCGCGCAGCACCTGCGGCACCGTCCCGGCCCGGGCGGACAGGCGGCGGGTGGAGAGCTCCACCACCCGGTCCACCCCGTAGAGCACCAGCCCCACCGCCGCACCGGTCACGACCAGCCGCACCGCGCTCCACCACCACACCTGCCCTGCCTCCTCGCACGTTCGGCTCCGGGTCCTCCGGCCGCCTTTCCGCCGACCCGGGGTTCACACGCGCCGACCGGGCATACGCGCGTGTGCCGTCCGTCACCGCGTGCCGTCCGCCACCGTGAGGAGCCCGTGCCGTGAACCCCGTCGAACGCGCCCTGCGCGCCGTCGACCGCACCCAGCAGCGCCACCGCCCGCTGGCCCTCGTGGTCGGCGTGGTCAAGAAGTACGGCGACGACCGGGGCGGCCTGCTGGCCGCGCTGATCACCTACTACGCCTTCGTCTCGCTGATCCCGCTGCTGCTCCTGCTCTCCACCGCGCTCGGGTTCGTCCTGCACGGGCACCCTGACGCGCAGCGGGCCGTGGTGGACTCGGCGCTCGCCGACTTCCCGATCATCGGCGACCAGTTGCGCGCGAACGTGCACTCGGTGCAGGGCAGCGGCCTGGCGCTGGTGGTCGGCGTCGCGGGCCTGCTGTACGGCGCGCTGGGCATCGCGCAGGTGCTGCAGCACGCGATGGCGGAGGTGTGGAACGTCCCCGGGGTGCGGCGGCCGGGCTACTGGCCGCGGCTGGCCCGCAGCCTGGTGCTGTTCGCGGCGCTCGGCACCGGCCTGCTGCTGACCACGGCCGCGGCGACGCTGGTGGGCGCGGCGCTGGGCGGTCCGGCGGCCCGGATCGGCGGGCTGCTGCTGTCGGCGGCGCTCAACTCCCTGCTGTTCCTGGCCTGCCTGCGGATCCTCACCCCGAAGGAGGTCCCGTCCCGCGCCCTGCGGCCGGGCAGCCTGTTCGCGGGCCCGCTGTTCACCGTCCTGCAGGCCTTCGGCGCCGCCCTGGTCGCCCACCAGCTCCGGCACGCCACCGCGGTCTACGGTTTCTTCGCCACCGTGATCGGCCTGCTCTCCTGGCTCTACCTGGCCGCCCAGATCACCCTGTACGCGGCCGAGTACAACACCGTCCTCGCCCGCCGCCTGTGGCCGCGCTCCCTCCTCCAGCCCCCGCTGACCGGACCGGACGAGCAGGTGCTGGAGGACATCGCCCGCCAGGAGGAGCGCCGCCCCGAGCAGCACGTGGACGTCGACTTCACCGACCCGCCCGCGGAGGACCCGTCCTCGGAGGCCCCGTCGAAGGACGCGCCGAAGGACCGGGACGGCTCGGACTAGCTCCGCTCCGGCGGGGCGTCGTACGCGCGGGAGAGCACCTGCACCCGGCCGGTGGCGGGGTCGTGGCGGACGGTGTCCAGGCCCATGCGGTCGAGTTCGGCGACGGTGTCGGCGTGCCGGGCGGTGTGCAGCGGGAGCATGCCGATCTTCGGGTGCTCCGGGCCGCGTTCGACCTCCTCGGCGAGCAGGGTGCGCATCAGCAGGTCGGCGGAGGCGGAGGGGAGGTCCTCGTCGACGGCGACGTGCAGCATCAGGTGCTCCTCGCCGGTGGCCTCCCACCGCACCAGGGACACCCAGACCGAGCGGACGGCCGGGAACTCGCGGATCCGGCGCGCCAGCGCGTCGCGCAGCGCGACCGCGAGCGGGTCGGTGGACCAGGACAGCCGCATCCCGGCGCCGGGCCCGTACGCCGCCCACTCCTGGAGCGTCCGGGCGGAGAAGACCCCCTGGCCGTCCGCGGAACGGATGCCGAGCACGTCGACGCCGGTCCGCTCCAGGATGTCGCGCAGCCGGGCCGCGTCGCAGTGCACCATCGCGGCGGCCGAGGGCAGCAGGGCCGCGCCGACCTCCGCGCCGGTGAAGGCGAGCAGGGTGGGCGGCTGCTCGTCGTCGGGCAGGAAGATCACCTTGCCCGCCGCGGTGACGGGCACGAAGGCCCCGCCCGCGAAGAGCGCGGTGAGCACCTCCACCGGTTCGGGCGCCTCGCCCCGGGCCCAGCGGTCGAGGAGTGCGGCGAGGTCGTCGTTGGGCGCGGTGCGTTCGCTCACGGGTTCGGTCACGGGCGCAGCGTAGCGCCCCGACGGTGCGGCCAACTCGGCTTCGCCCGAAGGGAGGTGGCCCCGCCTTGCGTCCCGCCTGTCCATGATGCGGATGCCCCGGTCGGCGGGCGGCCCGGCGTGGTCGACTGGACCGCGTACCCGCCTTCCGCCCTCCGACCCCAAGGAGTCCGCCATGCTGCCCGCGCTGCCCTCGCTCGACGGACTGGAGTTCGCCCCGGTCTCCCGCCCCGAGCAGGGCGAGGTCGACCCGGGCACCCGGTTCGCCTACCACGAGGACGACGGCCTGGTGTGGGCCGACTACCGCGGCGGCCAGGTGGTGCACGGCCACCTGGTCGGCACCCGCACCGGCGACACCGTCGACTTCCGCTACGTGCAGCTCAACCGGGCCGGGGAGACCAACTCCGGCCACTGCACCAGCGTGCTGTCCCGCCTCCCCGACGGCCGGCTGCGCCTGGACGAGACCTGGCGGTGGGAGTCCCGCCCCGGCACGGGCACCAGCGCCGTCGAGGAGGTCCTCCCGTGCTGACCGCCCGCCCGGGCCGCGCTGTCGGCGGCCACCGGTAGCGTCCGGGGCCATGAGCGATCGTGAGACCTACGCCCCGCTGGTGTTCCTCGAGTACGACCACCGGCCCGGTTCGTACGGCCTGCTGCTGACGGACGACCGGATGGTCGAGGTGGACGAGGTGTTCGAGGCCGCGGGGCAGCAGAACGGCGGCTACGGCTGGGAGGCGGTGGCGCGCTCCGCCGTCCGGTCCCGGGCGCCGCAGTTGGAGGGGCGCTTCCGGTACGACCCGGAGGCCGGCATGTTCGTCGCCCACGGGGAGGACGCGACGGCGCTGCGCGAGCTCGGCACGCTGCTCTCGGCCGCGTTCCACGACCGCCCGGCGCTGCGCGAGCTGATCGACGCGGCCGAGCCCGACTGGTTCGACTGACCGCCCCGCCCCCGGGCGCGCGGGAACGCCGACGGCCACCCCTCCCGACATGAGGGGTGGCCGTCGGCGCGCTGGGTGCGGTCTCCTGGCGGAGTCCGATCCGGGGACGGATCAGACGGACAGGACCTGGCCCGGGTAGATGACGTCGGCGGAGCCGCCGATGGTCTGGGCGTTGGCGCTGAACAGCGCGTCCACGGTGGTGCCGTTGGCGGCCGCGATGGCGCTCAGGGTGTCGCCGGACTTGACGGTGTAGGTGCCGCCGCCGGTGTTGCCGCCCTTCTTCCAGGACTGGTGGCCCTGGTGGGAGGACACGCCGCCGTCCGTGGTGTTGGTGGCGGCCGGGGCGGAGTCGGTGGTGGCCGACTTCGCGGACTTGGTGCTGGTGCCGGTGCTCGCGGAGCTGTTGCTGCTGGAGCTGGAGGTGCCGGTGCTCGCGGTGGACGAGGAGGTGTCGACCTGGGCGGCGGCGCCGCCCTTGGTCAGACCCGCCTGCACGGAGCACACCGGCCAGGCGCCCGGGCCCTGGTCGGCCAGGACCTTCTCGGCGATCTCGATCTGCTGGCCCTTGGTGGCCAGGTTGGCCTGCGGGGCGTAGGCGGTGCCGCCGTACGCGGCCCAGGTGGAGGAGGTGAACTGCAGGCCACCGTAGAAGCCGTTGCCGGTGTCGATCGACCAGTTGCCGGTCGACTCGCACTGGGCGACCTTGTCCCAGGTGGACACGTCCGCGGCCGAGGCCGAGGTCGCCGTCACGAGGCCGGCCACCGGGAGGACGGCCACCGCGCTGCCCGCGACGAGGGCGGCCCGGACGCGGTTGCGCTTCCGGTTGCCCTGCTCGGCGGTGGTGGCGGTCTTGGTGGCGGCAGTCTCGTTACGGAAGATCATGCGATTCCTTTCGGATGCCCCGGGCAGGCAAGGCGGAACCAGGGGCCCGGAAGGGCCCGCGGTCTCTCGCGCTTGTGGATCGGACGGCGCGGTCGAGGTCCGACCTGCTCTCCGTCGCGGTCACCCTGCCCGTCGGGCGGCTCGGTGGCCGCACCGGGGCGTTGGTTTCGGGTGATCCCGGGTAGTGCGCCCTGCACTGGTTACGAAGCTACGGGCGATCCGACCGAACTCCAAGCATTCCAAGGTTTACGCAGGTCAGTGGCTTGTTACCGCCGGTACAACGCCCCTCGGCGACCACCTCGACCGCGATTTCCCGGGCCCGGCCGTCGGCGGCTGTGACCGGCCTCACCGGTTTTGGCCGCCCCCGGCCGGGGAACCGCACACCCTCCGTGGCCTCCCGCTGACGGCGCGCCGACTGTCCAGCGATCCGCCTATGGGACGGGCCACAGCGGCCACCCACCGTCCACCGGCCCGTCACCCGCCGTGGCCGAACTCGCCCTCCCGGCCGGTCCGTTCGACCCCCGCCTCGTCCGGGCCCCGCCCCGCCCCCGCTCCGTCCGGCCGCGCCTCAGGAGAGCGCGGTGAGCACCCGGGGCCCGTCCTCGGTGATCGCCACCGTGTGCTCGGAGTGCGCCCCGCGCGAGCCGTCCGCCGAGCGCAGCGTCCAGCCGTCCGCGTCCACCCGCAGCCGCGCCGTGCCGGTGCACCACCACGGCTCCAGCGCCAGCGTCAGCCCGGGCTTCAGCTCCAGCCCGCGCCCGGGCCGTCCGACGTTCGGCACGTGCGGGTCCTCGTGCATGGTGCGGCCCAGGCCGTGGCCGCCGAAGTCGGTGTTGATCCGGTAGCCGGCGCCCTGCCCGACCGCGGCGATCGCCGCCGAGACGTCCCCGATCCGGTTGCCGGGCACCGCGGCCGCGATCGCCGCGTCCAGCGCGGTCCGGGTCGACTCCGCCAGCCGGACGTCCCGCTCGTCCGGGGTGCCCACGATGACGGTGACCGCCGAGTCGGCCACCCAGCCGTCGATCGACACCGCGAAGTCCAGGCTCAGCACGTCCCCGTCCCGCAGCACGTAGGGGTGCGGCTGCCCGTGCAGCACCGCGTCGTTCACCGACAGGCAGATCACGTTCCGGAACGGGCCGCGCCCGAACGACGGCGCGTAGTCCCAGTAGCAGGACTCGGCCCCGCGCTCCGCGACCAGCTTCCTGGCCCGCAGCTCCAGGTCCATCACGTCCCGCCCCACCTCGGCCAGCCCCGACAGCTCGGCCAGCGTCTCGGCGACGAACCGGCCGGTGACGGCCATCTTCTCGATCGCCTGCGGAGTCTTCAGCTCGATCACGGCACCGCTCCCTGCACGACGGCCGCCCGGCCGCCCGGTCGAAAGAACCGCCGGTATTTGAATACCGACAGCGGACAGCGACACGCTAGCAGCCCCGGTATTCAAATACCGCCCACCCGGAACCCGCTCCTCCACCGGAGGCGGCTACCGGTTCGCGAGGAGCAGGACCGATCCGGCCACCACGGCGAGGACCAGCAGGAACGCCAGCACCAGCGCGCCGACGATCAGCCCGGCGACCCCGGCGCTCACCGCCAGCCCCCATCGCGCCACGCGCTCGCCGCGCTCGACCTCGGCCGCGTAGCCGCGGTCGTCGCACCAGTCCCCGCCGACCTGCTGGTGCGCCCCCATCGAAGCGGCACCCCTCTCCTGACGTCCGCGCCGCCCGGGCGGCCCTGCCTGCCTGCCTGCCTGCCTGCCTGCCGCGACAGTAGCGGGTGCGCCGGGCCGCGGAGCGCGCACCCCGGGGGCGGGACGGGCGGCCGCTCAGCGGGCGGCGTCGAGCAGCGCCTCCACGGCGGCGCGGGCGCGGTGGGCCGGAGCCGGGTCGGCGGTGATCGCGGCGGTGACGATGGCGCCCTCGGCGAGGAGCTGGACGGCGGAGGGGTCGGCCAGGCCCGCGGCGCGCGCCCAGTCGGCGAGTTGGGCGTGGAAGGCCTCCTTGTGGGCGCGCACCTCGGCGAGGACGGCCGGGGAGGCGGGGCCGAGTTCGCCGAAGGCGTTGATCCAGGCGCAGCCGCGGTAGCCGGGCTCGGCGAACCAGCGGCCCAGCCAGTCGAACGCGGCCAGCAGCCGGGCGCGCGCGCCGCCCCCGTCCGCGTCCGCTCCCTCACCCGCCGCTTCGACGGCGGCGGACAGCTCGGCCCGCCAACGCCGGTCGCGGCGGCGCAGCACGGCCACCACCAGGTCGTCCTTGGTCGGGTGCAGGCGGTAGATCCGCTTGAGCGGGAGGCCGGAGGCGGCGCGGACCTCGTCCATGCCGACGGCGCGGACGCCCTTCTCGTAGAACAGCGCTTCGGCGGCGTCGAGCAGGGCCTCGCCGTCCCGGCGGGTCTGCTGCTCGGTGAGCGGGGCGGGCATCGGCGGCTCCGGTTCCGGTTCCGGGCCGCAGCGGCGGCCCTTGACGTGGAGAACGGTCGTTCCCTAGCGTAGGCCCCGCCACGCTGGAGAACGACCGTTCTCCATCCGCCGGACCCTGGAGGCCGCCATGTCCGAGGACCGCCCGCCCCGCCCCCCGTTCACCCGCGCCACCGCCCTGGCCAAGGTCCGGGCCGCCGAGGACGCCTGGAACACCCGCGACCCCGAACGCGTCGCCCTCGCCTACACGCCCGACACCCGCTGGCGCAACCGCGACACCTTCCTCACCGGCCGCGCCGAGGTCACCGCCTTCCTCACCGCCAAGTGGCGGCGCGAGCACGAGTACGCCCTGCGCAAGGAGCTCTGGGCCTTCGGGGACGACCGGATCGCCGTCCGCTTCCAGTACGAGTGGCACGACGCGGACGGCCAGTGGTGGCGCAGCTACGGCAACGAGCTGTGGGAGTTCGACGCGCACGGCCTGATGCGGCGGCGCGAGGCCAGCATCGACGACGTCCGCATCGAGGCCGCGCAGCGCCGCATCCACGGCCCCCGGCCCGCCGGGGAGGCCGGCGACGCGGAGGAGCTGCCGCTGCACTGAGCTGGGAGCTTGGGCAAGCAGCGGAGCGGTTCAGTAGCGTGTCCGCATGGTGCGAGTCCCCCTGACCCCCGAGCAGATCGAGGCCGGCCGCCGCCTGGGCGCGCTGTTCCGCGAGACCCGGGCCGGTCGCGACCCCGCCACCGTCGCCCACAGCGCCGGGATCTCCCCCGAGACCCTCCGCAAGATCGAGATGGGCCGCCTCCCCAGCCCCGGCTTCGGCACCGTCGTCGGCCTCTGCGCCGCCCTCGGCCTCCCGCTCGACACCGCCGCCGACGTCTGGCTCGGCGAGGCCCCGGCCCCGGCTCCTGCCCCGCGCACCCCGCCGGAGGCCCGGGGCGCGGCGGGCGCGGCGGGCGCGGGACTGCGCTAGGAACGAGGGATCACTCGCGCTCCGACGCCCGCACCCACTGGCACCGCCACGCCGTCGGCCAGACCCTGCACGTGGTCTCCGGCACCGCCCTGGTCGGCACCCGCGACGGCACCGTCCTGGAGGCCCGCCCCGGCGAGACCGTCAGCTGCCCGCCCGACGAGGAGCACTGGCACGGCGCCGCCCCCGACCGCTTCATGGAGCACCTCGCCCTCTGGGAGGCCACCGCCGACGGCTCTCTCGAGACCACCTGGGCCGAGCCCGTCACCGAGCAGCAGTACGCCGCCCCGCGCACCCGGCACGACCGGCCGGACGGGGCCTAGCGGCGGGCCAGGACCGCGTAGCGCTCGTCGTGGACGGGGCCGCCCCAGAGGGCGGTGTCGGATTCGAGGGGGTGGATCCGGAGGTCGTGGACCAGGGGGCGGAGGGCGGCGGTGAGGGTGGGGGCGGAGACGCCACCGGCCCAGGGGAGGGTCTCGGTGCCGGGGGCGTAGGGCTCGACGGGGGCGTCGGCTTCGCGCCAGCGGCCTTCGACGAGCAGGAGGCTACCGCCGGGGCGCAGCAGGTCGGTCCAGGCGCGGAGGGCGGCGGACGGGTCGGGGAGCGTCCAGACCAGGTGGCGGGAGAGGACCGCGTCGTAGCGGTCGGCGCCGGTCGCGGGGTTGCTCGCGTCGCCGACCAGGAAGCGGCCCGCCAGCCCGGCGGCGGCGAACTTCCGCCGGGCCCGGTCGATCATCGCGGGGGCGAGGTCGACGCCGGTCACCCGGTGCCCGGCCTCGGCGAGGAGCAGGGCGAGCGAGCCGGTGCCGCAGCCGACGTCGAGGACGTCGAGCCACTCGCCGGGCAGCCAGTCGGCCAGGCGCCGCTGCCAGGCCCGCCGGGTGGCGGCGTCGAGCAGCCCGTGGTCGGGTTCGAGGTCGAACGCGGGGGCGGCGGCGTCCCAGTACGCGGCGATCGGGGCGAGTACGTCCGACGGGGCGTCGAGGGGGGTGAGCGGCTCGTTCATCCGCACACCTTCCCATCCGCCGCCGACAGTCGCGGGAGGGTGTCAGCTGCCCCCGCCACGCCGCCGGTGGGCCGCGCGGACGGCCCGGACGGAGCGGTAGGAGAGCAGGGCGAGGGCGGAGTCGGCGGAGAGCACGGCGGCGGCGCTGCGCCAGGAGGCGATCGACAGGACGGACAGCGCCGAGCCGACCGACCCGATCGAGAACGCCGAGCCGATCGAGCCGACCGACAGGAACGAGCCGACCGAGCCGATGGACAGGAAGGACCCCGTCGAGCCGATCGAGAACCCGTTCGCCGCCGCCCCGCGCAGTCGGGCGCCTCGGCCGGTTCGTGTGCTCATGTCCCCTCCAGGTGTTCCCGGCCCCGGCCGGACGGGTGCGGACGGGTGCGGTGCGTGCCGTCCCAGCCTGGCGGTGGGCCGCGGTCCGCGCAAAGGCAATGGTCGGGGGCCCAATGGGTAGTCGGTGCGGGCGGGCCTGCTTGGATGGGAGGTTCGCGCGGGCGGCGGTCGTCCGGTGGTCGCTGGTTCGGCGGGAGGAGCGGTTCGGGTGAGTGGGGTGTCCGCGGAGGTGCTGTCGCTGCTGCTGCTGGCGGCGGTGCTGTGGTGCGCGGTGCGGCGGCCGTTCGGATGGCCGGAGGCGGTGGTGGCGGTGCCCGCGGCGGGGCTGCTGGTGGCGGTGGGGGCGGTGTCGCCGTCCGCGGCCTGGGCCGAGGTGGGTCGGCTGGCGCCGGTGGTGGGGTTCCTGGCGGCGGTGCTGGTGCTGGCGCAGCTGTGCGACGACGAGGGCCTGTTCGAGGCGTGCGGCCGCTGGATGGCGGGGGCGTCGGGCGGACGGCCGGTGCGGCTGCTGGGGCAGGTGTTCGGGGTGGCGGCGCTGGTGACGGCGGTGCTGAGCCTGGACGCGACGGTGGTGCTGCTGACGCCGGTGGTGCTGGCCACCGCCGGGACGCTGGGGGTGCGGCCGCGCCCGCACGTGTACGCGTGCGGGCACCTGGCGAACACCGCCTCGCTGCTGCTGCCGGTCTCCAACCTGACGAACCTGCTGGCGTTCGCGGCCAGCGGGCTGGGGTTCGGCCGGTTCACGGCGCTGATGGCGCTGCCCTGGCTGGCCGCGGTGGGCGTGGAGTACCTGCTGCTGCGCCGTTTCTTCGCGGACGAGCTGGCGGTGGCGGCCGAACGGCCGGTGCCGTCGGGCGGGGTGCGGCTGCCGCGGTTCGCCCTGTTCACGGTGGCCGGGACGCTGGCGGGCTTCGCGGTGGCCTCGGCGGTGGGCGTCTCCCCGGCGTGGGCCGCGGCGGCGGGTGCGCTGGTGCTGGCGGTGCGGGCGCTGGCGGGCGGGCGCAGCACGCCGCGGCGGATCGCGTCCTCGGCGGCGGTGCCGTTCCTGGCGTTCGTGCTGGCGCTGGGCGTGGTGGTGAAGGCGGTGGTGGACAACGGCCTGGCCGGGCAGTTGGCGGCGCTGGTGCCGTCCGGTGACGGGCTGGGGGTGCTGTTCGCGCTGGCGGGGCTGGCGGCGGTGCTGGCCAACCTGGTGAACAACCTCCCGGCGACGCTGCTGCTGGTGCCGCTGGCGGCCCCGGCCGGGCCCGGCCCGGTGCTGGCGGTGCTGCTGGGCGTGAACATCGGCCCGAACCTGACGTACGCGGGTTCGCTGGCGACGCTGCTGTGGCGCCGGATCACCCGGGAGCGGGCGGTGGACGACGGCGGGGTGCGGACCTTCACGGCGCTGGGGGTGCTGACCGTCCCGGCGACGCTGGCCGCGTCGGTGCTGGCGCTGTGGGCCTCGCTGCAGTTGTTCTGACCGTCCGCGGCCGTCGTCGCCGCTCCCCGCGAGCCCCGGGCCCGCGCATCCCGTGAGGGTGCGCGGGCTCCGTCGTTCCCGGGCCCGGTGACGTCGTTCCCGGGCCCGGGCCCGCCCCCACCAGGCGACTTGAACGCGTTCAAATATAGGTCTACTGTCCTGACCAACGGGTTTTGAACACGTTCGAAAAAGGAGTGTGCCGTGGACTACACGGTGGTCAGCTATGCCGCCTACCTGCCCTTCGCCCTCGGGGTGACGGTCTGGGTGGGCCGGACCCTCAGCCGCAACGGGCGGCTGTTCCTGAGCGCCGTCTTCCCCGGCGACGACAAGCTCGCGGACGCCGTGAACCACCTGCTGGTGGTCGGCTTCTACCTGTTGAACCTCGGCTTCGTGGTGCTGTGGATGAAGACCGACGACCAGGTCGGCAGCGTGCAGGGGGTCTTCGACGCGCTCTCGGTCAAGCTCGGCTCGGTGCTGCTGGTGATCGGCGTGATGCACCTGGCCAACGTCTACGTGCTGAACCGGATCCGCCGCCGGGGGACGATGGACCGCGGGCAGCGCCCGCCGGTCGCCCCCCAGGGGCTGGCCTGGCCGACGCCCCCGCAGGCCTGAGCGCGGCCGCGGTGACCACCCCTCCGCCCCGCGCCGCCCCGCCGCCGGTCACCGGGCTGACCGTGCTGCACGACCCCGACTGCGGGCTGTGCCGCCAACTGACCCGCTGGCTGCGCGGGCAGGCCCAGCTGGTGCCGCTGGAGTTCGTCGCGGTGGCCTCCCCCGAGGCCCGGCGCCGCTTTCCGGGCGTCGACCACGAGGCCTCGCTCGGCGAGATCACCGTGGTCGCCGACACCGGCGAGGTCTGGCGCGGCCCGCAGGCCTTCGTCACCTGCCTGTGGGCGCTGGCCGAGCACCGCCCGCTGGCGCACCGCCTCGCCACCCCGGCGGGCCTGCCGCTGGCCCGGGCCGCCGCGTTCGCCGCGTCCAAGTACCGGGCCGCCACCGGCGCGGGGTGGCCCCGGCCCGACGAACTGCTCGCCTCCCTCGACGGGACCTCCCCCGACGGGGCTTCCTCCGACGGGACGACGGACTGCCCGGACGGCACCTGCAGCGCCGTCCGCCCGCACCCCGTCTCCCCCACCTCCCCCGCCACCCGTTCCGCCGGTTCCGCCGGTTGAGACCGCCCCGGGCGCAGTGCACCGCGCCCGGGGCGGCCGCCTGCGCCCCGGGCCGCTCACTATGCTTCGCGTCTGCCGAGGAGTCCTTCCCGCTTTTGCGTTATCCGCCGCCTTCCGGTGGATCTCCGAGGGTGTGAGGGCAGGACGCGAGAACACGAGGACGGGCCGGGCTGTGGACAGTGAGCGGGCGGCGGCGCTGGTCGGGCGGGCACAGCGCGGTGACCGGCAGGCGGTGGCGGAGCTGTTCGGCGGGCACCTGCCGCTGGTCTACAACGTGGTGGGCCGGGCGCTGTCGGGTCACCCGGACACCGACGACGTGGTGCAGGAGACGATGCTGCGGGCCGTGGACGGCCTGGGCTCGCTGCGCGACCCGGCGGGGTTCCGCAGTTGGCTGGTGGCGATCGCGCTGAACCAGGTCCGGCGCCGCTTCCGGGACGCGGGCGCGCCGGACGTGGTGCCGGACCCGACGGCGGTGGCCGACCCGGCGGCGGACTTCGTCGGCCTGACGATCGTCCGGCTGGGCCTGTCCGAGCAGCGCCGCGAGGTCGCGGAGGCGACCCGCTGGCTGGACGGCACCGACCGCGAGCTGCTGGCGCTGTGGTGGCTGGAGGCGGCGGGCGAACTGTCCCGGGCGGAGCTGGCGGCGGCGCTGGAGGTGACGCCGCAGCACGCGGCGGTACGGGTGCAGCGGATGAAGGGCCAGTTGCAGGCGGCCCGGGTGGTCGTCCGGGCGCTGGCCGCGGTGCCGGGCTGCCCGTGGTTGGCGGAGCTGACGGCCGGGTGGAACGGCGTGCCGGGCGCGCTGTGGCGCAAGCGGATCGGGCGGCACGCCCGGGAGTGCGCCGTCTGCGGGGAGCAGCGCCGCGGCCTGGTGCCCGCGGAGGGACTGCTGGCGGGGCTGGCGATGGTGCCGCTGCCGGACGGCGCCGGGTTCGGGGCGGGGTACGCGTACGGGCCCGGGCCTGACTTCAGCCCCTCCCCCGGTTCCGACTTCGGCTCGGGCTCCGACTTCGACTCCGGGTGCGACGGATACGGCGGGTATGACGGCTCCGGCGCCGGCTCCGGGTACGACCCGGTCGGGGCCGCCCGGCAGGCGTCGCCGGGGCGGGCCGCGCACCGGCGGGGGGCCGGGCGGGGCGGCTCGCACCGGGCGGGGGCGGCGCGGCGCGGGCACCGGCGGGCGCCGCGGCGCGGCCCGGGCCGGGTGCTGGTGGGCGGCGGGGTGGTGGCCGCGGTGGCGGTGGTGGCCGGGCTGCTGGTGGTGGTCGGCGGGTCGGACGCGCCGCCCGCGGTGGGTGCCGCCGAGCAGGGTCCGGCGTCCGCGGCGGCGCTGGTCGACCCGACGTCCGCCGCCGCCCCGTCCGCGCCCCCGGCGCCGTCCTCCGCCGCGCCTTCCGCCGCCGCCTCCCCCTCCCCCGCGCCGGGCACCCGGGCGGCGAGCGCACCGCCCGCCCCGGCACCGTCCTCGCCCGCCCCGCCCGCCGCGCCGCCCTCGGCCGCCCCCTCCTCGGCCTCGGCCCAGCAGCGTTCCGCCGACCTGGCGCAGCAGGTGCTGGAGCTGGTCAACTCGGAGCGGGCGAAGGCGGGTTGCGGTCCGCTGACGGCGAACGCGAAGTTGGCGACGGCGGCGCTGCGGCACTCCGAGGACATGGCGGCGCGCAACTTCTTCGACCACACCAACCCGGACGGCGCCGGTCCGCAGCAGCGGATCGACGCCGTCGGGTACGCGTGGAGCGGGTGGGGCGAGAACATCGCGCGCGGTCAGAAGGACGCGGCCGCGGTGATGGACAGTTGGATGAACAGCCCCGGTCACCGGGCGAACATCCTGAACTGCAAGTTCACCGAGCTGGGGGTGGGTGTCCACCTGGGCGGTGGTGGGCCCTGGTGGACGCAGGACTTCGGTACGCCGCGCTGACTCCCGTCCCCGCCGACGCCGCCCCCCGCCCGCTCCGGGTCGGGCGGTGCGGTCAGTCGGTGGTGGCGTGGGTCCCTTCGCGCGGGCGCGGGACGGCGTCGGCCGCCTCCCCGGTCAGGACGGCCTCGCGCAGGTCGGCGAGGGCCTCGTCCACGGAGTCGTGGACGTCGAAGATCCGCTCGATGCCGAAGAGCTGGAGGATCTTGCGGGTGTGGACGTCGGGGCCGGGCAGGACCAGCCGCAGTTGCCCGTCGCGGGAGGACAGCATGCGGCGGGTGGCGACCAGGACGGCGAAGCCCGTGGAGTCGCAGAAGTCGACCCGGCTGATGTCGACCACCATCCGCAGGCAGCCGTCGGTGACCAGTCGTTGGAGGCGCTCGCGGAGGGCTGCGACTCCGCTGATGTCCACCTCCCCGGCCACCTGGACCACTGTCCAGCCGTATCGCTCCCCGTAGCTCACGCTCAATGCCACGCTGTTGCCTTTCTCTGGGATCGCTGGGGGTATTGCGGCCCCTGCCCGTTTCCTCCGGCGGCAACCCTGTTCCAGGTGACGATTTAGCGGCCGCGCGGAGTAATTTCCGCGAAATGTCATGGAAGTGATCCGTTGGACGCTCGAATTCGCTGCCCGATCCGACGATCTGCACAGGATTTCCTCCGGTTGGCGGTACCGCTCGGCCCGCTCCCCGCTCCTCGGCCCCGGCCCGCCTCCGGCCTCGGCCCGGCCCGCTTACGGCCTCGGCCCGGCTCATCGGAACGCGGCCGGTGCGGGCCGGTGACAGGCTGGGGAGAGCGACCCGAGGGTGCCTGGCGAAGGGAGAACGCCGTGATCACCACCGATTTCGTGCCCGGCTCACCGTGCTGGCTGGACCTGGGCGCACCCGACGTGTCCGCCGCGGCCGCGTTCTACGGTCCGGTGCTGGAGTGGGAGTTCGAGCGACCGGACGGCTCGGCCGACTTCCTGCTCGCCAGCCGCGACGGCCGGACCGCGGGCGGGATCGGCCTGCTGACCGAACGGGGCGCCCGCTCGGCCTGGATGCCGTACTTCTTCACCCCGGACGTCCACGAGACGGCGGCGTCCGTGCTGCGCGCGGGCGGCACCGTCCGGGTCGAGCCGCGGGACGTGGCCGGGTGGGCGTCGACGGCCCAGTTCAGCGATCCGCAGGGCGGGCGCTTCGCGGTCTGGACGCCGGGGCGGTCCGGCGGGCTGGCCGCGGTCGACGACCCGGGCGGGCTGTGCTGGACGGAGCTCCACACCACGGACGCGGCGGGCGCGCTGGCGTTCTACGAGGCGGTGTTCGGCTGGCAGCGCGCGGACACCCCGATGCCGGGCGGCCGCACGTACACCATCGTCACCCCGGCCGGGCAGCCGCCCGAACGCATGCACGGCGGCGTCCTGCAGGTCGGCCCCGCCGAACTGGTGCTCTCCCGCGGTGTCCCCGCCTGGCACCCGGTCTTCACCGTCGCCGACTGCGACGCGGCCACCGCCGCCGTCCGCGACGGCGGCGGCGCCGTGGCGGCGGGGCCCGAGGACGCCCCGGGGATCGGCCGGATGTCGGTCTGCGTGGAC
Source organism: Kitasatospora sp. NPDC001540 (assembly GCF_042894345.1). Taxonomy (NCBI): domain Bacteria; kingdom Bacillati; phylum Actinomycetota; class Actinomycetes; order Kitasatosporales; family Streptomycetaceae; genus Kitasatospora; species Kitasatospora sp. NPDC001540. Next base: position 54,847 of record NZ_JBIAVO010000014.1, read on the forward strand.
CCGTCCGGCGCGGACTTCGTCCTGATGACGCCCGTCCGGACCTGAGGCCGGCCGGGGCGGGTAATCGCGTTGCCGCCCGGGCGGTGCGGACGGCAGGATTCCCGCTCATGGTGACCGATGGGGAGCGCACACCGCAGGACGGCCGGGCCGGGATCGACGCGGCGCTGGTGCGCCGCCTGCTGCGGGCCCAGTTCCCGCAGTGGGCCGACCTGCCCGTCGTGCCGGTGCCGGTGGACGGGTGGGACAACCGGACGTACCGGCTCGGCACCCGGATGACGGTGCGGCTGCCCACCCACGCCTCGTACGTCCCGGCGGTGGCGAAGGAGGACACCTGGCTGCCGCGCCTGGCGCCCGCCCTGCCGGTGCCCGTCCCACGGGTGCTGGGGCGGGGCGGGCCCGGCGAGGGGTACCCGCATCCGTGGTCGGTGCGCGGCTGGATCGAGGGCGCGACGGCGGCCCCGGAGCGGATCGCCGACCTGCCCCGGTTCGCGGAGTCGCTGGCCGCCTTCCTCCGCGCCCTGCGGAGCTGCGACACCACCGGCGCCCCCGCCGCAGGCGCGCACAGCTTCCACCGCGGCGCGCCGCTCGCCCACTACGACGAGGAGACCCGGCGCTGCCTGGCCGACCTGGCCGGGCACGTCGACACCGCGCACGCCGCCGCCGTCTGGGACGAGGCCCTGGAGACCAGGTGGTCCGGCCCGCCGGTGTGGTTCCACGGGGACGTCGCCGAGGGCAACCTGCTGGTCTCCGGCGGCGAACTGGCCGCCGTCATCGACTTCGGCACCTGCGGCGTCGGCGACCCGGCCTGCGACCTGGTCATCGCCTGGGGCCTGTTCGCCGGCGACAGCCGCACCGCGTTCCGCCGCGCCGTCGACCTGGACGAGGACACCTGGGCCCGGGCCCGCGGCTGGCTCACCTGGAAGTCGCTGCTCGTCCTCGCCGAGGGCCTGCGCGCCGCCCCGGGCACCACGGGCGCCGACCCCGCCCGGGTCCGCGCCGCCCGTCGCGCCCTCGCCGAGGTCCTGGCCGACCACCGGCGCGGCTGACCCGTCCCCGCCCGGTGCGCCCGTCCCCGCCCGGTGCGCCCGTCCCCGTTCCGGATCTTGTCGGCCGGGCGGGAGGAGTATTGAATGCTGTTTCTGAAACTTGCAGAAACCGGCGGTCGGCGGGGCGGGGAGCGGGAACATGAGGGACCGGGGACGGGGCCTGGTGGGCGTCTGGGCGGCGCTCGCCCTGCTCGGTGCGGGAACGGCGGGCTGCTCGCACGGCCCGGACGGGCCCGCCGTGATCGAGGTGGACGCGCCGACGGCGCTGGTGGACCGGGCGGTGCACGTGCGGATCACCGGGCTGCCGCCCGGCGCGGAGGTCACCGTCGGTTCCCGGGCCACCGACCTGCGGGGGCGGCAGTGGAGCGGGCGGGCCGTCTTCCGGGCGGACGCCGACGGCCGGGTGCTGCTGGACACGGCCGCCCCCCGCTCCGGCACCTACCAGGGGGCGGACGGGATGGGCCTGTTCTGGTCGATGGCCCCCCAGGACGGCGATCCCGAGCAGTCCTCCTTCTTCCCGGCGCCGTCGCCGCAGCACGGCTACGAGGTCACCCTGACCGCCGACCTGCCCGGGCACCCGTCCGCGTCCCGGACGCTGACCCGCGCCTGGTTCGCGGACGGCGTGACCAGTCGGAAGCTCACCCCGGCCGCCGACGGGGTCGCCGGGGAGCTGTTCCTCCCGGCCCCGGGCACCCCGCGCCACCCGGCCGTCCTGGTCTTCGGCGGCTCGGAGGGGGGCAACGGCGGGACGTCCACCGCGTCCCTGCTCGCCTCGCACGGCTACCCGGCCCTGGCGCTCGGCTACTTCGGCCTCCCCGGCCTGCCCGACCGGCTGGAGGACATCCCGCTGGAGTACTTCGTCCGCGCCGCCGACCTGCTGGCCGGGCAGCCGGGGACCGACCCCGCCCACCTCCTGGTGCTGGGCTACTCGCGCGGCAGCGAGGCCGCCCTGCTGCTGGCCGACCACTACCCCGAGCGCGTCCACGGCGCGATCGTGTACTCCCCGTCCTCCCAGGTCAACAACGGTTTCCCGGACCGCGACACCACCGCCTGGACCGAGGGCGGCAAGGCCGTCCCCCTGGGGCCCATCCCGCTCGACCGCGTCAGCGGGCCGGTGCTGGCCCTCGCGGGCGCCGACGACCTGCTGTGGCCCTCGCCCCGGTCGGCCCGGCAGATCGTCCAGGAACTCGACGCCGACCACGACCCGTACCCGCACCGGGCCCTGGTCTACCCGGACGCCGGGCACGGGGTCGGCACCTACCCCTACCTCGCCGCGGGCACCCGGCCCGTCCACCCGGTGACCGGCCGGTCGAGCGACTTCGGCGGCACCCGCGCGGGCGACGCCGCCGCCCAGGCGGCGGGCTGGCCCGAGGTCCTGGCGCTCCTCGCCTCCCTCACGGGATCAGCCGCGCAGGGCTGAGGGCCGGTACGGCGCCCGGTGCGCGGTGCCCGGTGTCCGCACTCGCACCCGTTCAGGCGAAGTCCGGGCACTCGGCGACGTGGCCCTCGGAGACCGGCTGCCAGACGCCGCAGGGCAGGTCCGGCTTCAGCCGGGCCACTTCCTCGGCCGCGACGGCGAGTTGGGCCGTGGTCAGGTGGGCGGCGGCCGCGTACACCCGGCCGGTGTGGCGGCAGGGCGAGTGCGGGCGGAAGGCCGGTGACCAGGGCTCCCCGGCGAGGGCGAACAGTTCGGGCAGCGGCCAGCCCAACGGGCCGGTCAGGCCGAGCAGTTGGTAGCGCCGGTGCTGGTTCGGCACCCAGCTCCGGACCAGGCCGGTGACGGTGCTCCGGGACAGCCCCATGAAGGGGAGGGAGCCGAGGGAGAACCCGCGGTTGCGGAACATCCCGAGCAGGGTGACGGCGAACCCGCGCTCCGCGGGCGGCGGTTCGGCCCGCCGGGCCCCGCCGGGCCCCGCGAAGAACGGTGGCGGGGCGGTCGGACGCGGGGCGTCCGGCACCGGCGGCAGCGCCCGGACGTACGCCTCGATCGCGGCCAACTGCCCGTGGTCGCAGTGGCTGACCCGCTCGGCGAAGCCGCGCAGCACGCGGTCCTCGCGCTCCGGCGGCAGCAGCTCGTCCGGCACCTCGCGCCCGGCCACCACGTACAGGTCGGCGAGCGGGAGGTCCAGTTCGGCGGCGAGCGCGGCGAGTCGGCCGGGCGGGAGGGCCGACCCCTCGGTGGCGAGGGCCCGCAGGGCGGCGAGGCGCTCCGGGAGGTCCATCCGGAGAGGCTAGTCGTACCGACCCCGGAGCGGGGCGGCCGTTCGGACAACTGCCCGGAGCGGGCGCCGGGCCGGGCCGGGCGGGTCAGGCGCCGGGGCCGGGCTCCCGACCGAGGCGGGCGGCGCGCAGGCGGTGGCCGGTGGTGCCGGGGGCGATCACCGGTGCCGGGTAGTCGGCGGGGCGCTGGCCGGACTGCCAGGGGCGGTGGATCTCGCGGCCGGGCAGGTGGGCGAGTTCGGGCACCCAGCGGCGGACGTAGGCGCCGTCGGGGTCGTAGCGGTCGGCCTGGGCGAGCGGGTTGAGGACCCGGTTGGGACGGGTGTCGGTGCCCGTCCCGGCGACCCACTGCCAGTTGAGCTGGTTGTTGACGAGGTCGCCGTCGACGAGGTGGTGCAGGAAGTGCGCGGCGCCGGTCCGCCAGTCGTGGTGGAGCGACTTGGCGAGGAAGCTCGCGGTCAGCAGCCGGGCCCGGTTGTGCATCCAGCCGGTCTCGACCAGCTGCCGCAGGCCCGCGTCGACGATCGGGTAGCCGGTGCGGCCCTCGCACCAGGCCGCGAACTCCTCCGGGTCGGTGCGCCAGTGGTCGTCGCGCGGACGGTAGTCGGCGCGGGCGGCGTCGGGCCGGGCGGCCAGCACCTGGTGGTGGAAGTCGCGCCAGACCAGCTGCCGGACGAAGGCCTCGGCGCCGGGGCCGCCGCGGCGTTCGGCGAGGTGGACGAGTTCGTTGGCGGACAGGCAGCCGAAGTGCAGGTACGGGGAGAGGTGGGAGGTGCCGTCGGCGGCGAGGTCGTCGTGCAGCTCGGCGTAGCGCTCGGTGCGCCAGCGCTGCCAGGCGCGGCGGGCCGCGCTCTCGCCGGGCGCGGGCAGGCTGCGGGCGGTGGGCGTCGCGGTGGGCGGGGGCGCGCCGGTGAGGCCCTCGGGGGTGCGCAGGTCGCGCGGCGGGGGCAACGGGGTGCGGCGGGGGGCCCGCTGCCAGGCCCGGTGGTAGGGGGTGAACACGGCGTAGTGGTCGCGTCCGGCGGGCAGCACGGCGCCGGGCGGGACGGCGGTCAGCGAGCCCTCGTGCACCCGGAGCCGGTCGCCCAGGGCCCGGCGCAGCCGCTGCTCGCGGCGCCGGGCGTGGTCGCTGACCCCGGCGGCGAGGTGGACGCTCGTCGCGCCGGTCTCGGCGGCGAGCCGCGCGGTCTGCTCGGCGGTGTCGCCCTCGCGCACCAGCAGCCGTCCGCCCGCCCGGCGCAGCCCGGCGTCGAGGTCGGCGAGGCAGCCGGCCAGGAACGCGGTCCGGTTGGGGGCGGCGAACCCGGCGGCGGCGACGGCCGGGTCGCTGACGAACAGCGGGACGACCCGGTCGGCCCCGGCGCGGGCGGCGTGCAGGGCGGGGTTGTCGTGCAGGCGCAGGTCCTGGGTGAACAGGACGACGGCGAGTGTCATGGGTGCTGGTTTCCGTACGGGTGCTGGCGGTGTCGACACGGCGACCTGTCGATGTTCCGGTGCTCCGACGTTCCGGGGCGCGGCGGGTCGACGCCAGGGGACGGGTGTCCCCTCCGGTTCTTCGGAGCGGTCGCCGAAGCGGATGGGTCAGGGCCCGCCGGACGGGATAGTGTCGGCCGCGTCCCCCGTTTGCCGATCTTCGGGAGCGCAGTGTGCACCAGCTCGACCACGCCGACGTCCGGGCCGCCGCCGAGCGGATCGCCGGGCTGGTCCGCCCCGTCGCGGTGAGCCCGGGCGGGCCGGACGGAGCGTGGCTGGCACTGGAGTACATGCAGCACACCGGCTCGTTCAAGGCCCGCGGCGCGGCCAACTTCCTGCGCGCGCACCGGGAGGCGGGCGCCCTGCCGGAGGCGGGCGTGACGATCGCCTCGGGCGGCAACGCCGGGTTGGCCTGCGCGTGGGCGGCGCGGCGGGAGGGCGTGCGGGCGACGGTGTTCCTGCCGGAGAACGCGCCCGCGGTGAAGGTGGAGCGGCTGCGCGGCTACGGCGCGGACGTCCGGCTGGTGGGCCGCGAGTACGCGCAGGCGCTGGCCGCCTGCGAGGAGTTCGCGGCGACCAGCGGCGCGCTGGCCTCGCACGCGTACGACCACCCGCTGGTGGCGGCCGGGGCGGGCACCCTGCTGGAGGAGGTCCACCGCCAGGTGCCGGGCCTGGACACGGTGGTGGTGTCGGTCGGCGGGGGTGGCCTGTTCGCGGGCGTGGCCGCCGCGGCCCGCGCGCACGGGGTGCGCACCGTCGCGGTGGAGCCGGAGAACTGCCGGGCGCTGCACGCCGCGCTGGCGGCGGGCGAGCCGGTGGACGTCCCCGTCGAGTCGGTCGCCGCGGACTCGCTGGGGGCCCGCCGCGCCTCCGCGACCGCCCTGGCGGCGGCCCGCGACGAGGGCGTGCGCACCGTGCTCGTCCCGGACGCGGCGATCGTCCGGGCCCGCCGCGCCCTGTGGGAGGAGCACCGGATCGCCGTCGAGCACGCCGCGTCCACCGCCCTGGCCGCCCTGACCACCGGCGCCTACCGCCCGGAGCCGGGCGAGCGGGTGTGCGTCGTGCTGTGCGGCGCCAACACCGACCCCGGTACCCTGACCGGGCCGGACGCGTGAGCTACAGCCTCTACCTGCTGCGGTTCGTGGGCGGCGCGGCCGCCGAACTGGACGCCGCGCGCTTCCTGGAGCTGACCGCCCCGCACCTGCCCCCGGCCGGACGGGAGGACGCGTACTCGGCACTCGTCCTCCCGGACGGCGGCACCGTCGGCCTGCACCACCCCGCCGAGCCGGGGGCGGGCCTGCGCTGCGTCACCGCGCACCGGCTGGAACGGGGCGACCCGACCGCGCTGTTCCTGCGACTGGCCGCAGCGCTCGACGCCGCCGTGGTGCTGCAGGAGGGCGTCGCGCTGCTCCTGCGCGAGGACGCGCGCCGCGACCTGCCGCCGGAGCTGCGGGAGACCGCCGTGGTGATCGAGCCGACCGAGCGGGCCCTGCAGGCCGTCCTCGCGCGGATCTGACGCCGGGCCAACTGCCCCCGCCCGTCCGCGCCGCGCCCTAGAGTCGGGGTCCACCGTGACGGAGGGACGTGGATGACGCAGGAGTTCGAGGGGACGCAGGGGTACGAGGAGTTCTTCCGGACGGCGACCGGCCACCGGCCGCACGCCCACCAGCGGGCGCTCGCGGCGGGCGGGTTGCCGCGGTGGGTGCGGGTGCCGTCGGGGGGCGGGAAGACCGCGGGCGCGGTGCTGGCCTGGCTGTACCGGCGGACGGTGTCGGCGCCCGGGGCGACCCCGCGGCGGCTGGTGTACGTGCTGCCGCAGGGCAGTTTCGCGGACTGGACGCACGCCCGGATCGGCGAGTGGCTGGCGCGCCTGGGCCTCGCGCAGCAGGTCGACCTGCACCTGCTGACCGGCCCGGACGGGCTGAACGGTGCCTGGCGGCGCCACCCGGAGCGGACCGCGGTCCTGGTCGGCACCCACGACGTGCTGCTGAGCCGGGCGCTGATGCGCGGGTTCGCCGACAGCCGGACGATGGCGCCGGTGTCCTTCGCCCTGCTCCACAACGACGCCCACTGGGTCTTCGACGAGGCGCCGCTGCTGGGGCCCGGCCTGGCCACCGGCGAGCGGCTGCAGGCGCTGCGCGAGGAACTGGGCACCACGGCGCCGACCGGCAGCACCTGGATGTCCGCGGTCGGTGACGGCACCGCTCCCCCGACCGACCCCGACCCCGCCACCCCCGGCCCGCTGCGCCGGATCCGCCGCCTGCATCCGCACCCCGGCCGGTACGCGGCCGAGCTGGCCGCGGCCCTGGGCGCCGCGCACCGGCCCGGCACCCGCACCCTCGCCCTGCTCGACTCCCCGCAGCGGGCCCGCGACCTGCACGCCGCGCTGCGCGCCGCCCACCCCGACCGGCCCGCGGTGCTGCTGCACCCGTACCTGCGCTCCGCCGAACGGCGCTCCCTGGTACGGGAGTTGAACGAGGCGTCGGCTGACGGCTTCGTGGTGGCGAGCCGGGCGCTGGACGCCGGCTCCGACCTGTCCGGCCGTACGGTGCTGGTCGAGCTCGCCCCGTGGAGCGCCTTCGTCCAGCGGGCCGGGCGCTGCAACCGGCACGGTGAGCACCCGGAGGGCGGCGACCTGCTGTGGTGCGTCCCGCCGGACGGGTCGGACGGGCCGGACGAACCGGACGGGCCGGGAGCGGAGGTGGCGCAGTGGTTGGAGGCGCACGAGGGGGCGGCCGTCGGCACCGCCGACCTGTTCCGCGCCCGGGTCGCCGGGCCGGACGCGCCGCGCTCCCCCGCGCTGGGCGCGGCCGAGCTGGCGGCGCTGTTCGACACCGGTCGGGAGGCCGAACCGGCGGACGCGAGCCCGTGGGTGTGCGCGGAGGCGGAGCGGACGGTCTTCGTCGCCTGGCGCGACCGGGGGGCCGCAGGGGCACCGGCGCCGGACGAACCGGAGCCAGGGCAGGCCGAGTTGTGCGAGGCACCGCTGGCCGAGGTCCGGGCCCTGCTGCGGGCCGACCGGGACGGGGGCGCGGCCGACGGAGCGAACGGCGGGGCGTGGCTGCGGGACCGCGTCGACGGGCGGTGGCGGCGGGCCGCGGCCGGGGAGCTGCGCTCCGGCACTGTCCTGCTCCTCGACTCCGCCCGCGGCGGCCACCTCCCGGGGATGGGCTGGTCCCCCGGCAGCCCGACCCCGGTGCCCTCGCTGTTCACCGGGCGCACGCCCCCCGCCACCGGGTGCGCCGCCTGGGTGGGCCTGGACCGGCACCTGCGGGAGACCGAGGAGGAGGCCCGGGCGCTCACCGCCGCGCTGCCCGGCCCGCGCGGGGCGCAGCAGGAGGCGGTGGCGGTGGCCGCCCGGCTGCACGACCTCGGCAAGTGCCACGGGGTGTTCCAGGCCATGCTGCGCGACGGCGGCGGCGACCCGCCCGAGGGGCTGCTCGCCAAGTCCAAGGCCCCCTGGAACAACGGGGTCTCGTCCCGCCAGTACTTCCGGCACGAGTTGGTCAGCGCGCTGCTGCTGCTGGACGGCGACCACTGGCACCCGCCCGGCCTCGACCCGTCGCTGGTCACCTACCTGGTCGCGGCGCACCACGGGCAGGTCCGGGTCTCGGTCCGCCCCGAGCGCGACGAGGAGGCGGGCACCCTGCTGGGCGTGCGCGAGGGCGACCGCACCCCGCCGGTGACCGTCTCGTCCGGCGAGCACTTCCCGGCCCGTCCGCTCTCCCCCGCCGCCCCGTTCCGCCCGGGCGGTACCTGGCCCGCCCTGGTCGCCGCCCTGTTGGCCGACCCCGCGCTGGGCCCGTTCCGCCTCGCCCACCTGGAGTGCCTGGTGCGCACGGCCGACTGGCGTTCCAGCGCCCGCCACGACGGGCCGGTCTGACGGGCCGTCCGCCGGGGCCCGACCCGCCCCGGCGGACGCCGCGGATCAGACGTACGCCAGGCTGACCTGCTCGTTGAAGACCACCCAGTGCTGGCCCGGGTCCTTCGGGTCGCACGGCTTGGTGGAGACGTTCGGGGTGCCCCAGGCGTCGGCGAGGCAGTACGCGGGGGCGTAGGTCAGCGAGATCTGCTGGCCGGAGACGGTCCAGTACTGGCCGAGGTCCTGCGGGTCGCACGGCTTGACTGCGACGTTCGGGGTGCCCCAGGCGTTGGCGAGGCAGTACGCGGGGGCCTTGGTGAGGGAGATCTGCTGGCCCGAGACGGTGAAGTGCTGCCCCGGGTCGTTGGCGTCGCAGGGCTTGGTCCCGATGTTCGGGGCGCCCCAGGCGTTGGCGAGGCAGTAGATGCCGGGGTGCGGGGCCGGGTCGGCCGCGCCCGCCTGCCCGGCCGGCAGGAAGGAGGCCGTCAGGGCGAGGGCGGCCAGGGTGAGTGTGCGGCGGAGTGCGGTGGCCATGGGCGGGGATTCCGTTCTGGACGCGGCCGTCCGGCGCGCGTGCGGGCATGATTCGGCTACGGACGACACTTGGGGTGAGCGGCTCGGAGTCGAGCGCACCGCCATTGATAGCAGCAAACGGTAACCGTCCGACTACTCAGCGCAGCGGCATTCACCCGGTCGGCTGCGCACCGGGGCGCCGGGCGCGACGGGGCCGTGGCGCAACTATCCGATGATCCACTCGTTGGTCCGTCCGACGTCACCGGGCTTCTTCCCGACACCTCGGAGGGCCGATGGATCTCAAGACGCTGCCGCGGCCGGGGGTGGCCGCCCCCGGCGGGCAACTCGGCTCCGCGGAGGCCGTGTTGGTGCGGCACTACCGGCGGTTGGTGTGCCTGGCGTACCTGACGCTGCCCGCCGACCGGGGGCGGCACGCGCGGGTGGTGGCGGCGCACGCGGTGGTGCAGCGGGCCCTGCCGGTGGTGGGCGGGCTGGCGAGCGGGTTGGCGGGCGGGGCGGACGGGTACCCGGCGGCCCGGGTCCGGGTGCTGCGCGGGGCGCTGCGTCGGCGGCGGTGGACGGCGGCCGGGTTCCCCCGGGTGTGGGGCGTGCGGCTGTTCACCCCGCCGGACGACGCGGACGCCGAACTGGACGCCCGGCTGGCCGAGTTGCCGCCCCCGGCCCGGGCCGGTTTCGCCCTGCAGGCGCTGGACGGCCTGGACCGGGCCGAGGCCGCCGAGGTGCTGGCCTGGGCCGGGGTGGAGGCGCCCGCCGAATCGGCCCGCGCAGGCGCCGAGTTGCTGCGTTCGCCGGGGAGCCCGCGCTGGTCCGAGCTGCCGCCCGGCTACGACGCCTGCACCGTCCACCTGCAGCCGGGCGACCTGCTGCGCCGCCGCCGACTGGCCGCTCTGGCCTGGGCGTTGGCGGTGACGGTGACGGTGACCGCCGCGGTCGCGCCGATCCTGGTCTCCCCCCACTCCGGCACCGGCAGGTCGGAGTCCACGCCGTCCGCCGCCCCCGAGCGCCGCGCCGACGACCTGTGGCGGCACACCGCGAAACTTGGCCTCGCCGTCTGGCCCGCCCGCGGCGGCCTGCTCGACGACACCGCCCTGATCAGCCGCGCCACCACCGCCTGGCAGCGGGCCGCCCCGCCCACCGCCGCACCCCAACTCCTGTACGCGGGACGGCTGGACGGCGCCGCCGTGGTGCTGCTGACGGACGGCCGCAGTCTGGCCCGCTACACCGAGGACCCGGCCGCGGCCCCGGCCCTGGCGCTCTCCCCCGCCGGGGACAGCGACGTGACGGCGGGGGCGGCGGTCGTCCTGCACCGGAACGACCGCGGCGCCCGCTACCTGCTGGCGCCGTGGATCGCCGCCGCGGCGACCCGCCGACTGGACCGGCCCGACGAGGCCGAACGCCCGCTGCCCTTCCCGGACGGGGTCACAGACCCGATGCCGGGCACCACCGCCCAGGGGTGCCCCGGGCCGGTCCTGCAACTGCGCTCGGACCGGGCGGTCGCCGAGCAACACGCCTTCCTGCTCGCCGACCTGGGTGGCCTCACCCCTGCCCACCTGACCTACACGCCACCCCCGGACGCCGCCGCCCAGGCCCGCCCGCCGCAGGAGGCCGTCAGCTCCCAGGCGCTGCACCGGTGGGCGTCGGGCGCCTGCGCGGTACCCGAAGTCGGGCCGGAGGTGCGTCAGTTGAACCTCTGGGAGTTCGCCGACCAGAAACTCCCGCAGAACGCCGGGGAGTTGGCCTGGGCCTGCCTGCGCGCCGACCACTGGGACGGCTCCGGCAGCGCCGCGGCCGCGGTCCTCCCGCCGAACGGCGGCCGCGCCGAGCGCCTCGCCCACGCGGACGGCCGGGCCTGCAGCCGCTACGAGCAGGACACCGTCGCCCAGTACCGCTGGCGCGCCCCCAACGGCACCCCGTACCTGCTGGTCGCCGCCAGCCGCCGGGTCTCCCGCCTGGTCGTCACCACCCCGTCCCGCAGGCTCGACCAGCCCGCCGGGCCCACCCGCACCCTGGCCCTGGACAACCCGGGCAGCGGCCCCAGCACGGTCGAGGCGGTCACCGCCTCCGGCACCCGGCTGCGCCCGATCGACTGAGGCGCGGCCGGGGGCCCGGAGGGGCTCAGGCGAGCTCGAGGACCAGCTTGCCCGTGTTGGCGCCGCGGAACAGCATCTGGAAGGTCTCCGGGAACGCGTCGATGCCGCCCTTGACCACGTGCTCGCGGGCGGTGAGGCGGCCGTCGGCGATCCAGCCCGCGATCTCCCGGGCGGCCTCGCGGTAGCGGGCGGCGTGGTCGAAGACGACGAAGCCCTCCATCCGGGCCCGGCGGACCAGCAGGGAGAGGTAGTTGGCGGGGCCCTGGACGGCCTGCTCGTTGTTGTACTGGCTGATCGCGCCGCAGACCACCACCCGGGCGTGCATCGCCAGCCGGGTGAGCGCGGCGTCCAGGATCGGGCCGCCGACGTTGTCGAAGTAGACGTCGATGCCGTCGGGGGCGTGGGTGCGCAGCGCGCGGCGGACGTCCTCGTTCTGGTAGTCGACGGCCGCGTCGAAGCCCAACTCCCCGGTCAGCCAGGCGCACTTGTCGGGGCCCCCGGCGATGCCGACCACCCGGCAGCCCTTCACCTTCGCGATCTGGCCGACCAGGCTGCCGACCGCGCCCGCCGCGCCGGAGACCACGACGGTCTCGCCCTCCTTCAGGGCACCGACCTCCAGCAGGCCGAAGTAGGCGGTCATGCCGGGCATGCCGAGGGCGCCGAGGTGGGTGGGGAGCGGGGCCAGCGCCGGGTCGACCCGGTGGGTGCCGCTGCCGTCGGAGCGGACGTACTCCTGGACGCCGAAGGTGCCGGTGACGAACTCGCCGACCCGGTAGCGGGGGTGGGCGGACTCGACCACCTCGACGATCGACCCGGCCCGCATCACCTCGCCGAGGCCGACGGGCGGCAGGTAGGAGGGGCGGTCGTCGAGCCAGCCGCGCATCGCGGGGTCGAGGGAGAGGTAGCGGGTGCGGCCGACGAACCAGCCCTCCTCCGGGGCGGCGACCGGCTCCTCGGTCTGCGCCCAGTCCTCGGGGCGGACCGGGCCGACGGGGCGGCGGGCGAGTCGGATCTGACGGTTGGTGACCGGCATGGTGCGCTCCTGCGGCGGGCGAGGGTCGGGAGGGGGCGGGGCCGCCGGTGCTCGGGGGGTGGACCGGCGGTCCCGCCCCGCCGAGTCTAAGCAAGCGCTTAGTCATCGCGCCAGGGGCACACCCCCAGGGGCACACCGGGCGGACCGCTCACCCCGCCCCGCCCGGCACCGGGTCGGCCTCGCGGAGAACGACCGGACCGGCCTCGCGCAGGGCGGTCGGGCCGGCCTCGCGGAAGGTGAACGCCTCGGGGCCGGGACCGTGGGCGCGGATCGCGGCGATCCGCGCCATCGCCTCGGCGACGCTCGGCCGGTGGCCGATCGGCACCCACCACATCGCCTGGTGCGGCCCCTCGGGCCGCTGGAACCACTCGCGGCGGCGGGCCAGCACCCGCAGGTGGTCGCTGCGGTAGGTGAAGTCGCGCAGCGCCGCGACCGACTCCCAGACCGAGCAGTTGATCTGCAGCAGCTCGTCGCCCTCGTCGGGGCGCAGGCCCGTCGCGTCCGCCCCGGCCTCGTCGACCATCCGCCAGACGAAGCCGGGGCTGCGTTCGGCGAGTGCGTTGACATCGGCCAACTGGGCGACGAAGTCGGCGAGTTCGGGGCTGTCCAGCGGGGCGACGGTGCGGCCGACGTTGACCTGGGCGAGGTGGTGGCCGGACGGGGGCACGGCGAACTGAGGAGTGGTCATGCCGCCAGCATGACCGCCCCGGCTTCTATAGTCAATCTTTGTTGTTTTTAGAGAAGGAGACGCAGCAGCCGCCCGCACAGGGGTCCATCGCGGCCGTCCACTCCTCCCCCGCCAGCCCCGCCAGCAGCGCCAGGTTCATCCCGCACACGAGCGCCGGGAACTCGTCCGCCAGCGCGTGGAACGGGCAGTTGCGCAGCCGCAGCACCTCCCCGTCCAGGAACGGCGCGTAGCCGCGCCCGCGCAGCGCCTCCGGCAGGTCCGGGGCCTGCTCCCGCTCGCCCGCCGCGCGCGCCGCGGACTGCAACTCGCGGTCCAGGCCCGCCCGTTCGACCACCTCGGCGAGCAGCCGCCCGGCCGTGCCGTACTCCCTCGGCGGCAGCGCCACGGCGAACTCGGCGTCCGCCCGGCGGTACACCTTGGCGGGGCGCCCGGCGCCGGGGCCGCCGCGACCGGCCGGGCGGCGGTAGGCGGCGGCCAGCAGGCCCGCGTCGACCAGCTTGTCCAGGTGGAAGGCGGCCAGCGAGCGGGAGACGCCCGCGGCCTCGGCCGCCGCGTCCCGGCCGACCTCCTCCGGCGCCTCGGCCACGTGCCGGTAGAGGGCCCGCCGCACCGGGTCGGCGAGGGCGCCCAGCGCCTCGATCGAGGAGTCCTCAGCTGTCATCCGTCGAGTCTATGGCCGCCCCGACCGGACCCCGCGGGCCCCGGCGGGGCGGCCGTCGACGGGTCGTGAACACGCCACCGGGGCGGCACCCTTGCGCCACGCTGCCCGGATTGCCCGGCATCCGTTTCTACACCTCTGTAGAGTGTTCCCGACCGCCACCAGCCGGGCCGTTCGGGCACCCCGCACCCGTCACACCCGCCGACCGGACTCGAAGGAGGCCCGCAGTGCTCCCTCCGCAGCTGCAGACCGACCCCGCCTGGTCCCCGCCCGAACAGGACGTGCGCCCCGCGTACCAGCCCGTCGAGGTCCTGCTCGACGACGCCGAGAGCTGGGTCCTGGGCCGGATCAACGGCTGGTGGCACTCCCCCGAGGGCACGCCCTGGTGCCGCCTGCGCCTGATCGGCACCGCCGCGGCCCCCGCCTGGCGCCGCTACGACCCCGAGCGGATCCTGCTGCTGCCCACCCAGGGGATCTGAACCCACCCACGGGATCCGAACCCGCCCGCCGGGCGGCGCTGCCCCGGCGGGCGGGCTGGCGGTGCCGGGCGGTCAGCGGCGGGTGCCGCAACCGGGGCAGAACGCGGCGTCGGCGGGCACCTCGGCGCGGCAGGAGGCGCACTGGGGCGGCTGGGCGAGCCGGAACCCGCAGCCGGGGCAGAACGGGGTGCCGTGGGTCTCGGCGCGGCACTGCGGGCAGACCAGTTGGCGGTCGGTGGTGACGTCGAACTGCCCGGCCCGGGACTGGCCGTGGGCGTACGCGTTCTCGCTGACGGCGTCGTTGAGGCCGCGCTGCCGGGCGGCGGCCGCCTCGGCGGCGGTGTCGGGCGCGCAGCCGAGGCACAGGCCCTGGGCGGCGTTCCAGCAGCGGCCGCAGACGGGGTGGGTACAGCGGGCGCAGCGGTGGAAGTGCTGCTGCGCGTTGGCGACGGCGCGCTGGAAGGCGGCGTCGCGGCCGCTGCCCCAGCTGGCGCCGGCCAGGCCGTCGGCGGCGTTGCTCAGGCCGTTGGAGGCGCTGCCGCCGAGCAGGCTCCAGGCGGCGCTGACGCCCTTGTTGATCCACCCGGCGGCCTGGCCGGTGCGGAAGGGCTCGAACTCGGATCGCCAGGTGTCGTAGCAGCGCGAGCAGGAGAACTCGAACTGGAAGCCCGCGCCGGTGCCGTGCTGCTCGCTGAGGTCGCGATGGTTGTTGCTGAAGTGGATCTCGCTCATGTCCGCTGCCAACCCTCTGATCACCGTGGTGCTGTCTGGATTCGTCGCACCGGCTGCCGCACCGGGTGTCGCGCCGGTACGGGTCCGGGGAGGCCGGCGGTCGGTGTGGTCAGCCGCCGAACAGGACCGGTCCCAGCACGGAGGGACGGAACAGCAGGGTGGGCGGTTCCACCATGGCGGCGACCTGGTGGAACGCGGCGGCGACCCGGGCGTCGGTGGCGGCGCGGGCCAGCACCCGGTCCAGCATCCGCTGCTGGACGCGGACCTGGAGGCCGGAGGGCCCGCCGGTGGTGCCGGGGAAGCGGACGTCCTCGCCGGCCGCCATCTGCCAGGGGTTCTTGGTGACCGCCGCGATGGCGTCGCGGGTCCCGCGGACGGCGGCGTGGCCGAGGTCGCGGTGCTTGTGGACGGCGTCGCGCAGGGCGCGGGCGCCGAGCGCGGCGACGGTCATGCCCTGGCCGTAGACCGGGTTGAAGGTGCAGGAGGCGTCGCCGAGGGCGAGGAAGCCGTGCGGGGCGGCGCGTTCGTAGTGCCGCCAGACGCTGGGGCCGGGGACGAAGCCGCGGGCGGGGCCGGTGGGCTTGGCGTCGGCGATCGCCTCGGCGATGCCGGGATCGCGGAGCAGGCCGAGCTGCTTCTCGAACTCCTCTGCCTGGATCGAGGGTTCGAAGCCGCGCATGCCGCCCATGCCGACGATCCAACGGTCGCCCTCGACGGGCAGCAGGACGCCGAAGCGGCCCTGTTCGGGGGCGTGGCTCTGCAGGTAGAGCGCGGCTGCGGGGTCGGCGCCGGCGGGCCGGTGGTAGAAGCGGGTCGCGTAGGAGACCCCGGCGTCGACCCGTTCGCGGGGGGCGGGCGGGGCGCCGATCACCGAGAGCCACTTGGCGGCGGCGGTGGCGCGTCCGGCGGCGTCGACGACCAGCTCGGCGGATATCTCCTCGCCCTCGCCGCCGTCCCGGCCGCGCCCGCGGCCGCTGACCCGCACGCCGGTGACGGCGTGTCCGTCGCCGAGCAGCCCGGTCACCTCGGTGGCGGTGCGGAACTCGACGTTCGGGGCGGTACGGACGCGGTCCAGCACCAGCCGGTCGATCAGCGGGCGGCTGCAGGTGAGCACCGCGAGGTCGCCCTCGTACGGGGCGAGCCAGCTCGCGGAGGTGAGCCAGCGCAGGCCGCCGGAGAGCGAGACGCGGGTGGCGCCGGCCGCGAGGAGTTCGCCGAGGAGGCCGGGCAGCAGCTCGTCGAGGGTGCGCTGGCCCGCCTCCAGCAGCAGGTGGCCGTGCTTGGCCTGCGGGACGCCGGGGCGGAAGTCCGTCCCGTCCGGGTAGCGGTCGCGCTCGACCACCACGACCCGTTCCGCCACGCCGTGCAGCGCCCAGGCCGCCAGGCACCCGGCCAGGCCGCCGCCGATCACCACTGCCGTACCGCGGTCGCCGACCGCGCTCCCCCTGGAACCCATGTCCGTACAGTAAGGGATGCGGCGCGCACGGTCATCGGAAGTCCGCAGTCCGTTCGCCGTTCCTGCACGGACAACTGCCGTGTCCGGAGGCGGATTTCACCGTTTCCGACCGGTACCGCCCCAGTTGCCCGGGCCCGGTCGGCCGCCGGGTGCCGGTCGGCCGGGCCCGGTCGCCGCGTTGGGCCGGACGGGGGACCTGCCGGGCGCGTGGCGCGCAGCGGAACGGGTGGGCGGCATGGGATGGTGGGATGACCTCTGAGCAGATCCTGATCGGGTCCGGGCTGACCGTGGTACTCGCCGTCGCCTCCCAGCTGCTGGCCGCCCGGCTGCACGTCCCGGCCATCATCGTGCTGCTGCCGGTGGGCTTCGCCGCCGGGGCGGTGACCGACGACGTCCACCCCGACCGGCTGCTGGGCCCGGCCTTCTCCCCGCTGGTCTCGCTCGCCGTCGCGGTCATCCTGTACGACGCCGGGCTCGGCCTGGACCTGCGCAAGCTGACCGGCCACACCCGGCACGCGGTGGTGCGGCTGGTGTGGGTCGGCACCGTGCTGACCGCCCCGGCCGCCGCGCTGGTGGCCGCGCCGCTGCTGGGC
Source organism: Kitasatospora sp. NPDC001540 (assembly GCF_042894345.1). NCBI lineage: Bacteria > Bacillati > Actinomycetota > Actinomycetes > Kitasatosporales > Streptomycetaceae > Kitasatospora > Kitasatospora sp. NPDC001540. The sequence continues at coordinate 71,711 of NZ_JBIAVO010000014.1, forward strand.
GTCTCGGGGCAGGCGGCGGCGATGCTGGGCGCGGTCCTGGTGGTGTCGGGGCCGACGGTGGTCGGGCCGCTGCTGAACTTCGTCCGCCCGACCGAGCGGGTGCAGCGGATCCTGGTGTGGGAGGGCTCGCTGATCGACCCGGTCGGCGCCATCCTCGGTGCGCTGGTCTACCACGCGCTGGTGAGCGAGCAGCACCGGAAGCTCGGCTCCGGGCTGCTGGAGTTCGCCGCCAGCGTGTGCCTGGGTCTGCTGGGCGGGCTGCTCGGCGCGGCGCTGCTGTGGTGGCTGCTGGTGCGCGCGCGGCTGGGCGAAGTGCTGGCCACCAGCGCCCAGTTGGCGGTGGTGGTGGGCATCGCGGCGCTGTGCGACGTGCTGCGCGAGGACACCGGGCTGATCGCCGCGATCGCGATGGGCGTGGTGGTGGCGACGGTGCCCGCGTTCGACCTGCCCGCCCGGCGGACCTTCTTCGAGACCCTGGTGTCACTGGTCGTCGGCGTGCTGTTCGTGTCGATCTCCTCGACCGTCACCTGGTCCTCGGTGCGGCCGGTGCTGCTGCCCGCGCTGGCGCTGGTCGCGGTGCTGGTGCTGGTGGTGCGGCCGGTGGTGGCGGCGCTGTCCACCGTCGGGACGGACCTGACCGAGGGCGAACGGGCGTTCCTGGGCTGGATGGCGCCGCGCGGCATCGTCGCCGCGTCCACCGCCGCGACCTTCTCCGCCGGCCTGGCCGCGGCGGGCGTCGGCGGCGCGGAGAAGATCCTCCCGGCCACCTTCCTGGTGATCGTCATGACCGTCACCCTGTACGGCCTGACCGCCGTGCCGGTGGCCCGGCTGCTGCGGGTGACCCGCCCGGCCCGCTCGCGCCCGCTGCTGGTCGGCGGCGAACCCTGGACGGTCGAGCTGGCCACCGTGCTGCGCTCGGCCGGGCTGGACGTGCTGCTGTGGGCCGGGCGCGACGAGCAGCGGGCCCGGATCTCCGCCGCCGGGCTCGAACTCGCCGACGGGGAGCTGCTGGCCGCCGCGAGCGGCGAGGGCGCCGAGCAGGAGGGCGTCACGGCGGTGTACCTGCTGACCGCCGAGGACGAGTTCAACGCGCTCGCGGCGGCCGTGCTGCACGACGGGTCCGAGCTGCCGGTGTTCCGGCTGCCCGCCGCCGCGCCCGGGCCGGGCGTGGTGGGCGACGCCCCTGCGGCGATGGTCCTCCCGGCCGCCCTGACCGGCCCCGAGCTGGCCCGCCGCCACGCCGCGGGCGCCCGCATCCTGCGCCGCCCCGCCGACGGCGAACTCCCGCCCGGCCACGACCTGCTGTTCACCCTCGACCGGGCCGGTCACCTGATCCCCGCGACCCTGTACGGCGAGGCCGCCCAGCCCGGGCAGGTCACCGAGCGGATCGTCCTCGGCCCGGCCTGACGACGGGCACCGCTCCCGTACGGGGCCTGTCGGTCCACGCGACCGGGGGCGACACGTCCGGGCCGGAACGGACGGCCCGGGCCGGAACGGGCGGCCCGTGGACCACGACGACACCCGCGCCGACCGCAGCCCCGCCGACCGGGCCCGCTGGATCGCCGACGCCCTGCACGGGCCGACCGGCCACCGGCCCTGCTCGAACGCCTGCCCGGCGACGGCCACCGGGTCGCCCTCCGGGTCGTGGAGCACCCGGACGCCGCCGTGACGACGGCGGTGCTCAGGGTGCCCGGCACGGCCGACCGGTTCGGCCACCGCGCCGGGCGGCGGCGGGAACGCCTGTGGGCCGAGGTCGACCCGCCCTCCGCGTAGTCGGCGCGGCGGTGGCGGCGGCGGGTCGGTTCACCCGTCCGACACGGCGCCGTGCCGTCCCGCGTAACAGCCGCCGGGTACCGTTCCGACTGCCGCTCCCGTCCCAGGAAGGACCGCCCGCCCGATGCCCACCACCACCGACGACCTCGCCGACTTCCTGCAGGCCCAGGGCCTCGACCCGCACGGCCTGGACGAGCCCGGCACCCTGCTGTGGACCACCCGGGACGCCAGCGGTCCGACCGCCAGCGCCGCCCTGGAGCTCGCCGGGCCGGCCGCCCTGCTGCGCAGCGTCGCCGTCCGGCCGGACCAGCGCGGGAGCGGCACCGCCCGCCGCCTGGTCGAGGACGTGCTGGCCGAGGCGGCCGCGGGCGGCATCCGCCGGGTCTACCTCTTCTCCACCGACGCGGGCGCGTTCTGGCAGCGCCTCGGCTTCCGCGAGGTCCCCGTCCCGGAGGCCGCCGACGCGCTGGCCGACGCCCCGCAGGTCCGCCAGTACCTCGCGGACGGCTCGCTGGCCGACGAGGTCGCCTGGTGCCGCGACCTGGAGACCTCTTGATGGCTCGTCGGACGTGCACGGTACGTTGACGACGTGATCGACTCCTCGACCGAGCCCCTGCCCTGGCCCCCGGCCCCGATCCGGACCGCCCGGCTGCTGCTGCGCGAGCCGGAGGCCCGCGACCGGGCGGCGATCGTCGAGCTGTTCACCTCCCCGGAGGTCGGCACGTACATCGGCGGCGCCCGCCCGCGCGAGGAGTTCGAGCAGCAGCTGCCCGAGGTGCCGCAGGGGCGCCCGGGGCTGCTGGTGGTCGAGCTGGACGGGGCGATGATCGGCGTCGTCACGCTCGACCCGCACGACTCCGACCGGCTGGCGCACCTGCACCCCGGTGGCGGGGCGCGCGAGCTCGGCTACCTGTTCCTGCCGCACGCCTGGGGCCGCGGCTACGCGACCGAGGCCTGCGCCGCCGCCCTGGAGTGGCTCGCCGCCGCCCTGCCCGGCACGCCCGTCGCCCTGACCACCCAGACCGCCAACACCGCCTCGCTGCGGGTCGCCGCACGCCTCGGCTTCACCGAGGTCGACCGCTTCGAGCAGTACGGCGCCCGGCAGTGGCTCGGCGTCCGCCTGCCGGGCTGACGTTCAGCCCAGCAGGACCGGGTTGGTGAGCGCCACCGGCCACCCGTCCGGGCGGCGCACCTCGACCCGGACGAAGGCCGTCGCCGCGGCGTCGGTGCCCCAGTGCAGCTCCGCCGCCGCGGGGGCCCGGTGCTCCTTACCGCGTTCGGTGCGGAAGTGCACCGTGCAGCCCTCGGGGAGGCCGGAGAGCCGCACCGTCAGGTCGACCGGACAGCGCCTAGCCGTTCGCCGATCCCGGCCGTGCGTCCGGCCGCCTCGGCGGTGAACTCCAGGTGCACGGCGGCGGATTCGGCGATCCAGCTGCGCCCGGCCCGGACGGCGGCGAGGATCGCGGGGGCGCTCAACTCCTCGGCGTGCACGACGGTCTGCGGGGTGCCGAGCTGGCCGGGCAGGTGGGCGTCGCTGCTGCCGACGGCGGGCTGTCGGCGGCCGGTGCGGGCGCCCGCGCCGAGGCGGCGGCCCCACTCGGCGAGCGCGGCCTCGTTGTCGGCGTTCCACGGCAGGTCGGCGGACCACTGCCCGTTCCACACCTCCACGGCGTCGAAGGACTCCAGCGGGTACACCAACTCCCCACCGGGGTAAGGCGCGTGGGGGTGCACGGCAACGCACAGCCCGCCCGTCGCGCGCACGCCGCGCAGCTCCCGGTCGAAGGCCGCCTCGCCCACCCGGTGGCGGTGGTCGGCGCGTTGGCCGGGGGCCAGGCCCCCTCCTCCGGATCTTGTCGGATCAGCGCGCGGCGTCGGGCGCCCGGCTGGGAGTGCCGGCACGACGCCCTCGTACTGGATGTACTTGGGTGTTGTGCCGGTGCTTCCGAGGGGGCACCTCCCAGCCCCCCTTGGGGCTGGGGGAGGGATGTCCGGCGTCGCGCGCCCGGCAAGATCCGGAGGAGGGGGCCAGGCCGAGTGCCAGCCAGTGGCCGGTGCCGGTGGTGACCTCCTCGCCCAGCAGCACCAGCAGGTCGTCGCCGCCCACCTCGCCCCAACTCCCGGGCGCGGCGGGGGCGTCGTGCTCGGTGGTGGCGAGGAAGTCCAGCCCGGCGGCGCGGGCGGCGGCGGCCAGTTCGGCGGGGGTGAGTGCGCCGTCGGAGTGCACCGAGTGCACGTGCAGGTCGCCCCGGTACCAGCCGGGGCCGCGTCCGGGCAGCCGGGTCGGCGGATAGTCCATGATCGCCTCCTGGACGTTCCAACGGCCGTGCTCCGCAAGGGAGTTCCCGCAGCGCGTCAGCTCAGGGCGAACCAGGGCGAGGGGCGGTCGGCGAGCGCCTTCTCCAGCAGCGCGGCGTCGCCCCGGCCCAGTGGCGGGAGGCCGTCCAGCGGGAACCAGGCGACCGCGAGCGACTCCTCGTCGTTGACCACGGCTTCGCCGGACAGCGGGCGGCAGCGGAAGGCGATGTCCAGGTACTGCACCTGGTCGCCGTTGACGCAGGCGAAGGCGGGCAGGGTGTGGACGCTGGTGATCCGCTCGGGCAGGACGGTGACGCCGGTCTCCTCCCGCACCTCCCGGACCACGGTGTCGGCGGGCTGCTCGCCGGGCTCCACGATCCCGTGCAGCAGGGCCCAACGGCCGGTGTCGGAGCGGCGGTTGAGCAGGATGCGGCCGTCCTGCACCACCACGGCGGTGACGCCGGACAGCCACAGCGGGTCGTGGCCGATGTGTTCGCGCAGGTCCAGGATGAATTGCGGCGTGGGCATACCGTGCACTGTAGTGCGCACCCGCCCGGAGAACGCGGACGCCGCCGCGGTCCACCCCCCGGAAGGGGCGGTCCGCGGCGGCGCCGGAGCTACCTGGCGGTGGGTCAGGCCAGGGAGGCGAGCGCGTCGTTGAGGGTCTTCGACGGGCGCATCACGGCCGCGGCCTTGGCCGGGTCGGGCTGGTAGTAGCCGCCGAGGTCGGCGGGCTGGCCCTGGACGGCGATCAGCTCGTCGACGATGGTCTGCTCCTGCTCGGACAGGGTCGCGGCGAGCGGGGCGAACGCGGCGGCGAGGGCGGCGTCCTCGGTCTGGGCGGCCAGCTCCTGGGCCCAGTAGAGGGCCAGGTAGAAGTGGCTGCCGCGGTTGTCGATGCCGCCGAGGCGGCGCGAGGGCGACTTGTCCTCGTTGAGGAAGGTGCCGGTGGCGCGGTCCAGGGTGTCGGCGAGGACCTTGGCGCGGGCGTTGCCGGTGGTGGTGGCCAGGTGCTCGAAGGAGGCGGCCAGCGCGAAGAACTCGCCGAGCGAGTCCCAGCGCAGGTAGTTCTCCTTGACGAGCTGCTGGACGTGCTTGGGGGCGGAGCCGCCCGCGCCGGTCTCGAACAGGCCGCCGCCCGCCATCAGCGGGACGACCGACAGCATCTTGGCGCTGGTGCCCAGCTCCAGGATCGGGAACAGGTCGGTCAGGTAGTCGCGCAGCACGTTGCCGGTGACGGAGATGGTGTTCTCGCCGCGGCGGATGCGCTCCAGGGAGAGCTTGGTGGCCTCGACCGGGGAGAGGATCTGGATGTCCAGGCCCTCGGTGTCGTGCTCGGGCAGGTACGTCTTGACCTTCTCGATCAGCACGGCGTCGTGGGCGCGGGTCTCGTCCAGCCAGAACACGGCCGGGTCGCCGGTGGCGCGGGCGCGGGTGACGGCGAGCTTGACCCAGTCCTGGATCGGCAGGTCCTTGGTCTGGCAGGCGCGGAAGACGTCGCCGGGGGCGACGGCCTGCTCCAGGACGGTCTCGCCGTTGGCGTCGACCAGGCGGACGGTGCCCGCGGCGGCGATCTCGAAGGTCTTGTCGTGGCTGCCGTACTCCTCGGCGGCCTGGGCCATCAGGCCGACGTTCGGGACGGAGCCGATGGTGGCCGGGTCGAGGGCGCCGTTGGCGCGGCAGTCGTCGATGGTGGCCTGGTAGACGCCCGCGTAGGAGCTGTCCGGGAGGACGGCGAGGGTGTCGGCCTCCTGGCCGTCCGGGCCCCACATGTGGCCGGAGGTGCGGATCATGGCCGGCATCGAGGCGTCGACGATGACGTCGCTGGGGACGTGCAGGTTGGTGATGCCCTTGTCGGAGTCGACCATGGCCAGGGCCGGGCCGTCGGCGAGCTCGGCGTCGAAGGAGGCCTTGATCTCGGCGCCGTTGGGGAGCTTGTCCAGGCCGGCCAGGATGCCGCCGAGGCCGTTGTTCGGGTTGAGACCGGCCGCGGCCAGGTCGGCGCCGAACGCGGCGAAGGTCTTCGGGAAGAAGGCGCGCACGACGTGGCCGAACAGGATCGGGTCGGAGACCTTCATCATGGTGGCCTTGAGGTGCACCGAGAACAGCACGCCCTCGGCCTTGGCGCGCGCGACCTGCGCGGCCAGGAACTCGTTCAGGGCGGCGGCGCGCATCACGGAGGCGTCGACGACCTCGCCGGCCAGCACCGGGACCTTCTCGCGCAGCACGGTGACGGTGCCGTCCTCGGCGACCAGCTCGATGCGCAGCGCGCCGTCCTCGGCGATGACGGTGGACTTCTCGGTGGAGCGGAAGTCGTTCGCGCCCATGGTGGCGACGTTGGTCTTGGAGTCGGCCGACCAGGCGCCCATCCGGTGCGGGTGGGTCTTGGCGTAGTTCTTGACCGACAGCGGGGCGCGGCGGTCGGAGTTGCCCTCGCGCAGGACCGGGTTGACGGCGGAGCCCTTGACCTTGTCGTAGCGGGCGCGGACGTCGCGCTCCTCGTCGGTCTTCGGCTCGTCCGGGTAGTCGGGCAGGGCGTAGCCCTGGGCCTGCAGCTCGGCGATGGCGGCCTTGAGCTGCGGGATGGAGGCCGAGATGTTCGGCAGCTTGATGATGTTGGCGCCGGGGGTCTTGGCCAGCTCGCCGAGCTCGGCGAGGGCGTCCGCGATGCGCTGGTCCTCCTGGAGGTACTCCGGGAAGACGGCGATGATCCGACCGGCCAGCGAGATGTCGCGGGTCTCTACGCTCACGCCGGCGGTGGCGGCGTACGCCTGGACGACCGGCAGGAACGAGTACGTGGCGAGGGCGGGGGCCTCGTCCGTGTGGGTGTAGATGATGGTCGAGTCAGTCACCGTAGCTCCAGCTTCCACGTCTGCAACGTCTTGACGTCAAGATATCTCGTCTCGGGGGGATCTCCGCAACCAACCCCCCGCAGGGTGGTCAGCCGGACTCCGCGCGGGCGGCGATGTTGCGGGCCATGCCGCCGAAGACGACGGCGTGGAACGGGGCGACCGACCACCAGTAGGCCTGTCCGGCCAGGCCGTGCGGGTGGAACAGGGCGCGCTGGCGGTAGCGGGAGCCGTCCCCGTCGGGGGTGACGGTGAGTTCCAGCCAGGCCAGGCCGGGCAGCCGCATCTCGGCGCGCAGCCGCAGCAGCCGTCCGGGTTCGATCTCCTCGACCCGCCAGAAGTCGAGCGAGTCGCCGACCCGCAGCCGTCCGGGCGAGCGCCGTCCGCGGCGCAGTCCGACGCCGCCGGCCAGCCGGTCGAGCGCGCCGCGCACCGTCCAGGCGAGCGGGAAGGAGTACCAGCCGTGCTCGCCGCCGATGCCCTCGACCACCCGCCACAGCGCCTCGGGCGGCGCGGCCACCCGTCGCTCGCGGACGTCCTGGTAGAGGCTGCCGCCCGCCCAGTCGGGGTCGGTGGGCAGCGGGTCGCTGGGGGCGCCGGGCAGCGAGGCGGAGGACCAGCGGGTGTCCACCTCGTCGTCGCGGATCCGGCGCAGCGCGAGCTCGACGGCGCGGTCGAAGCCGATCGGGCCGCCGGGCGGGTCGGGGACCCAGCGCTCCAGGTCCCGTTCGGAGCGGACCACCTCGTGGCGCAGCGACTCGACCAGCGGCCGGGCCAGGCCGCTGGGGACGGGCGTGACCAGGCCGACCCAGTGCGAGGACAGGCCGGGGGTGAGGACGGGCACCGAGACGATCAGCCGCCGCCGCAGCCCGGCGATGCGGGCGTAGCGCTGCATCATCGCGCGGTAGGTGAGCACCTCGGGACCGCCGACGTCGAAGGCCCGGTCGGTGGCCGGGTCGTCGGGCAGGTGGGCGGCGGCGAGCAGCAGGCGCAGCACGTCGCGGACGGCGATCGGCTGGATCCGGGTGTCCACCCAGCGCGGGGTGACCATCACGGGCAGGCGCTCGGTGAGGTGGCGGAGCATCTCGAAGGAGGCCGAGCCGGAGCCGATCACCACGGCGGCGCGCAGCTCGGTGACGGGCACGCCGCCCTCGCGCAGGGCCCGGCCGGTGGCGACCCGGGAGCGCAGGTGCGGGGAGAGCCGCCCCTCGGGCAGGTCGGGCGGGACGAGACCGCCCAGGTAGACGATCCGCCGGACGCCCGCCCGGGCGGCGGCCAGGCCGAAGGCGCGGGCGGCGTCCCGGTCGGTGCGTTCGAAGTCGGGGCCGCTGCCGAGCGAGTGCACCAGGTAGTAGGCGACGTCGACGCCGTCGAAGGCCCCGTCCAGGGTGGACGGCCGGGTCACGTCGCCGGTGGCGGCCTCGACGGCGGACCGCCAGGGGTGGTCGCGCAACCGGGCCGGGTCGCGCACCAGGCAGCGCACCTTCGCCCCGTCGGCCAGCAGTTCGGGCACCAGTCGCCCGCCGAGGTACCCGGTCGCCCCGGTCACCAGACAGCGCACGTCGCCGCCTCCCGTCGTTCCCGTCCGGCCCCCGCCCGGTCTTCGGTGCCGCCCCCGTCGGCGGATCGTTCCCTCCAGCCTGGGCCCGCGGTGGACGGAGTGCCAAGTGGTTGTGGACGCGGTGCCGATCCGGCGCGCCGGGTCGCGGCTACGGTGGGCGTCGTTCAAGAAAACCCCGCGCTCCGCGGGGCCGGGTCCCTCCCGATGTGGCGGGGGCAGGATCCGGCGGACGGGTCCCCCCGATGTGGCGGGGCGACGACCCGGCGGCGGGGCGCGTGTCGCGGGCGGGCCTCCCCGGTGCTCCACCCGCACGGCCGGGTTGCCGGTCCGGAGCAGTGCCTTCCCCAGCGTCACTGCCCGGACCGGCCCCGCACGGTCCCTCCGCCGCGGTCACTCCCGCCGGGCGGTCACTCCCGCCGGACGGTCCGGATGCTGCGTCCGGTGACGGTGGTCGGGGTCAGCCGCACCCAGCGCCCGTGCGCGGGCGGCTTGGGCAGTTCGGCGAGCAGGGCCGGTTCGGTGACGTACTCCAGCGGGCCGACCATCAGCACGCTCCAGCCCTCGCCCAGCTCCCGGTCGGCGCGGTCCACCTCGAAGGCGGCGTCGCCGCCCGGGCCGGGGGCCAGTGCGCCGTCCCCGGTGGTGCGGTACAGGACGGTGTGCTCGTGCACCAGGTAGCCGACGGGGCGCACCACGGGGCCGTCCGGGCCGGTGCGGGCGATCCGGCCGAGGCCGCCGGTCCCCAGGCGCTGCCAGCACTCGGCGATGCCGAGTTCGCCCAGGACGGGCGGCCCGACCAGCGCGTGGCCGTCGGCGCGGGCGGCCCGCTCGGCCGGTCGACCGGCCACCAGTTCCTCGTACTCCAGGCCGAGGACGGCGGCCAGGCGCAGCAGCGCGGGCGGGTCGAAGGCGGGCCCGAGCTCCAGGACGTGGCGCAGGTAGGCGGTCGACATGCCGGCCCTCGCCGCTGCCTGCGCCTCGGTGAGCCCGAGGTCGGCGAGGCGGTCGGCGAAGCGGCGGGCCGTCGCCGTCGCGGTCGCGGGGGCGTGTTCGGTGGTCATTTCGGTCACCTCCCGGGGGTCGTCGGTCCGGCCGGGGCGGACGGGGGCGGTTCCGCTCTCGCGGTTCCTCCCGGTTCGTCCGGTCTCGCCTCCATCGTGCGCGACCTCGGGCCCGTCCCGGCAGGGGCCTCGGGCCCGTCCCTGCAGGGGCCATGGGCCCTTCTCCGGCGCTCCGCACCCGCGCTCGGGGCCGGGCCGGGCCGGGACCAACGGCCCCGGGGCCGGGTCCGTCGGCCCTGGCGGGCCCGCGCGGGCGGGGGCAGAGTGGGCCGTGAACCCGCTGCCGGGCGTCGGGGGCCCGCTGGGATCCGCACAGGGAAGGCACTGCCATGACTCGTCCCGTTCTCGCCGCAGTAGACGCGTCCGTCCGCAGCCGGGCCGCCGCGCACTGGGCTGCCCAGGAGGCCGGCCGACGGGGGGCGCCGCTGCGGCTGCTGCACGCCTGGCCGTACCTGGGGCGGAAGGCGAACGACCTGGTGAAGGCCGAGGACCTGGAGGGCGGCGCCCGGTCGATGCTCGACGACGTCGCCGGGGAGCTGGCCGCCGCCTACCCCGGCCTCGACGTCTCCGGCGAGCTGGTGCCGGACGCCGCGATCGACGGACTGACGGCCGCCGCCGAGCAGGGCGGGCTGCTGGTGATCGGCACCCGCGGGCTGGGCGGCTTCCGCGGACTGCTGGTCGGTTCGGTCAGCCTCGGCGTGGCGGGCCGTTCGGCGACGCCGGTGGTGCTGGTCCGCGAGGGCCGGCCGGACCCGGTCGCGCACGAGCCGGAGGTCGCGGTCGGCCTGGACGCGCTCGAACCCGACGACGCCGTCCTGGAGTTCGCCTTCGAGGCGGCCCGGCTGCGCGGCGCCCGGGTGCGGGTGGTGCACGGCTGGGAGCTGCCGCCCGCGTACGGGTACGCCGGGTGGATCCCGGTGGAGACCGAGCAGCGGGAGCTGGGCGCGCTGGCCGCCGGGACGGTCGCCGAGGCGGTCGCCCCATGGCGGGAGAAGTACCCGCGCACCCTGGTGCTGGAGGACGTGCGCACCGGCGGCGGCGCGGCCGCGCTGGTGGAGGCGTCCGGGCAGGCCGACCTGGTGGTGGTCGGCCGCCGTCGGCGCCCCCTGGGCCTGGGCAGCAAGCTCGGCTCGGTCGCGCACGCGGTGATCCACCACGCGCAGTCCCCGGTCGCCGTCGTCCCGCACGACTGAGCCGTCCCGCACGACCGGTCCGCCCCGGCTCCGAACCCGCGCCTCGAAGGCTCCGGGGCTCCGGGCTCACACCTCGAAGCGGAAGGCCAGCAGCGTGGCGTCGTCCTCGGAGAGCGGGCCGGACATCTCGCGCACCACGGCGTCCACCAGTTCCTGCAGGTCGGGGCCGGTCGCGCCGTCCGCGGCGGCGTGCGCCCGGACGGCCTCGCACAGGGCCTCCAGACGGACGTCGAGGTCCTGGTCGCGGCGCTCGACCAGGCCGTCGGTGTACAGCAGCACGGTGTCGCCGGGGCGGACGGGCGTCTCCACCGCCCGGTAGGCGGCGTCGGGCAGCACGCCGAGCGGGGGGCCGGTCTCGGGCTCCAGCAGGGTGGCCCGGCACGCGCGCAGCAGCACCGGCGGTGGGTGGCCCGCGCAGATCCAGCGCAGCAGGTGCCGGTCGGGGTAGTAGCGGGAGACGACCGCGGTGGCGGTGGCCTCGTCGCCCTCGTCGCAGGCGATCCGGTTGAGCCAGCCGCCGAGCGACTCGACCAGCGCGCCGGTGAACGCCAGCCCGGCCAGCGCGTGCCGCAGCATCGACATCAGGGCGACCGCGTCCAGCCCGTGCCCGCGCGCGTCGCCGACCGCGAACAGCAGTGGCCCGTCCGGGAGTTGGCGAACCTTGAACCAGTCGCCGCCGACCCGCCCCTCGGCCGGGCGGTAGGCGACGGCGGTGCTGACGCCGAGGCCGGTGAGGACGGCCGAGCGCGGCTGCAGGGCGTCCTGCAGCCGCTGGACGACGTGGTGCTCGGCGTCGGCGCGGCGGGCCTGCCGCTCGGTCTCCTCCTCCTGCTCGCGCAGCCGCCGCCTGCTCTCCCACAGCTCGGTGACGTCCTGCAGCACCACCCGCAGCCCCTCGACCGGGCCGCCCTCCTCGCGCAGCGCCTCGGCGACCAGCCGGACCCGGCGCGGGCGGCCGACCCCGTACAGCTCGGTCAGCACGTCGATGTCCTCGCCGGTGGACAGCAGCCGGTCGAGTTCGCGGTACAGGGCCGGGCGGGCGGTCTCGGTGACCCGGCGCAGCGCCCGGCCCGGCGGGACGCTCTCCGTCCCCGGGGCGAGGCCGAGCAGGGCGGCGAGGCCGGGCGAGACGTCGAGCCGGTCCTCGTCCAGGCTCCACTCGGCCCAGCCGACCCGGGCGATGCGCTGCGCGGCGCGGGCGATCTCCTCGGTGCGGGCATCGGGCCACACCAGCAGCAGCCGCCGTCCCAGCCGGTGCACGGTCAGCTGCTCGCGGCGGGTGCGGGTGCTTCCGTCGGGCCCGGTGCCGCGCCAGCGCACCGGCACCCCGCGGGCCGCGTACCCGGTGCGCAGCACCTCGGCGACGGTCTCCGCGAACGCCGCGGTCCACAGGCCCGGGTACGCCTCGCGCAGCGAGACGCCGCGGCCGTCGGCGGCGCCCGGGCCCCCGGCCGCGTCGCGGTGCGCCTGGTCGAGGTGGTGCGGGTTGCGGACGGCGGCCTCGTTGACGATCACCGCGGCCAGGTCGCGGACGCCGCCGTCGTCGAACACCGGCTCCGCCAGCACCGCGGCCTGCGGGACGGCGTCCAGCAGGTGGTGCAGGTCGAGGTCCGGCGGCCGGGCCAGCTCCGGGTCGAGCGCGGTCTCCGGGACGAGCGGCGGCGCGGGCGGCTCGACGGGGCGGGTACGGCGCTGCTCCCGGCGCAGCCGCTGCACGGTGCGGCGCAGGGCCTCGCCCCGATCGGCCTGCTCCGGTCGCCCGTACACGGCCGCCTCTCCCTCCGCTCGGCGTTCTCCCCGGCCCTCTCCGACTCTCCCAGGCTCTCTCCCCCGGCGTTCTCCGCCACTTTTCCGGCCGCCCGCGGCGGCGGCGACCCCGGCGGACCGGACGGGTGAGCGGCGGTCGTCCGCACGGGAACCGGCCGCCCGGACGGCCCGTTGACCACGCGGAACGATCATCGTGCGAACAGGAGGAGCGGCAATGTCGACGGCCTTGGCCAAGGGCGGGAACGTCCCGGTGATCAGGGACGGCAAGGGCCCGGCGAGCGTGCTGGTCGGCCTCGGGTGGCAGGCCGCGGACGCCTACGACCTGGACGCGAACGCGCTGCTCTGCGACGACGACGGCAAGGCGCTCTCCGACCGGCACTTCGTCTTCTTCAACAACCTGACCAGCCCCGACGGCGCGGTCACCCACCTCGGCGCCCCCGGCGACGGCACCGACCGCGAGCGGCTCGCCGTCGACCTGCTCGGCGTCGAGGAGGCGGTGCGGCGGATCGTGTTCGCCGTGGCGGTCTACCGGGCCGACGAGCGCCGCCAGTCCTTCGGCTCGGTCACCGGGGCGTACGTGCGCCTCACCGACCCGGCGGGCGTCGAACTGGCCCGCTACGAGCTGGGCCCGGAGCTGAGCACGGAGACCGCCGTGGTCTTCGGCGAGCTGTACCGGCACGGCGACGGCTGGAAGTTCCGCGCCGTCGGCCAGGGCTACGACTCCGGCCTGGCGGGCATCGCCGCGGACTTCGGCGTCGCCGCGCTCGCCCCGGCCCCCGCGGCCCCGGCTGCACCCACGGCGCCCGCTGCCGTCACGCCGCCGGTGACGCCCCCGCCGCCGAGCGCGCCGCCGGTGGTCGCCGCGCCCGTGCTCCCCGCACCGGCGGCGCCCGCGCCGGTCGCCCCGGAGGGCTGCTTCTTCGACCCGGCGCACGGACCGGCCGCCGCCGAGGTCCTGTGGTCCCCGCAGTGGGGCGTGCCGCGCCCGGTCCGGTCCTGCCCGGCCTGTGCCCAGCGCGTCCGCACCACCCCGCCGCCGTACTACACCGACCCCGTCCCCGCTCCCGTCCCCACCGCCCACCCGCACGGCTACGACGCCCACCACCCGGAGCACCGGCACGACGGCGGCGGCCGCCGCTTCGGCACCGGCGCCATGATCGGCGCGGGCGCGGCGGGCCTGGTCGGCGGCGCGCTGCTGTACGAGGCCCTCGACGACGACACGCCCGACGTGGTCGTCAACAACTACTACGAGGACTGACCCCGGCGGTCCCGGCCGGGCCCGGAAACCGGTTGACCGGGGCCGGAGAATCGAGGGCATGGGAACGGACGTCAGCGGTTTCGTGGAGTGCCGGACCAGGTACGGGAACGGCGGGTGGCAGGCCGCCATCGACCTCGAGCTGCTCGTCGACAGCCGTGACTACGACGCCTTCGGCTGCCTGTTCGGGGTCCGGAACCACGCCAACTTCCGTCCGCTGGCGGCCGGTCGCGGCCTGCCCGCGGACGCCTCGGCGGCGGTCCTGGCCGCGCGGGAGGAACTCCCGCTGTACTCCGACACCACCTGGATCGGCTGGGACGAGCTGGCGGCGGTCGACTGGGACGAGCCCGCCGAGGACACCGACAGCCGGATCCACCAGTTCCGGCGGACCGGGCAGGGGCTGCAGTACGTCGGCAAGGCCGGCTGGTCCGCGCGCTTCGCCGAAGCGCTCGGCCTGACCCCGCCCGCGCCGGGCGAGCCCCGGCCGACCTGGCCGGAGGGCACCGAGTGGCAGATCGGCGACACCCTCTACCGCTCCGTCCGGCTCACCCGCCGCCAGGCGGTCGGGCGGAAGTGGCAGCCGCTGCTGGCCCTGATGGCGGCGCTCGGCGGGCTGCACGGCGCGGAGAACGTCCGGCTGGTGGTCTGGTTCGACGAGTAGCCCGCACGCCTCCTGCGCCCCTCGCGGCGCGGGTGCCGTCGGCGGGTCGGCACCATCCGCGCGACCGGCGCGTGCGGGGCGGTGACGGATCGCTTGGTACGGTGCAGTTCCACGTCGTGGCCGGTGACGCGGTGGCCGTTCGGCGGCGCGCGCGGATCGGCCGCGGCGAGGTCCGTGACGATTTCGATCCTGGTGAGGAGCACTGCCGTGCCCTTGGTCTCCGTGGTGATGCCGGTCCACAATTCGGTTGCCACCCTGGGTGCGTCGGTGCGCTCCGTGCTCGCGCAGACGCACGCGGACGTGGAGCTGCTGGTCACCGACGACGCCTCCACCGACGGCTCCATGGAGCTGCTGCGGGAGCTCGCCCGGCAGGACGGGCGGGTGCTGCCGCAGGCCGCGCCCGAGCAGGGCGGCGCGGCGCGGGCCCGCAACCTGGCGATGGCCCGGGCCCGGGGGCAGTACGTGGCGTTCCTGGACAGCGACGACATGTGGCTCGCGGAGAAGCTGGAGCGGCAGTTGGCGTTCGCCGCCGACGGTGACGCCCCGCTGACGTTCACCTCCTACTACAAGGTCGACGGCGACCACGCGGGCGAGGCCTGCGACTTCGTGCCGAACGGGCGGGTGGTCGCGGCGCGGGCGCGCGTGACGTACCGGGACATGCTGGTGCAGGACCACATCGGGGCGCTGACCGCCATGTACGACCGCACGGCGCTGGGCACCAGGTTGATGCCGGACATGCCGAAGCGGCAGGACTACGCGCTGTGGCTGTCGATCATGCGGGACGGGCACCCGGCCCGGGGCCTGCAGGAGCCGCTGGCGATCTACCGGTCCGGCCGGGCGGGCTCGCTCTCCTCGAACAAGCTGTCGCTGGTCAAGCACAACTGGGCGCTGTACCGCCGCCACGAGCAACTCCCGCTGCTCCGGTCGACGTTGGCCCTGGCCGGGGCGACGGTGCACTCGGTGCGGAAGGCGCGCATCTGACGCGGGGCCTCCGGCGCCGGACAGGTCGCTGACGCCGCGTCAAGTAGCGGATGCGCCAACTCCGGTCGGGCGGTGCGGCGGTGGCGACCACGGCCGACGGGAGCGGGGGCGGGGTGCGGTGAAGCCGGGGGCGGCGCGGGCGAGATGGTCGTGTCACAAGCCTTGACGGTCCACCGACCAGGCACCTACGGTGCGGTCACCGATGGCCCCGGGCGGGTGGCCACCGGCTCCCCCCACCCCGCGCAAGGAAGGGCGACCGCGTTGCCCGTGCACCCGCTCCCCCACCCGATCACCGCCACCCGCCAGCCGGGCGGCACCCTCCCGTTCCCGACCCCCGGCCCGGACGGCACCCCGGGCGCCGCGAACGCACCGAACGCGCCGAACGCAGCGGACGCGACGGACCCGGCGTGCCTGTCGCCCGGGCCGACGCTGGCCCAGGTCGCGGCCCGGGCGGGCGTGTCGAGCGCGACCGCCTCCCGGGTGCTGAACCGGTCCGCGCCGGTGTCCGCCGAGATCGCGGCGCGCGTGGAGCGCGCGGCCCGCGAGTTGAACTACGTCCGCCGCCGGGCGCCCGCGGCAACGGCCCGGGACACCGGGGCGATCGCCGTGGTGGCGTTCGCGGACGTGCTGCGCTTCCACGCCGACCCGTTCCCGGTGCGGCTGCTCGCGGGCGCGCAACGGGTCGTCCCGGACCGCGAGTTGGTGGTGCTGACGGCCGGTCCGGGCCCGGCCCGGCCCTCGCTGGTGCGCTACCTGTGCGGCGGGCACGTGGACGGCGTGCTGCTGGTCGGCCGGTGGGGCGATCCCGCGCTCCCGGGGCTGCTGCAGGCCGCGGGCGTGCCGGTGGTGTCGCTGGGCCGGCCGCCGCAGTCGCAGCGGCTGGCGCACGTGGACGCCGACAACCTGAGCGGCGCCCGCGCCGCCGTCCACCTGCTGCACCGGGCCGGGCGGCGGCGGATCGCCACCATCGCCGGGCCGCCGGACACCGCCGCGGGCGCCGACCGGTTGGCCGGTTACCGCCGGGCGCTGGCCGACCAGGGCGACCCCACCCGCTCCGCGGTGGCGTACGGCGACTTCGGGTCGCGCTCCGGCGAGCACGCGATGCTCCGGCTGCTCGACCAGTACCCGGACGTGGACGCGGTGTTCGCCGCCTCGGACGCGATGGCGATGGGCGCGCTGCGGGCGCTGCACCGGCTCGGGCGGCGGGTGCCGGACGACGTGGCGGTGATCGGCTTCGACGACTCCCCCGCCGCCGCGACGGCCCGCCCGGGCCTGACCACCGTCCGCCAGCCGGTCGAGGACCTGGGCGCCCGGGCGGTGGAGCTGCTCCAGGACCCGGCGCCGGGCCGTTCGGTGGTGCTGCCGACCCACCTGGTGGTGCGCCAGTCCTGCTGACGGCCCGTCCCGCCCGGCGGCCGCTGCCGGGCGGGCGGGTCGCGCCGGTCCGACCCGGCACTGCGGGAGGCGGGTCGGCGCCGAGGTCGCCCGGCGCAGCGGGCGGGCCGGTTCGCACCGGGCGGCGGGCACTGGTACAAGACTGTCGAACGACTGTCGAACGCGGGCCGCCGGGGCGCCGGACCGGACCGCCGGGGAGGTCGCACGCAGGCGAAAGACCTGTCGAATATCCGTCGAACGCGGGCCCGCGAGAGCTGTCGACGGAGCGTCAACCAGCCTGCGGCGCAAGGGTTTCCGGGGTTCCCGCGCCGTAACTTTCACCGCGGGCGCGGCACTGACCTGCGACTTTACGGGCACCCGGAACGGGGTCGTTGTCGGGCGGGTGGACCGGGCCGGTTTTCTGGTCCCCCACCCGTGACCGAGGAGACTCCCCCCATGACCCCTGTGCCCCTGGAGCGCCGGGCCGCCTCGCGGCCCCCGGCGCGCGGACGCCGGCCGGTGCTGGCGACGGTGGCCGCCGCAGCCGCCCTCGCCGCCTGCGCGGCGACTGCGGCACTGCCCCAACTGTCGGCCAGCGCCGCCGAGTCGGTGACCGCGGCCAGCCAGCCGTACACCTGGAACAACGTGCAGATCGGCGGTGGCGGGTTCATCCCGGGCATCGTCTTCAACCAGGGGCAGAAGGGCCTGGTGTACGCCCGCACCGACATCGGCGGCGCGTACCGGCAGGACCCGGCCACCAAGCAGTGGATCCCGCTGCTGGACTCGCTGGGCTGGAACGACTGGGGCCTGACCGGCGTGGCCAGCATCGCCACCGACGCCAAGGACCCGAACCGGGTCTACCTCGCGGCGGGCACCTACACCAACAGCTGGGACCCGGCGAACGGCGCGATCCTGCGCTCCGCCGACCAGGGGAGGACCTGGCAGCGCACCACCCTGCCGTTCAAGGTCGGCGGCAACATGCCGGGCCGCGGCATGGGCGAGCGGCTGACCGTCGACCCGAACAACAGCGCGGTGCTCTGGTTCGGCGCGCCGAGCGGCAAGGGCCTGTGGCGCAGCGCCGACTACGGCGCGACCTGGTCGCAGGTGACGGCGTTCCCGGTGACCGGCACGTACGCGCCGGACCCGTCCGACGCCTCGGGCTACCAGAGCGACCCGCTGGGCGTGCTGTGGGAGGTCCTCGACCCGGGCAGCGGCACCGTCAACGGCGTGACGAGGACGATGTACGTCGGCGTCGCGGACAAGCAGAACAGCGTCTACCGCTCGAACGACGGCGGCGCGACCTGGACCAGGATCGGCGGCCAGCCGACCGGCTTCGTCCCGCACAAGGCCGTCCTGGACGCCTCCGGCAACCTGTTCGTCGCGTACTCGGACACCGGCGGCCCGTACGACGGCGGGCACGGCGACGTGTGGAAGTACGCGACCGGCGCGGGCACCTGGACGAACGTCAGCCCGGTGCCGTCCTCGGACAGCAGCAACAACTTCTTCGGGTACTCCGGCCTGACCGTCGACCGCCAGCACCCGAACGTGCTGATGGTGACCGGCTACAGCGCGTGGTGGCCGGACACCCAGATCTGGCGCTCCACCGACTCGGGCGCGACCTGGAAGCCGTTCTGGTCGTACAACGGGTACCCGACCCGGGTCGACCAGTACTCCATCGACATCTCCTCGGCGCCCTGGCTGACCTTCAACGCGAACGTCTCGCCGCCGGAGGAGTCGCCGAAGCTCGGCTGGATGACCGAGTCGCTGGAGATCGACCCGTTCGACTCGGACCGGATGATGTACGGCACCGGCGCGACGCTGTACGGCTCCTCGAACCTGACCAACTTCGACAAGGGCACCAAGCTGACCATCGCCCCGGTGGTCAAGGGCCTGGAGGAGACCGCGGTCAACGACCTGGTCTCGCCGCCCACCGGCGCGCCGCTGCTCAGCTCGCTGGGCGACCTCGGCGGGTTCCGGCACGACGACCTGACGAAGGCCCCGGCGAAGATGTTCTCGCAGCCGAACCTGGCCTCCGGCACCTCGATGGACTTCGCCGAGGCCGCCCCGTCGATCATGGTGCGGGCCGGTGACACCGCGTCCGGCTCGACCGAGAAGCACCTCGGCTTCTCGATGGACGGCGGTGCCAACTGGTTCGCGGCCTCCGCCGAGCCGAGCGGGGTGACCGGCGGCGGGCAGGTGGCGATCTCGGCGGACGGCGCGTCCACCGTGTGGAGCCCGAAGGGCACCGGCGTGTACCGCACCTCCGGGACGGGCAGCTCCTGGACGGCCGTCACCGGCCTCCCGGCGGGTGCGAGCGTGCAGGCCGACCGGGTCGACCCGAAGACCTTCTACGGCTGGTCCGGCGGCACCTTCTACGTCTCCACCGACGCGGGCGCCACCTTCACCGCCAAGGCGAGCGGCCTGCCCACCGAGTCGGTGCGCTTCAAGGCCGTCCCGGGCGCGAAGGGCGACGTCTGGCTGGCCGGCGGCACCGCCACCACCAGCTACGGCCTGTGGCACTCCACCGACGGCGGCGCGACCTTCGCCAAGCAGGCGGGCGTCGACCAGGCCGACAACATAGGCTTCGGCAAGGCCGCCCCCGGCAGGACCTACCCGGCGATGTACACCTCGGCGAAGATCGGCGGCGTGCGCGGCCTGTACCGCTCCGACGACGCGGGCGCCAGCTGGGTGCGGATCAACGACGACGCCCACCAGTGGGGTTGGACCGGCGGCGCGATCACCGGCGACCCGCGGGTCTACGGCCGGGTCTACGTGGGCACCAACGGCCGCGGCATCGTGTACGGCGACACGGCGGGCGGCACCTCGTCCTCGCCCTCGCCGTCCGCTTCGGCCTCCGCCAGCGCCTCGGCCTCGGTCTCGCCGTCCCCGTCGGCCTCCGTCTCCACCTCGCCGTCGCCGTCCGCGTCCGCCTCCTCCTCCCCCAGCGGCGGCACCTCCTCCTGCGAGGTCACCTACGCGGTGTCCAGCCAGTGGGGCGGCGGCTTCGGCGCCAACGTGACGGTCGCCAACAAGGGCACCACGGCGGTCAACGGCTGGACGGTGAAGTGGGCCTTCCCGAGCGGGCAGACCGTCACCTCGCTGTGGAACGGCACCGTCAGCCAGAGCGGCGCGCAGGTGACCGTCACCGACGCGGGCTACAACAAGGCCATCGCGCCCGGGAGTTCGACCTCCTTCGGCTTCAACGCCAGCTGGAGCGGCGCGAACACCGCCCCGGCCGCGTTCACCCTGAACGGCACCGCGTGCAGCGTGAGGACCGGCTGACGCGGTGACGGGCGCGTCGCCCCCGCCCGGGATCGTCCGGGGCCGGGCGGGGGTGGCGGCACCACGGCGGAGCCCGGGTCGCCCATGTTCTCGTGGGGAGGCGGCCCGGGCTCCGTCGTGCCCGGGCCCGTCGTCGCGCCCGGGCGCCGAAACCGGTGGCCGCTCGGCAGGGCGCGTGCTGTACTCGGCGGATGGTCGACAGCAGCGGGGGCGGCGGGAGCGGGCGGATGCGGCTGCGGGTGACCGGCCGACCGGTGGCCACCGGCTCCGGGGCGCACCTCCGCCGACTGCTGGACACCGGGCCGATGCTCCGCGGCACCTTCTTCCACCCGCCCGACCCCGTCGTCGCGTTCCTATACGCGAGCCGCGCCGACCTGCTGCGCCTGGGCGCCCTGTTCCGGCTCGCCGCCACCAGCCCGCACAGCGCGCTGCACGTCCCGGCCCCGGCGGGCCCCGGCCCGATGCGCGCCCGGACGACCGCCCTGCTGGTGGCCCGCGAGGACACCGGGCTGCGCCCGTCCGACTGGCCCGTCCTGCGCCGCGTCCTGCGCCGCGACGGCACCCCCCTGAGGGTGAGCGCCCCGGCGCCGCGCCCCACCGAGCGCCCGGACGGGGTCCGCCGCCTGGCCGACCGCCACCCGGCCCGCTTCGTCGAACACGCCGGAGCGTCCTTCGTGCTGGCCCGCCCCGAGATCCTCTTCTGGATGGGCGACTCGCTGACCGCCGCCGGGGAGTCCGTCGCCGCCGACCCCGGGATCCACCGCCGCGGCGAGAGCTACCGGGACGACTGGGCGGGCTTCTTCGACCCGGACCGCAGCGACGAGCAGATGCACGCCCTGTGCGTGGTCGCCGCCGACCCGATCTTCCACCGGGCCCGCTGGCAGCGGCGGCACGCGGCCGACGCCTGAGAGCGGTCGCGCCGCGGGGACGCGGCGGTGGCGGGGGCGTCAGGCGGGGCCGGGGGTCAGGCGGACACGGGGGTCAGGCGGGGCCGGGGGTCAGGCGGACACGGGGGTCAGGCGGGGCCGGGGGTCAGGCGGGGGCGAGGAGGCGGCGGACGGCGCGGCGGGCGCGGGTGGCGGCCTGCGGGTCGTGCCAGAGCTGGATGCCCTGGTCGGCGGCCAGGGCGACGCCGCGCAGTTCGAAGAGCAGTTGCGCGGTGTCGGTGCCGGGGGGCAGCTCGCCGGCGGCGAGGCCCGCCTCGAGTTCGCCGAGGACGAAGGCGTCCCAGCGGGCGAGCGCCGCGCGGACCCGGTCGCGGACCGGGCCGGGGCGGGCGTCGAACTCGGCGGCGACGGCGGTGAGGAGGCAGCCCGCGTGCCCGTCGGCGGTCATGTAGGCGAACCAGGCGTCGTGGGCCCGGACCAGCCGTCCGGTGCCGGGGTCGGCGCCGGACAGCGGGGCGAGGACCGCCTCCCGGAAGCGGGCCACCGCCTCGTCCACGGCCGCGAGGTGGAGTTCCTCCTTGGTGCCGAACGGACCGATCACCCCGGCCTTGCTCATGCCCAGGTCGTCGGCCAGCACCCCGATGGTGACGCCCTCCAGGCCGGTGACGACGGCCAGGGCGAGGGTGCGGTCGAGGATCCGGGCGCGGGTGGCGGTGGCTTCGGCGACGGACTTGCGCGGGCTCATGGAACGAGCATAACCTGACGACCGTTCGCTATTAACGATCGGTCGTTCGCTATTTCCCGTGGCGGACGACCCCGCCCCCGAGGAGGGGACGTGCGGATCCACCATCTCAACTGCGGTTCACTGCGCGCCGTCGAGCACCAGGGCGAGCAGCGTCCGGCGGTCTGCCACTGCCTGCTGCTGGAGACCGACCGGGACGGCCTGGTCCTGGTCGACACCGGACTCGGCACCGCCGACGTCGCCGACCCCGACCGGACCCTCGGGCCGGAGTTCCGGGGACGCGCCCAACCCGCGCTCGACCTCACGGAGACGGCCCTGCACCAGGTCCGCGCGCTCGGCCACGACCCGCGCGACGTCCGGCACGTCCTGCTCACCCACCTCGACCTCGACCACGCCGGCGGCCTCCCGGACTTCCCCGACGCCCAGATCCACCTGCTGGAGGCCGAGCAGCGCGCCGCCCTCGGCGCCCCCGGACCGCACCCCGAGGACCGGATCCGCTACCGCCCCGCCCACTGGGCGCACCGCCCCAAGTGGACGACCCACCGGAGCGCCGCCCCGGAGGCCTGGCTCGGGTTCGACGCCGTCCGCCCGCTGCCGAACCTCGCCGAGGACCTGGCCCTCGTCCCGCTCGGCGGGCACACCGCCGGACACGCCGCGGTCGCGGTCCGGGACCACGAGGCCGAACGCTGGCTGCTCCACTGCGGGGACGCCTACTACTTCCACCGCGAGATCGACCCGGACCGCCCCGAGGGCCACCCCGGCATGGACGTCCTGCAGCAACTCACCGAGGTCGACCGGCCACTGCGCCTGGGCAACCAGGCCCGGCTGCGCGAACTGGTCCGCGAACACGGCGGACGGGTCGTGCCCTTCAGCGCCCACGACCCCTGGGAGTACGCCCGGCTGGCGGGGCAGTAGCGCGAACGCGGCGGGCCACCACCGGGCCGGACGCGGGGCCCGGCGCGCAACTCCGCTCCGGAGCCCCTGGGGGCGGTG
Organism: Kitasatospora sp. NPDC001540; assembly: GCF_042894345.1. Lineage (NCBI taxonomy): Bacteria > Bacillati > Actinomycetota > Actinomycetes > Kitasatosporales > Streptomycetaceae > Kitasatospora > Kitasatospora sp. NPDC001540. The sequence goes on from NZ_JBIAVO010000014.1 coordinate 94,385, forward strand.
CCGAAACCCAGGGCCCGGAGCGGGGTCGGTCGGAGCGAGCCCGGCCGGACGGGGTCAGGGTCGGGTGGGGGCCTTGCCGGGCAGGCCGGTGGCGGTGACGGCGGCGCCGAGCAGCAGGAGCGTCCCGGCCGTGACCAGTGCCCAGCGGGTGCCGTCGGGGCCGGACGGGGACAGGTCGAGGACGGCGCCGAGGACGGCGACGCCGAGCGAGGCACCGACCTGGCGGGCCGAGTTGAGGACGCCCGCGCCGGTGCCCGCGAGTTCGGCGGGGACGGTGCTCGCCGTGCCCGCGACCAGGGCGGGCAGGGCGAAGGAGACGCCGGAGCCGAAGGCCAGCAGGCCGAGCACGGTGGCGGCCAGGGCGGGCGCCGAGTCGCCGGTGAACGGGGCCTGCACCAGCGCGCCGACGCCCATCAGCAGGAAGCCGAGGGTGGCGGGGCGGCGGGGCCCGATCCGGCCGACCAGGCGGCCGGTGTAGATCGGGTTGAAGGCGGTCGGCAGGGTCAGCGGCAGGAAGACCAGGCCCGCCACGGCCGGCGAGTAGCCGCGGCCGTCCTGGAAGAACAGCGAGAGCACGAACAGCAGCCCGGAGAGCCCGAAGTTGGCCAGCAGGCCCGCCCCGACCGCGGTGGAGAAACCGGGGCTGCGGAACATCCGCAGCGGGACCATCGCCGCGTCCCCGGCCCGCAGTTCGGCCGCGACGAAGACGGCCGCGGCAAGCACCGCGAGCGCGGCGGCGGTCGGCACCCGGGCGGAGCCCCAGCCGGCGTCCGGGCCCTCGATCAAGGCGTAGACCAGGGCGGCCAACGCGACCACGGCACTAACCTGGCCGGTCAGGTCGAGCCCGCCGCGCGGCTTGCGGGCGGTCTCCGGGGCCAGCCGGGCGGTGACCAGCAGGCCGGCCGCCGCCAGCGGCACGTTGATCAGGAAGATCGCGCGCCAGCCGACGGTGTCGGTCAGCACGCCGCCGACCACCGGACCGGCCGCCAGGGCCGCGCCCGTGATCGCCGCCCAGGAGCCCACCGCCCGGGCCCGGGCCGCCGGTTCGGGGTACGCGTGGGTGACCACCGCGAGCGAGGCGGGCAGCAGCAGCGCCCCCGCCGCGCCCAGGGCCAACCGCAGCGCGACCAGCTCGGGCAGGGTGGTCGCCAGCGCGGAGAGGCCGGACAGCGCGCCGAACGCGACCAGGCCGCAGAGGAAGACCCGGCGCCCGCCGAAGCGGTCCGCGAGCCAGCCAGCGGTGAGCAGCAGGGCGGCGAAGGTGACGGTGTAGCCGTTGGTGACCCACTGCAGGCCGCTGAGGCCGACGCCGAGGTGCTCGGCGATCGCGGGGAGGGCGACCGAGACGACGGTCATGTCCAGCAGCACCATGAAGTAGCCGAGCGAGAGCCCGATCAGCAGGGTGCGCGGGGGTCCTGCGGACCCGGCCGGGGTGGTGGCGGCAGGGCGGGCGTCGGCCTGGGTGGCCATGGGCGTGCTCCTCGTTCGGGAAACGGCGTGCCGCACCCCCGGGCCGCCAGAACATCGACATGTGGACATGTGGATGCGTGGACGTGCGGGCGCGCCGACGGCGGGTCCGTCGGTTCCTCAGGGGTGGAGATCCCATTCTCCCGTGCGCGGGACGGGAGTTGGCCGTGCCGGGGACGGGAACGTCCGATGGGTACAATCGGCCGGGCCGATGGATCGCCGAGGGGGTTGGCAGCACGTGGAGCTACGGCACCTGCGCACCTTCGAGGCGGTCGCCCGGACGCTCAGCATGACGCAGGCGGCCCGCGAGCTGCACTACGCGCAGTCCAGCGTCAGCGACCAGGTGCAGGCGCTGGAGCGGGAGTTGGGCGTCGAGCTGGTGGACCGCTCGCAGCGCCGGATCCGGCTGACCGCCCGGGGCGAGGTGCTGTCCTCGTACACCGGGCGGATCCTCGACCTGCTGGCGGAGGCCCGTTCCGCGGTCTCCCGGCCCGCCGCGGAGCTGGCCCTCGGCGCCCTGGAGACGCTGAGCCGCCACCTGCTGCCCGGGGTGCTCGCCCACTACCGGGCGCTGCGGCCGGAAACGAAGGTGCGGCTCTCCCAGCACAACCGCGGCGAGCTGTACCGGTCGGTGCTCCGCGGCGACCTGGACCTCTGCCTGACCTTCGGCGCCCCGCCCGCCGACCCGGGCCTGTGCGCGGAGACGCTGGCCGAGGAGCCGCTGGTGGTCATCGCGCCGCCGGGGCACCCGCTGGCCGCCCGCGGCCGGGCCGACCTGGCCGAGCTCGCCGCGGAGCCCTTCCTGGCCACCCAACGGGGCTGCGGGTTCCGGGAGATGTACGACGGCGTCCTCGGGGCGGCGCCCGGCGGGGAGCCGGTCGCCGAGGTGGACAGCATCGACACCCTGGGCGCCTGCGTGGCGGCCGGGATGGGGTGCGCGCTGCTGCCGCTGGTGGCGGTCCGCGGCCGGGCCGACCGGGGCGAGGTCGCCCTGGTCGAGGTCGGCGACGGCGACCTGCGGACGGCCGTCACCATGACCTGGCTGGGGCGGAACTCGGCCAACCCGCACCTGCTCGGCTTCCAGCAGGCGCTCCGCGAGCACCTGGCGGGCTGAACCGGGGGCGGGGGTCGGGGCCCGGGCCCTGGGCCTGGGTGGGGGCGGCCCGGGCCGGGGCGTCACCCGGCGGGGCGCCAGCCGAGCAGCGGGCCGAGGCGGGTGGCCAGGTCGGTGAGGATCTGCGCGTAGTCCTCCGGCTCGAAGGTGAACGGGAGGGCGAAGGCCACCTCGTCGGCCTCCCGGAACCCGGCGTGCGCGTACAGCCGCTCGGCGAGCTCCTCGCTGGTGCCGACCAGGTCGGGGGCGAACAGCAACCGGCCGGGGCCCTGCGGGGCGAGCGTGCGGGCGTACCGGGACTCGGCGTACGCCCGGTACTTGGCGCGCTGCTCGGGGGTGGCGCCGTCGGTGGGGACGACCACCAGCCCGTGCGAGACCCGGGCCCGCTCGCCCGCGGGGTGGGCGGCCCGGAAGGCCCGGATCAGGGCGAGCTGGTTGGCCTCGAAGCTCTCGCTCTCCTCGGCCCGCACCACGCTGCTGGTGAGCAGGTTCAGCCCGTGCTCCCCGGCCCAGCGCACCGAGCGCAGGCTGCCGCCGCCGTACCAGACCCGGGCGGCCAGGCCGGGCACGTGCGGCTGGACGCGCTCGGAGTACGCCTCGATCCCCTCGGTGCCCCGGAAGCTGCTGGCCCGCTGCCCGCGCAGCAGGCCGAGCAGGCGCTCGACCCGGCCGTAGCCGAAGTCCTCCCGGTCGGCGGTGTCCGGGTACAGGGCGCGCTTCACGTCCTCGTAGTGGATCGGCACGCCGACGCTGACGCCGGGGTTGAGCCGCCCGCCGGAGAGCACGTCGACGGTGGCGAGGTCCTCCGCGTAGCGCAGCGGGTTCTCCCAGCCGAGCGGGGTGACGGCGGTGCCGAGGCCGATCCGGCGGGTGCGCTGGCTGGCGGCGGCGAGCACCGTCAGCGGGGAGGAGATCCCGTACTGCAGGTGCCGGTGGCGCAGCCAGGCGGTGTCGAAGCCGAGTTGCTCGCCGAGTTCGATCAGCCGCAGGGTGGCCTCGTGGCCGCCCGCCGGGTCGTGCTCGTCGAACAGGCCGATGGTCAGGAATCCCAGCGAGCGCAGCGGCCGGTCGGGGGTGGGCACCGGGTTCCTCCTCGGTCCGTTCGTTCCGTGGTACGCCGCCACGCTCACACACCGGGGGCGGGGTGATCAACCGGCGGCCGGGATTGTGACGCGGCGTCATGCTCCCGCAACACGGCCCCGCCGCCGGGCCGCCTGGCGGCGGGGCCGGTGTCACTCCGGGGCGGCCGAGAGGACCAGGCGGCGGGCGGTGGTGCGGTAGCCGAGGCGTTCGAAGGCGGCGGCCATCGGGGTGTTGGCCAGGTCGGTGTCGGCGCGGACGTGCGCGGCGCCGGTCTCGGCGGCCAGCAGGCGGGTGGTCTCGGCGAGCAGGTCGTCGACGTGGCCGCGGCCGCGGTGCTCGGGCAGGACGCCGAGGTAGCCGACCACGGGGGCGGCGGAGTTGCGGGAGGGGACGGCGAAGCCGACCGTCTCGCCGTCGGGGGTGTGGGCGGTGCGCCACCAGCCGCGGTCGCCGAGCATGCCGTCCCGGTAGAGGGCGACGTCGGCCCGGGCCTGGGCCTCGGCGCCGCGCCGGGCGGCGGTGGTGCGGGAGGTGGCGTCGCGGGTGCCGGTCAGGGTGCGGCGGAACAGGTCGACGAAGACCTCGTCGTCGGGTTCGGCGCGGAACAGCAGCCGCCCGCTCGGGGCGGGCAGGCCCGCCTCCGGCGTCCACTCGTAGCGCAGCCGCTCCAGGCTCGCCGGGAGCCCGGCCCGCCGGGCGGCCTCCTGCCGCCAGGCCGTGGCGGCCAGCGCGTCGGGGCGGTCGTGCCAGTCTCCGGGCAGGAAGAGGTGGTAGGCGGGGGCGTGCCCGTACGCCGCGTGCGCGGCGGTGAGCAACTCGGCGGCCAGCGCGGTGCGTTCGGCGGGCGCGTGGACGGACGGGTGGACCAGCACGGCGTCGAGCGCGGCGGGCCCGGCGTCCGCGGGGCCGGACCACCAGACGGCGACCGCCAGCGGCGCGGCGCCGGGGGCCGGTTCGGCGATCCACGTCCGCCCCGGGTGGTACTCGCCGGTGGCGAGCCGGGCCAGGTAGGTGTCGGCCGTCAGCGTGCTGGCGGGGTCGGTGACGAGCAGCGGGAGGAAGCCGTCGCGGTCGGCCGCGACGGTGGGACGGAACAGCACGGTGCCTCCGGGAAGGGACGAACGGGAACCGGAGGCGCAGCCCGATCGGGCGGGGCCGCCCTACTGCGCGGGGGCGGCCGAGGTCGCAGGGGTGATCGGGAGCGCCGGGTGCGGGGTGGACATCGCGGCCTCCTCTCTGCGCGGGGCCGCGCGCAGCCGCGCGGACCCGGTCGGGGGGGGGGGGGGGGGGGGGGGGGGGGGCCGGGGGGGGCGGGGGGGCGGGGGGGGCCCGGGGGGTTTGGGGAGCCCCCCCCCCCCCGCCCCCCCCCGCCGGC
>NZ_JBIAVO010000014.1:99432-164509 GCF_042894345.1 Kitasatospora sp. NPDC001540
GGGGGGGGGGGGGGGGGGGGGGGGGGGGGGGTGGCCCGGGGGCCCCCCCGGGGGGGGGGGCCGGCGCCCCCGCGGGCGCCCCGGGGGGGGGGGCGGGGGGGGGCCCCGCCCACGCCAGGGTAGGACCCGGCCGAATCACCGCGCAACGGATTTTCCGCCCACCGCCCGCCGCCCGGCGCCCGGCACGGCGAGGGCCGCTGACCCTGCCTCAGCCCCGGTACGCCTCCAGCAGCCGCAGCCAGACCTCGCTGACGGTGGGGTAGGCGGGGACGGCGTGCCAGAGCCGGGCGATCGGCACCTCCCCGACCACGGCGACGGTCGCGGAGTGCAGCAGTTCGGCGACGTCGGGCCCGACGAAGGTGACGCCGACCAGCACCTCCCGGTCGAGGTCGACGACGGCGCGGGCCCGGCCGCGGTAGCCGTCGGCGTGCAGGGCGGCGCCGGAGACGTCGCCGAGCTCGTAGTCGACGGCGCGCACCCGCAGCCCGGCGTCCTCGGCCTCGCGCAGGGTGCGGCCGACGGCGGCGACCTCGGGGTCGGCGAAGACGACCTGCGGGACGGCGGCGTGGTCGGCGGTGGCGACGGAGCGGCCCCAGGGGGCGAGGTCGAGGGGGCGGCCGGCGGCGCGGTCGGCGATGACGGCGCCGAAGACCCGGCCCTGGTACTTACCCTGGTGGGTGAGCAGGGCGCGGTGGTTGACGTCGCCCGCGGCGTACAGCCAGCCGCCGGGGACGGCGGTGGCGCGGCCGGTGTCGTCGGTGTCGATCCAGCCGCCGGGTTCGAGTCCGACGGTCTCCAGGCCGAGGTCGGCGGTGGCGGGGCGGCGGCCGGTGGCGAACAGGACCTCGTCGGCGGGCAGCCGGGTGCCGTCGCCCAGGTCGAGCAGGACGGTGCCGTCCGGTTCGCGCCGCAGCGCGGTCACCGACACCCCGAACCGGACGTCGACCCCGGCGGCGCGCAGGCCGTCCGAGACAAGCTGTCCGGCGAACTCCTCGGTGCGCTCCAGCAGTCGGCCGCCGCGCACCAGCAGGGTGACCTCGCTGCCCAGGGAGCGCCAGGCGGTGGCCAGTTCGACCGCGACGACGCCGCCGCCGACCACGGCGAGCCGCCCGGGGACGGACTTCGCGGAGGTCGCCTCGCGGCTGGTCCACACCCGGGCCCCGGCCAGGCCGGGCAGGTCGGGGAGGGCGGCGCGGGTGCCGGTGCAGACGGCGACGGCGTGCCGGGCGGTGAGGGTGCGCCGCCCGCCGCCGGGGGTGTCGACGGTGACCCTCCGCTCGCCGTCCAGCCGCCCGTGCCCGCGGACCAGGTCGATGCCGGCCGAGGCCAGCCACCGCTCCTGCCCGTCGTCGTGCCAGTGCGAGGCGAAGGCGTCCCGGCGCGCCAGCACGGCGGCCGCGTCCAGCTCCCCGGTGACGGCCTCCCGGCCGCCCGCCACCCGCCGGGCCCCGGCGAGCGCGGCGCCCGGGCGCAGCAGCGCCTTGCTGGGCATGCACGCCCAGTACGAGCACTCGCCGCCGACGAGTTCGCCCTCCACCAGGGCCACGCTCAGCCCACCGGCGTGCGCCCGGTCGGCGAGGTTCTCCCCGGTGGGGCCGCCGCCGATCACCACCAGGTCGTAGTCGTAGCTGCCGTCCTCGGCGCCCATCCGCGTCCACCGTCCTCTCCGTTCGCCCCGCCGCCCGGTGACGGCCCGTCACCCCCATCCTGCCGCACGGCCGCCACCGGCCCGGGGTCCCCGGCCGGGCGGGGTGTCACGTAGCGTCGGGGCCGATGCGTTACCAGGGCATGGATCACTCATCGAAGCGGGCCGGGCCGGAGAGCCAGGGGCCGCCGCGGGCAACGGAGTTCGAGGAGTTCGTCGCCTTCCGGGCGCGGCACCTGCTGCGGACGGCGTTCCTGCTGACCGGCGGGGACCCGCACCTCGCGGAGGACCTGGTGCAGGAGGCGCTGGGCCGGGTCTTCCTGAAGTGGCGGAAGATCTCCCGGCTGGAGAACCCGAGCGGGTACGCGCAGACCGTCCTGGTCAACACCTTCCTGTCCCACCGGCGGCGGCGCTCCACCACCGAGCGGGTCACCGACGTGCTGCCGGAGACCGGGGTCGACGACCCGGACCCGGCGCTGCGGCTGACGCTGCTGCGGGCGCTGTCGGCGCTGGCCCCGGCGGACCGGGCGGTGCTGGTGCTGCGGTCTGGGAGGACCGCAGCGTCGAGGAGAGCGCCGGGGTGCTGCGGATCAGCGACGGCGCGGTGCGCACCCGCACCAAGCGGGCGCTGGCCCGGCTGCGGGCGGTCCTCGGCACCGACCTGGACACCCTGACCGGCCGTTCCGCCCCCCTCCCGTCCACCCACGACTCCGACAAGGCGGTACTGCACCATGCCCACTGACGACGAACTGACCGCGGCCCTGGCCCTGGCCTTGGACGACGCGGCCGCGCTCGCCCCCACCACCACGGACGGCCGCCTCGCCGCCGCCGCCCGCCGTTCCGGCCGCCGCCACCGGCGCCACCGCCTCGCGCTGACCGGCGCGCTGACGGTGCTGGCGCTGGGCGCGACGGGCGCGGTCGTCGGGCACCTGCCGGACGGCCGCACGGCCGCCGCGGCCGGACCGGCCGCCGCCCCGACCGGGAACACCGCGGACGACTCCGTCCGGAAGGTCGCCGCCGAACTGGCCGTGAAGCTGCCGACCGGCTCCCAGCCGGAGCCTCCCCACCCTGGTGAATCGCACCTCCCGGGGACGAAGGTCAAGGTCCGCACCAACGAGTTCGTCCTGGACGACGGCCGGGTGGCCGACGGCCCTGACCCGACGGCCTGCTACACGCGCGACGGCCGGGCGGCGACCAATTGCGTGCGGGTGAAGCGGCCCGACGGTTCGGTGATCCTCGTCAGCGACTTCGTGGACTCGTCCGTCAGTCCGGCGGACCGGTGGTACGTCCTCTGGGCCGACTCGGACGGCCGGGTCCGGGAGTTCGGGGGCTTGTTGATCGAGGAGATGAACCGGCAGCTGACGGAGGTCGAGCGCGCCGACCTGATCGCCGAGGCGATGACGTCGTCGCTGCGGCACTGACGCGTGGAGGTCGCCCCCGACCGGACGCGGTCGGGGGCGACCTCCGTGCGTGCGCTCAGCTCTGCTTGATCGCCGAGACGTCGAACTCGAGCACCACCTTGTCGCCGACCAGCACGCCGCCGCCCTCCAGGGCGGCGTTCCAGGTGACGCCGAACTCCTTGCGGCTGATGGTGACGGAACCCTCCAGGCCGACCCGCAGGTTGCCGTAGGGGTCGACGGCGTTGCCGGTGTACTCGAAGTCGATGCTGACGGGCTTGGTGGTGTCCTTGATGGTGAGGTCGCCGGTGACCCGGTAGTCGGTGTCGGACTTCTGCTCGACCCCGGTGGTGCGGAAGGTGATGTCGGGGAAGTTCGGCGCGTCCAGGAAGTCGTTGGTGCGCAGGTGCTGGTCGCGCTGCTCGACGCCGGTGTCGATGCTCTGGGTCTTGATGACGACCTGGCCGCTGGACTTCGCCGGGTCGGCACCGTCCAGGTGGGCGGTGCCCTCGAACTGGTGGAAGGCGCCGCGCACCTTGGTGACCATGGCGTGGCGGGCGACGAACCCGATCCGGGTGTGGGTCGGGTCGAGGACGTAGTCCCCGGTGAGCTCGGGCAGGCTGACGGTCATGGTCTGCGCTCTCTCCTCGTGGCGGTACGGGTGCGGGGGCCGGGGCGGCCGGTCCCCCGCCCACGCTAGGCGCTGCGCCGCCGCGCGCCCGGCGTGACACGCGGTCAGCGGGCTCAGCCGAAGCGGCCGTTGACGTAGTCGGCGGTGCGCGGGTCGGCGGGGTCGGTGAAGAGGCGTTCGGTGGGGCCGGATTCGACGATCCGGCCGGGGGTGTCGTGGGTGGCGAGGAAGAACGCGCAGGACTGGGAGACGCGTTGGGCCTGCTGCATGTTGTGGGTGACGATGACGATGGTGACCCGGTGGCGCAGTTCGGCGATGGTCTCCTCGATGCGGCGGGTGGAGGTGGGGTCGAGGGCGGAGCAGGGTTCGTCCATCAGCAGGATCTCCGGGGAGACCGCGAGCGAACGGGCGATGCACAGGCGCTGCTGCTGGCCGCCGGAGAGGGCGCCGCCGGGGGTGCCGAGCCGGTTGCTGACCTCGTCCCACAGCCCGGCCCGGCGCAGGCTGGACTCGACCAGGTGGTCGCGTTCCTCGCGGCTCGCCCTGATGCCGGAGAGCTTGAGCCCGCTGACCACGTTGTCGTACAGCGACATGGCGGGGAACGGGTTGGGGCGTTGGAAGACCATGCCGATCCGGCGGCGCACCTCGGCGGGGCGGCGGCCGGGGGCGTACACGTCCTCTCCCTCCAGCAGGACCTCTCCGGCGAGGGCGGCGCCGCGGACCATCTCGTGCATCCGGTTGAGGATCCGCAGGTAGGTGGACTTGCCGCAGCCGGACGGGCCGATCAGGGCGGTGATCTCCCCGGCCCGCATGGTGAAGGAGACCCGTTCGAGCACCTTGCGCTGCCCGAACCAGGCGGTCACCTCGCGGGTCTCCAGCCCGGACAGGGCGCGCGGTGCGGGGTCGGCCGGGTCGGCCGGGACGGGCGGCAGCGGCACCGTGGGCGGGTCGTCCTGTGCTCCGGACTTCTGGGCGGGGAAGGGGGGGTGGGCGGTCTCGGTCATCGGCGGGCGGTCCTTTCCCGGGGTGCCGGAGGGTGTCAGTAGACGTTGGGGAGCAGGGCGGCGGCGTTCTCGTACACCGACCAGAGCAGCGCGGCGACCACCGGCGCGAAGCACAGGTAGGTGGCGGTGCGCTGCCAGCGGCGGGCGGTGACGGCGGCCGCGGCGACGGCCAGCAGCAGGGCCAGCGACCAGAGTTGGAGCGCGGGCAGGGCGCCCTTGTCGGCGGCCAGCACCTTGTCGGTGGCGGTGCCGGCGGGCCGCTTCGCGCCGGCCGGTTCGGGGTCGCCGTCGAGCCGGGCGCCGACCAGGACGGTGCTGGTGGGGATCCAGTCGGAGTCGCCGGTGACCAGGACCAGCCGGTTGGGGGCGGGGTCCTTGATCGGGTGGTCGCCGTCGCCGCGGGTGTTGACGGTGTAGTGGAAGGTTCCCTGGCCGGTGGTGACCTCGATCCGGTCACCGACCGCGAGCCTGCCGAGGTCGGCGAACGGGGCGCCGAACGCGGTGGAGCGGCCGAACAGGACGGCCACGCCGGGCTGTCCGGGCAGGACGGTGTCGCGCCGGTGACCGGGGCCGCGCATCAGGTCGCGTCCGCTGGTGCCCTCGACCACGACGGCCCGGTGCAGGCCGATCGCCGGGACGTCCAGGACCGCCAGCGGCGCGCCGTCCTCGGTCGGGCCGGTCGGGGCGGTGGCGGTGGCGAGCCGGTCGCGGAGGGTGGCGTACGCGGTGGACTGGTGGTGGGCCTCCTGCAGGTCGGACAGGCCGAGCAGGTACCCGGCGAAGCCGAGCAGCAGCCCGGCGGCCAGGGTCGCCGCCCGGGCGGCGACCAGCAGCGGGCTCCGGCGCGGCCCGGCGGCGGCCGGGCCCGCTCCGGCGGCCACCGGGGCGGACGGCGCGGGCGCGGCGGACGGATCGGCGGACGGGTCGGCGGGGGGCCGCTCCAGGGCGGGCGCGGTCATCTGCTGCTCTCCTCGGGTGCGGCGCCTGCGGTCGTCGGGGTGGTCGGGACGCTCGGGACGGGGTTCACCGGCTGCCCGCCGTCCGGTCGCGGCGGCGCCACCAGGCGGCCAGCAGCGGGGGGACGGTGACCACGCCGAGCAGTTCGAGCGCGGTGAGCGAGGACAGCACCCAGTCCTGCGGCCGTCCGCCGAGCGCGACCACCTGGGCGGGGGCGGCGCCGGAGCCCGAACCGCCGCCACCGGCACCGGAGTCCACCAGCTCACCGGTCTGCGGGTCGATCACCGCGGCGCCCCCGTCCCCGGAGCCGGAGACGGCGCCTCCCGAACCACCGCCTTCGGAACCGGAGTTGGCACCGGAGCCCGAACCACCGCCGACGGAGCCGGAGTTGGCACCAGAGCCCGAACCACCGCTGCCGGAGCCGGAGCCGGAACCGGCCTTGACCGCCTGGCCGTTCTGCACGGTGCAGTTCAGCGGGCTGCCCGCCTTGTCGCAGGGGGAGGGCTGCGGCGCGTTCTTCAGCACGGTCAGCTCACCGGCCGAATTGAAGGTCGGATTGGGGCAGTTGGCGAGCGTGTTGGGATCGACCGGGCTGGCGTTGCCGGGGATGTGCTGGGTCTGCAGCAGACCGCCGCGCACCAGGTTGCGCGGGATCGGCGAGTAGCCGAGGTCGTCGGCCTCGCCCTGCCCCGCGCACAGCACGTAGGCGAGGTAGCGACTGAGCGCGTTGCCCTTGGCCTCGTTGAAGCGCGGCGTCACGGGCAGTTCGGCCCCGGAGCGCGGCACGATCAGGTAGCTGTAGGAGGAGATCGGGTAGGAGCGGGCGTCGTTGTTGGTGTAGACGCCGTCGAGGTTCTGCTGCAGGTAGTCCGGGTCGTTCGGGGAGGTGCTGTCGTCGACGCCGCGGATCCTCGCGGCGGTGAGCGCCACCGCGACGTTGGAGGCGGTCGGCAGGGTGTAGTACCCGGCCGGGTTGAGCACCTTGACCACGGGCCAGTTGCTGCGCTTGGCGAAGGCGTACTCGTCGTAGCCGATCGCGCCGATGCCGGTGGGCGACTGGATGTAGCCCGCGACCACGTCGGAGCCGTTCTGCGCGGTCATCCGGCCGGAGGGCGGGAAGAACTCGGTGTAGTCGCCGCAGGTGACGCCGTTGACCTTGGTGCAGTACGCCTCCCACTCGCTCTTGTGGGTGTGCTGCATCCAGCGGGTGAACTGGGCGGTGGCGCCGGAGCCGTCGGAGCGCACCACCGGGGTGATCGGGACCTTCGGCAGCGCCTTGCCGTAGTCGGCGGTGATCTTCGGGTCGTCCCAGGAGGTGATCCTGTTGGTGAAGATGCCGACGATGGTGTCCGGGGACAGCCGCAGGTCGGTGACCTTCTTGCCGCCGAGCTCCAGGTGGTACATCAGCGCGGTGCCGCCCGCCGTGATCGGCACGTACGAGTAGCCGTACCGCGGGTTCTCCGCCTGGCCCAGGTAGCTGCCCGCCTGCTTCGGGTCGACGCCGCTGTCGGCCTTGCTGCGGAACGGCACGTCGGAGGCGGTGAAGTCGTCCTGGCCGTTGGCCCACTGGACGCGGCCGGCCGCCGAGCCGACCGGGTTGAAGTCGATCTCGATGCCCATCGGGCCGACGTCGCGCCGCCACTGGTCGATCGCCGGACCGGCCCAGCTGGAGCCGTCCGCGCTCAGCGAGGTCGCGGCGCGGGCGGGGGCCGCGCCGAGCAGCACGGTGGGCAGGGCCAGCGCGGCGGCCAGCAGCGCCGAGGCCAGGTGGCGGAGTCGCACGGGACGGGTCTTCCTTCTCTGCTGACGGCCGGGACGGCTGTGACGGCTCTGTCGGCTCTGTCGGCTCTGTCGGCCGGGGCTGTGACGGTTCATCGGCTCTCCACCGCCAGGACGGGCGCGGGTACGGGGGCGGGTACGGGGGCGGCCGCGGTGGTGCGGGCCCGGCGCAGCGGGCGGCGGGCCCGCCGCTCGGTGGGTGCGCGGTGGCGGCCCAGGACGCGGGCGGTGACGAACAGCACCAGCACCACGGCCATCAGGGTCAGCGCCCCGGCGAACGCCCGGGCCACCATGTCGGGGTAGGGCTGCTTGACGTAGTTCCAGACGTACAGCGGCAGGCTGGCCTGGTTGCCGTGCAGCGGGTCGAGGTTCATCCGGGCGGTGAAGCCCGCGGTGAGCAGCACCGGGGAGGTCTCGCCGACGCCGCGGGCCATGCCGAGCACCACGGCGGTGGTCAGGCCGGGCCGGGCGGTGGGCAGCACCACGTGCCGGACGGTGCGCCACTGGCCGGCGCCGAGCGCGTAGGAGGCCTCCTTGAGCGTGCCGGGGACGAGGCGGACGACCACCTCGGCGGCGCGGGTGACGATCGGCGTCATCATCACGGTCAGGGCGAGCGAGGCGGCCAGGCCGCTCTTCTCCGCGCCCAGGGTGAGGATGACCACGCCGAGCACGAACAGGCCCGCCACGATGGACGGCAGGGCGGTCATCGCCTCGACCAGCACCCGGACGGGCGTGACGAAGCGGGCGCTGCGCCGACTGGTGCCCGTCTCGACCAGGAAGACCGCGGTGACCACGCCCAGCGGCACCGAGAACAGCGTGGCCAGGCCGAGCTGTTCGAGCGAGCCGACCACGGCGTGCAGGCAGCCGCCGGAGGTGATCGGCGACAGCGGGGCGGTGGTGCGCATGGTCTCGGTGAAGAAGTTCCAGTGCCGGGCGGCGTCCAGGCCGCGGACCGCGACGTAGCCGATCTGCTCGACGATGACGGCGAGCACCAGCAGGCCGGAGCTCCAGGCGAGCGCGGTGGCGAGGCGTTCGCGGACGGTCAGGGCGTCCCACTGGAGCCGTCCGACCAGGGTGTACAGCGCCAGGAACAGCAGGTACCAGCAGAGCAGGAAGCCGAACGCGCCGCTGAGCGGCAGCACCCGCTCGTACAGCAGCCAGTCCAGGGCGAGCGAGCCGGCGCCCGCGCCGAGCATGGTGAGGACCTCCTCGCGGGTGGTGCCGCCGAGCTTGATCCGCCGCTGCTCGGGCAGGTCGGGGGTCTGCGCGGTGTGCGCGGTGTGCGCGGTCTGCGCGGTGTGCGCGGTGTGCGGGGGTGTGGGGTGCATCGGTGTCCTCCGGTCAGTCCGAGGTCGAGGCGCCGGACCGGGACCGGCTGATGACGAACCCGGCGGCCACGTTGACCAGCAGGGTGAGGGAGAAGAGCACCAGGCCGGCGGCCATCAGCGCGGACAGCGACAGGCCGTCGGACTCGCTGAAGCGCAGCGCGATCAGCGAGGAGATCGATCCGCCGCCGTTCTCCAGCACGTGCCAGGAGATCCGGAACACCGGGGAGATGATCAGCGCGACGGCGATGGTCTCGCCCATCGCGCGGCCGAAGCCGAGCATCACGGCGCCGATCACGCCGCCGCGCCCGAACGGCAGCACCACGGTGCGCACCATGCCCCAGCGGGTGGAGCCGAGCGCGTAGGCGCCCTCCCGCTCGCCCGCCGGGGCCTGCGAGAACACCTCGCGGCTGAGCGAGGTGATGATCGGGATGATCATCAGCGAGACCACGGTGCCCGCGATGAACGTCGAGGAGGTGTACGAGGTCGGGGTGTCGCCGCCGCGCACCCGCAGGAAGGGCAGCGGCCCGCCGAGGTGGTTGGCCAGCCAGCGGCACAGCCCGACGAAGCGCGGCTGCAGGAAGAACAGGCCCCACAGCCCGTACACGATGCTCGGGATCGCGGCCATCAGGTCGACCAGCGAGATCAGCGCCGGGCGCAGCCGGACGGGCGCGTACTCGGAGATGAACAGCGCGGCGGTGAGCGAGACCGGGACGGCGATGCACAGCGCGATCAGCGCGATCAGGATGCCGTTGGGCAGGACGGCGGCGATGCCGAAGGTGTGGGCGGCGGTGCGCCAGTTCTGCTCGGTGAGGAAGGACCAGCCGACGGCGCGCAGCGCCTCGGTGCCGCGCAGCAGCAGGAAGAAGGCGATCAGCCCCATCAGCACGAACACCGACAGCCCGGCGGCGCGCAGCACACCGCGGAAGGCCCGGTCGGCGGGCGAGGCGGGGGCGCTGATCCGGCGGGGCCGGTCGGGGTCGGACGTCGGCGGCGGGACGCGGGTGTCCGTCGGCTGGACGGCGGCTGTCATGGGCTCAACTCTCCGCGCGGTGAGGGTTCTCGGGTGTCCGGGACGGACCGGTGGCGGCCGGTGGCGGCCGGACGGGCGCGCGGGGCGCCCGTCCGGCACGTCGGGCCGGGTCTGGTCGGGGCGGGGCGGGGTGGAGCGGGGCGGGGCGTCAGCCGCGGCGGAGCAGCCGGGACCAGGCCCGTCCGGCGCCGCGGCGGAGGTTCGCCCCGGCGGGGGTGCCGCCGAGGAACAGTGCGGCGGGGCCGCCGACCAGCAGGACGGCGCCGGTGGCGAGGATCACCGGCAGCAGCAGCCGGGCCATCCCGGCCCGGTCGGCCGCCGCCTCCCCGACCGGGGCGGCGGCGAGGCCGGGCGAGGCGCTGCCGCTGGGCTTGCCGGAGGCCGCGGCCCCGGCCTGGACGGCGTTGCCGCCTCCGGCCGTCCCGGCGCCGCCGTCGACGCCACCGCCCGTACCGCCGTCCGTACCGCCGACGGAGCCCCCAATGCCGCCGGAACTCCCGCCGCTGCCGGCGCCGTTGGCGCCGGAGGCCGATCCGTCGCCGTCACCGCCGGTGTCGGCGGGCTTGCTGGGGGTACCGCCGTCCTGTGCGGCGACGTGGTCGGCGGCGGCCTTCGCCTGGGCGCTCTGGGCCTTGGTCAAGGCCGCGTAGCCGACCGCGAGTTGACCCGGCGCCCGGCCGTAGACCTGCCCCTTGCCGGGGTCGGTGACGGTGCGCACGAACCTGCTGACCGCGGCGGCCTTGGCCTGGCCGAGGCCCTCGGTCGGCAGCATGGCGTACTGCACCATGGTCAGCGGGTAGGCCTTCGGGTCCTTCGCGTAGGCGGAGTTGTCGTCGTCGTACGGCAGTTGCTGGGTGCCGGTGGCCTCGTCGAAGGGCATGTCCTTCGCGGCGGCCTGCATCGAGGTGATCGTCGGTGTGGTGAACGCGCCTGCCGGGTTGGGGAGTTCGGCCTCGGGCAGGCTCATCGCCTGGGCGTCGCCGCTGTCCATGACGGCGAACAGCGAGCGCTTGCCGGGCACCATGGCGAGGCACTTGTCGTGCTGGCCCGCGCTGTTGGTGTAGGGGAACTGGCAGGACAGCTGGTTCTGCAGCGTCATCCGCAGCACCTGGCCGAGGCCGCCCAGCACGGGGTTCCACTCGTACTGCTTGTGGTTGTTGAGGCCGGAGTAGTCCAGCGTCCGGAACACGTCGGTCGGGTAACCGCCGTAAGCCGACGGCAGGAACTTGGTGTTGACGTGGGTGCCCCACGGGTCGGGGGCGCCCTGGAGGAACTGGGCGGCGTCCGGGTCGGCGGCGATCCACTCGGTCAGCCGGTACACCAGGTCGGTGGTGCCGCCGACGACCACCGGCGCGGTGTTCGCGGTGTTGCCGCAGCCGGGCCAGGTCACGCCGGTCGCGACGTCGGCGTTGAGCCGGCGGAACTCCGGGTCGTCGAACAGGCAGAGCGGGTTGCCCCGGACGGTGTCGGTGTCGTCCGCGTTGTAGTAGCGGTACGTCTGGGTGAGCATCTTCGCCAGCAGTCGCTGGTTGAGCCGCAGCCGGTGCACCTGTCGGCGGGTGGCGCCGTCGTCGACGACGAAGACCACCGAGACCGCGCCGTTGGCGAGCGGCGCGTACACGTAGGGCCGGGTCGGCGTGTTGCGGTCCGGGACGGAGGTCAGGGCGACGTCCGCACCGGAGCGGCGCAGGAAGGCGGAGCGGGCCTGCGGCTCGCCGTTGCCGACGGAGTACTGCACCCGCAGCGGCTCGCTCTCCAGGCAACTGCCGGTGCGCCACTGCTGGACGGCCCGGTCGGCCATCTCCAGGCCGATCGCGGAGAAGTCGGTGCTCCCGGCGGCGCAGGAGTTGGGGGTCTGGGCGAAGTTCAGCGGGATGGTGACGTGCCGCTTCCAGGCGCACGACTCACCGGAGGTCCAGTTGGTCTCGCTCGGGCTGAGCAGGAACGAGCCGTCGGTGGCGGTGTGGAAGAAGTCGTCCAGGTCCAGCGAGTGGTCGTCGCAGTTGATCACGACGTCCGGGTAGCTGTTGGCACCGAGCGAGTCCCCGCCGTAGTTCGGCTCCACCACCAGGGAGCACTTGTGGGTCGGGTCGCAGTTGAGGCCCTGGCTCTGCTGCGCGGTCCACAGCTCGATGTCCGCCTCGCCCGTGCCGTCGGGGCGGGTGGCCGCGATGACCATGTTCGACGGGAACTCCGGGGACGTCCCGGCTGCCGGCGTGGGCTGCAGGAAGCCCTTGGAGACCTCCCCGCCGTACAGGGAGGAGCCGTAGCAGTCGGTGACGTCGGGGTTCTCGCCGCGGCACTGGTAGATCCGCACCGCGTAGTTGGCGGCGCCGTCGTGCACCTCGACCACGTCGACGGGCTTGCCCATGACGTCGACGGTCGGCGTGAAGCCCGTCCAACTGACGTGCACCACCTGGTTCCTGAGGTCGTTGACCTGCGAGACCGTGACGGTGCCCTTCGGCCCGTCCGTCCAGGTGTCGGGATCGAACCGGGCCGGACCCTCCACCGTCGTCCCGGAGGCCGCCGAGGCGGGCTGGACGCCCGGGCCGCCGAGCGGCAGGAACACGACGGCGGCGGCCACCGTCCAGGCCAGCACGGCCGCCGAGTAGGCCTTCAACGGACGCGATCCGGTTCTCGGCCCCCACGGGCGGGTTCTCATCGGTGCAGCACCTCCGGGCGACGGCGCGCCGGACCGGGCACGCACGGATGACAGGGAGCGGAGCGACCGGTCGGCGGCTCCGACGATATTCGGCCAGTCGCGTCTGGCCGCCCACTGACCTCCAGGTGTACGAGGCCCCAATTAGTGCTCGAATCAAGGGAACTGGCGGTCCGTCAGGAAACGGCACCGCCCGGAGTCGGGGCCTGCGGGCAAGGTCGTTGCAGCAGTCGCCCGAGAGCCGGTTCATCGGCCCGGCGGGGGTGCCGGCTCCCGCCCCGCGATGTCCTGCGCGGCCGGAACCACCCCCGGCGGCGGGTCCGCCACCGCGGACGCCCCCGCGTACGCGTACCGCCCGACCGGTGGCCGGTCGGGCGGTCGGGCGGTACGGGGGCCCCGCGTTCCGGGGCGGTTGCGGGTGCGGTCAGGCGGCGGGCGTGTAGGAGAGCGCGAAGGAGCCGATGCTCTGGCCCGCGGTGAAGAAGGTGGTGTGCAGCTTGCCGTCCAGGTACTGGGCGCCCTCGGCGTCCAGGACCAGTGCGTCGGCGGTCAGGTTCTGGGTGCTGCCGCTGCTGGTGATCGAGTTGTTGCCCGCCGGGTCGAACAGCGCGACCGGGGTGCTGGAGCCGTCCGGGACGGCGGTGACGGCCCAGGTGTCGAAGGCGAAGCCCAGCTTGTGGAAGGAGACCGCGCTGCCGGTCCGCGCGTCGACGAACAGCAGGCCGCCACCGAGGCTGACCCCGCCGAAGAAGTTGTTCATCCGACCGTCGCCGTCGGTCACCGGGAAGCTCGCCGACAGTCCGCTGGCCGGGTCGTAGCCCGCGGTGGCGGTGGGCAGCGGGACGGCCACGATGCCGGCCTGGGCGGCCTGCTGGAAGAAGTCGTTGCTCTCGTGGATCACCGCGCTGCCGGTCGCCGGGGCGGCGGAGGCGGAGGTGGCGGACGCGGCGGTGGCGGCGAGGGCGAGACCGGCGACCGCGGCGGCGATCCGGACGGCGTGACGGGACATCGTGGCTCCTTCGGACGGGGTGCCCGGCGGCACCCGGCGCGTGGTGCGTGGCGGCGCGTGGGGTGTGCTGCTTGCTCGTGCTGCTTTCTGCGTGCTCGTGCTGTTCGGTGGGTGCTCGTGCAGTTCTCTGCGCACCCGCGCTGATCCGGCTGCGGGTGGTGGCGTCACGGGCCGCCGCCCGTCCCGGCCGGGGGGCTCGGGACGGGCGGCGGGTGCTGGGCGGTGCCGCGGGACGGGACCGTCAGATGTGGGTGGTGGAACCGCAGGCGGCGGCCGCCAGGGTCAGGTAGCCGTAGCTGGTGGTGGACGCCTTGCCGGCGGTGGAGCAGAGGTAGCCGCTGGGGCCGAAGATCGCGCGCAGCGCGGTGCTCTTGGTGGTGGCCGGGCTGGCGTTCCAGTCACTGTCCCGGACCACGTTGTAGAGCACCCGGCCGTAGGTCGGGTTGGCGAAGGTCGGGTTGAGGGTGCCGGAGGCGGTCAGCGGGGCGACGCCGTTGATGTTGCGCAGGGTCAGGTTGCCCTTGTCGTCGGTGGCGGTGGTGTGGCCGTTGGCCTGGCCGACCCAGTGACCCACCGAGTACGGGAAAATCACGTCGTTGTCGTTGAGCGCCAGGTCGGTGCCCTCGTTCTCCTCCGGGCCGGTGACCACGCAGGAGCCCAGGGTCGGGTTGCCGATCGCCTTCAGGAAGAAGGAGCGGGTGCCGGAGCTGATCTGCGGCAGGTAGGGCTTGATGGTGCCCGCGGTGCCGCCGAAGTTCGACCAGTCGGTCTTGCCCGCGGTGCAGGAGTAGATGTCGAACAGGTCCTGGGTGGTCAGGTTGGCCGGGGCGTGGCCGCCGGACTTCGCCGACCAGGTCACCGCGTCCTTGGCGAACGCGACGAACAGGTCGGAGACCGGGTCGCCGGTCTGCGGGCCCCGGGAGGAGCGCGCGAAGTCCAGGGAGCTGCCGGGCGCGTTCAGCGCGGTGATGCCGGCGCCGGAGCCGTTCGGGCGGGTGATCGAGGTCGCGCCACTCTTCGGGGTGATGGTGGCCGAGCCGGTCGCGTCCCAGCTGTACAGCTTCGGGGTGCCGGACACGGTGGCGTTGTAGTCGGTGGAGAACTGGTTGAGCAGAGCCTGCGTGGTGTCCGATCCCGCACCGACGATGTCCGTGCTCGCCGGGACGGTGCCGGTGGCCGGGTCCGCCATCGCGGGGACGGTGACGGCGGTGAGGGCGGCGGTCATCGCGACGGCGGCGAACGCCTTGGCGGCGGTGTGACGCATGGTCCTGTTCCTCCATAGGGGAAAGTCCTAGCTGGACCGGAGCCTGGCGGGGCCCGGTGCCGGAGAGCTCCGCGGCTTTCCGGCGGTGCGATCCTCGCCGCGCCCACCTGTTCCCCGGAAGCACCGGCCGTCTCCCCCGCCTCGGTCGCACCGGACCGTCCGACCCTCCGAATCCCCTGGTCAGTACGGGAGTTGACCGCTCACCGTCCGGCCCTCCCGCCCCGGGCGCGTTCTTCTCCAGGTGGGCCCACGGGGTCACCCCGGCCATCTCTGCTTCACTCCCGCTGCACCGTTCCCGCACGCCCCGCACACCACCCCGCACTCCCCCGCCACCTGCAACCCGCCACCCGCCACCCGCCACCCGCCCGGCCGCAACGCCGGAGCACCCCGGCCGCAACGCCGAAGCGCCCCGCCGCAACGACTCGGCAAGGCGCGCACGGGGCCCACAGGCGCAGGCTGGCCGAGGGGCTACCAGGTGGACGGCAGGGCCGGGCCGCCGCCCAGGCGGCGCAGTCGCTGGACGTGGTCGGCGCCCTGCAGGAAGGCGGTGACGCTCTGGCGGCACTGGTCTCGGCGCAGGTAGCCGCGGGCGCTACGAGCAACCGCCTCGCCGCCACGCGCCCCGGCCCGGGTGGTGCGGGCGGGGAGGTGCGCCGTCCAGACCCAGAGGCGGTCCTCGCGCTGGCTGAGGACGAACCGCAGGACGGCCCGTTCGGCCAGCAACTCCCCTATTCCCGCCGCCAGTTCACGGTCGCTGCGGTAGGCGCGGACGGCCGAGGCGAGCCGCCTGCCGTTCGCGGCCACCAGCGACCAGCCGACCCGCCCGTCCGACCCGCGCACCGGCACCAGCCGGGGACCGCGACCGGTCCCCACCGTGCTCACGACCCGGCCCCGGCCCTGCCGCCGCCACCCGCGCCCCCGGCCGCCGCAGCCTCCTCCACCGTCTCCGCCGCCTCCACCGACCCGGCCGCCCCCTTCGCCTCGGACATCCGGGCCAGCAGCGCCATGAACCGCCGGAACGCGTTCTGACAGGTCGCGTAACGCTCGTACGCCCGGCTCGACTTGACCAGCGGATTGCCCCGCGGCCCGGGCACCACCCAGGTCCAGCCCAGTCCGTCCCGGACGTGGGTGATCCGCGCCACCAGCGCAGGCCCCAGGGCGACCAGCTCGGCGAACGCCCGCTCGGCGTCACCGGACGACTCGTGGACGGAGGAGGACACCGCCACCACCCGCCCGTTCATCGCTTTGAGCTGCCACTGGAACCGCCCGTTCGGCGCCCGCTCCGTGAACAGGCCCTCCCCGCGCACCGCCCCTACCCCCGGATTGTCCGCCGACGGCACGCCCGTTACCCGGCCGCGCCCCCGGACACCTGCCGACCCGCGCGGACCGCGAACCGGACGCACATCGTCACGCGGCGAACGCTATGTGTGCACGGAGCAAGCACGGAAGCGGATTCCCCTTCACGGCGCCGCTGTTCGCCGCGAAGTTCTCCCTTGTTAATGCGGACCGCTCTCCCGGCCGGGACGGCTCCCGATTCCGCGGAGCCCGGAGTTCGCCCGGGCTTTGCCGGTGCTTTGCCGTTCCCCCGGACCCACCCGGCGCCGGGCCCACCCGCTTCCGGGCCTACCCCGTCTCCGGGGTGATCCGGGCCCGGGCGCGGAAGCCGGTCGGGGTCTCGCCGGTGCGGTGGCGGAAGAAGCGGGTGAAGACGGTGGTGGACGGGAAACCGAGGCGGTCGCCGATGGCGGCGGTGGTCGAATCGCTGTGCAGGAGCAGGCGTTTGGCCTCCAGGACGAGGCGTTCGTCGATGAAGGTCTTCGCGCCGTGACCGGTGGCCGCGCGGGTGGCGCGGGTGAGGGTGCGGACGCTGTAGCCGAGGCGGGTGGCGTAGTCCTCGACGCGGTGGGTGCGGGGGTGGTCGGTCTCGACGGCCTGCTGGAAGCGCCGGAAGGTCTCGTCGCCGACGGTCCGTCGGCGTTCGCCGCCGGGGAGGTGGGAGAGCCGCAGGACCAGGACGGCGAGCAGGTGCCGGACCACTTCCACGTGCACTTCCAGGGGGAGGTCGCGGAGTTGGCGGTACTCGTCCACCAACAGCTCCAACGTCCGTTCGACCGCGGGGCGGGCCGAGGGGGCGGGCAGCAGCGGCAGGCGCCAGGCGCGGCGGTCGAGGCGGGCGGCGGCGACCGTCGCCGGGTCGAGGAAGCTCGCCTGGAACAGTACGAACACCGCCCCGGAGCAGGGCCCGTCCAGGATGCGCAGGACCTGGCCGGGACGGACCCAGAGCCAGTGGCCGGGGTCGATCCGGCACTCCGTGAGGTCGACGACGCAGCGGAGGGCGCCGCTGTCCCGGACGGTGATCAGCAGGTGGAAGGACGGGCGGACGGGGGTGTCGGCGGACGGGACGCCGAGCCGGGCCAGGCGGGCGGCCCAGCCGGGCGGGTCGGTGACCTCGACGCCGGGCGGGCCGCCGGGGGTGGTGGGGAACGGGAAGTCGGTGACCAGGGGCGCCCGTCCGCCAAGCTGTCCGTTTCTGCTCATCTCCTGCCCGAGTCTAGCCGCCCCGGCCGGTCTTCCGGCACCTAGCGTGGTCGCCACCGGCCGCCGACTCCCGGCGTCGGTGCTGACCGATACTGCACAGCGAGAGGCTGCCCCCATGCGATTGATCGTCGGGATGACCGGCGCGACCGGTGCCGTCCTCGGGGTGCGGCTGCTGGAGCACCTGGCGGCGAACCCGGAGGTGGAGACCCACCTGGTGCTGAGCCGCTGGGCCCGGGCCACCGTCGAACTGGAGACCGGCCGGACGGTGCGCGAACTGTCCGCGCTGGCCGAGGTGGTGCACGGGCCGGACGACCAGGGGGCGGCGATCTCCTCCGGGTCGTTCCGGACGGACGGCATGGTGGTGGTGCCGTGCAGCATGAAGACGCTGGCGGGCATCCGGGCGGGCTGGGCGGAGGGCCTGGTCGGACGGGCGGCGGACGTGGTGCTGAAGGAGCGGCGTCCGCTGGTGCTGGTGCCGCGGGAGACGCCGCTCAGCGAGATCCACCTGGAGAACATGCTGGCGCTGGCCCGGATGGGCGTCCGGATCGTCCCTCCGATGCCCGCGTTCTACCACCGCCCTTCCACCGTCGCGGAGTTGGTCGACCACCTGGTGGCCCGGATCCTCGACCAGCTCGACCTGCCCACCCCGGACGCCCGCCGCTGGGCGGGCATGCGCGCGGCCCGCACCCCGCAGCAGCAGTAGCAGTAGCAGTACCGGCGCCTTCGACCCCCTTCCCGTCCCTTGGAGACCTCATGTCCGAACCCGCCCACTCCCCCGCCCTCGACTTCCGGGCCTTCGTCGCCCGCCTGCTCGCCGACGGCGACGCGATCGTCGTCGACCGCCCGGTCGACCCGCACCTGGAGGTCGGCGCCGTCACCCGCCGGGCGTACGAAACCGCCGCGCCCGCACCGCTGTTCACCTCGCTGACCTCCGGCGCGCCGGGCTGCCGGATCCTCGGCGCGCCCGCGGGCCTGAACCGCGACGCCGAGGGCCGCTACGGGCGGCTCGCCGCGCACCTCGGCCTGGACCGCCGGGCGGGGGCGCGGGAGATCGTGGAGCGGCTGGTGACGGCGATGCACGCGGAGCCGGTACCGCCGCGGGTGGTGGCGACGGGGCCGTGCAAGCAGAACGTGCTGACGGGTGCGCGGGTCGACCTGGAGCGCTTCCCGGTGCCGCTGCTGCACCAGGAGGACGGCGGCCGCTACTTCGGCACCTACGGCTTCCACGTCGTCCGCACCCCGGACGGCAGTTGGACCAGCTGGTCGGTGGCCCGGACGATGCTGCGGGACGCCACCAGCCTGGTCGGCCCGGCCATGCCGCAGCAACACCTCGGCGTGGTGCGTGAGCAGTGGCTGCGGCGCGGGGAGCGGATGCCGTGGGCGATGGTGCTGGGCGCGCCGCCCGCCGCACTGGCCGCGGCGGGGATGCCGCTGCCGGAGGGGGTGAGCGAGGACGGGTACGTGGGGGCGCTGACGGGGGTGCCGGTGGAGGTGGTGCGGGCGGAGACCAACGACCTGCTGGTGCCCGCCAACGCGGAGATCGTGCTGGAGGGTTGGGTGGAGGCGGGGGAGCTCGCCCTGGAGGGCCCGATGGGCGAGTACCACGGGTACGCCTTCCCGGAGGGCAAGCTGCAGCCGGTCTTCCACGTCGAGGCGGTGACCTTCCGGGACGAGCCGATCCTCCCGGTGTGCGCGGCCGGTCTGCCCCCGGAGGAGAACCACACGATCTGGGGGACGATGATCTCGGCGGCGGCGCTGGACGTGCTGCGCCGGGCGGGCCTGCCGGTGGACTTCGCCTGGTGCTCGTACGAGGCGGCGACCTGCTGGATCGTGGTGTCGGTGGAACGCGCCCGACGGAGCGAATTCGCAATGTCGGACAACAAACTGACGGAGCTGATCGCCGAGACGCTGTTCGCCTCGCACGCGGGGTGGCTGGTGCCGAAGGTGATCGTGGTGGACGACGACATCGACATCACGGACGTCTCCCAGGTGGTCTGGGCGCTGGCCACCCGCCACCACCCGCAGACCGGCACCCGGCTCCACCCGGACACCCCGGGCATCCCGATGGTCCCGTACCTGACCGCCGCCGAGGCGGAGGCGGGCCGCGGCGGCAAGTCGGTCACCAACTGCCTGCTGCCGCAGGGCTTCCGGGGCCGCACGGCGTCCTTCGCGGGCTCGTTCCCGGCGGAGCTGCAACAGCGGGTGCTGGCCGACTGGACAGCGTACGGCTTCCCGGCCGCCTGACCGCCCGACGGCCGCCCGACGATCGTCCGCCGGACAACCCCCGACGATCCCGACGGCCGTCCGACAGCCGCCCGGCGGCCGTCCGACGACCGTCCGGCCGCTCCGCCAACTTGCCACCCGGGCCGAACATTTCGCATGATCGACGAATGTTTCTGCCACGCTAAGATCACCATCCGCGCGGAACAAGGCCGTCCACCGGCCCACCTGCGGCGGCCGGGGGGCGCTACTATCCGAGCCATGAGCGCTGCAGAACTCGAACCCGACCCCGCACCGACCCTGTCGGAGATCGCCCGGGCGGCCGGCGTCTCGGCGCCGACAGTTTCGAAGGTGCTGAACGGCCGGGCCGACGTCGCGCCCGCGACCCGCGCCAAGGTCGAGGAGATCCTGCGCCGCACCGGCTACCAGCGCCGCCGCACCGCCGCACCGCCGTCCCGGCTGCTCGACCTGGTGTTCCACCAGCTCGACAGCGCCTGGGCGATGGAGGTGATCCGCGGGGTGGAGAACGTCGCCCGGGCCGAGGACCTGAGCGTGGTGCTCTCCGAGTCCGCCGGGCGGCTCACCCCGGGACAGACCTGGGTGGACGGGGTGCTGGCCCGCCGCCCGGCCGGCGTGGTCCTGGTGCTGTCCCAGCTGGACGCCGCCCAGCGCGACCAACTCACCAGCCGCGACATCCCGTTCGTGGTGCTCGACCCGGCGGGCGACCCAGCCGAGGGGGTCCCGGCCGTCGGCACCGGCAACTGGCAGGGCGGCCTGGCCGCCACCCGCCACCTGCTCGACCTCGGCCACCGCCGGATCGGGATGATCTCCGGCCCGTCCGGGATGATGTGCAGCCGCGCCCGGGTGGACGGCTACCGCACCGCGCTGGGCACGGCCCGGCTGCCGGTCGACCCGAACCTGATCGTCGAGGGCAACTTCCACCACGAGGTCGGGTATGCGGCCGCCCGCACCCTGCTCACCCGCCCCGACCGGCCGACCGCGATCTTCGCGGGCAACGACCTGCAGGCCCTGGGCGTGTACGAGGCCGCCCGCGAACTCGGCCTGCGGGTGCCGGAGGACCTCTCGGTGGTCGGCTTCGACGACCTGCCGCTGGCCCGCTGGGTCGGTCCGCCGCTCACCACCGTCCGCCAGCCGCTGGTGGAGATGGCCGAGACGGCGGCCCGGCTGGCCATCGGGCTCGGCCGCGGCGAGCAGCCCACCGCGACCAGGGTCGACCTCGCCACCAGCCTGGTCGTCCGGTCCAGCACCGCCCCGCCGCCGGCCGACAGCTGAACCACAACCGCACAGCACCCGCCAACTCTCCTGCGCGGTCCGGACGTTCCGGGCCGCGCAGAGTGGTTGACGGCCCCGTCGGGCTCCCTTACCGTCGTCCGGGTCACGCCGTAACATTCGGACGGGATTCGAAACTTTCGTACCGCTCGTCCCGGCCGCCCCCACCGCCCGGACCGACCCGGTCGATCACGGAGGAAGCACCCGCACCATGGCCGCTCACGAGCCCGCCCCCGCGCCCGCCACCGTCGCCCTGACCTTCGACGACGGCCCCCACCCCGACTCCACGCCCGAGCTGCTCGACGCCCTCACCGCCGCCGGCCACCGCGCGACCTTCTTCCTCTGCGGCGCCCAGGCCGAATGCCACCCCGAGCTGGTCCGCGCCCTGGACCGGGCCGGCATGGCGATCGCCAACCACAGCTGGTCGCACCCGTCGCTGCCGGGCATGCCGCTCCCCGCCGTGCACGACGAGATCCACCGCACCAACCGCATCCTGACCGAACTCACCGGCCGCCCGCCGCTGCTGTTCCGCCCGCCGTACGGCGCCACCGACCCGACCGTCGCCCGGGTCGCCGCGGAGGCCGGCCTGACCGAGACGCTCTGGGACGTCGACCCCCGGGACTGGGACGGCACCGAACCCGCCGAGATCGTCGCCGTCCTCGCGACCGCACGCCCGGGCGACACCGTCCTGCTGCACGACCACGGGAACCGCAACACCGTCACCGCGCTGCCCGCCGTCCTCGCCGCGCTCACCGCCCGCGGACTGCGCTCGGCCGCCCTCCCCCACTGATCCGCCCGCGCCTCCCCTCCCCCCAGACCCCGGTGGCCGGACGCACCCGCCCAGCACCACGCGTCCGGCCACCGGTGGCACCACGCCGCACCGCTTACCACCTGCGCCACCAGCGGACTTGACCGATCCATTACCTTACGGGGAGAGTTTGGGCGCCCGGGCCCCGCGGCTCGTTCCGATCCCGGCGTCACAGCCCGGTCTCCTTCCGTCACCACCCCCGTCAGGGGCTTGACCAGGGCCTCGCCCGCTGGGGAGATTTGAGCCGCCCGGGTTCCCCCGTGGCTGAAAACATCCCAGCATCGAAGAGTGGACAGGTAGCACATGCACCGATCCATAGCCCTCCGCGCGACCACCGTCGTGGTCGCCGCCGGGCTGATGTCCGCGCCGGTCGTCGGCTCGGCGTTCGCCAGCAGCAGCACGTACACCTCGCAACTGCGGCAGTCCGTCCCGATCACCGCCGCCGCGTACGGGGAGCAGGAGAAGACCTGCACCGGCGTCCCGGCCTCCCAGGACGGCTGGCACTTCGTCCTCCCGGGCAACGACGCCGACTTCGTCAAGCTCACCGTGACCTTCCAGCCGGGCGGTGAGCAGGTCGTCACCAGCTTCCCCGGCAACCCGGCCGGCAAGCACGCCTACGTGGCGTCGGAGAAGGGGGCCACGCTCGTCTCGGCCGTCGCCGAGGTCCAGGGCGGCAACCAGACCAAGTTCAACCTGTCGCACACCTGCCCGGCCGGCGCGACGGGGACCAGCCCGTCGCCGAAGCCCTCGGAGTCTCCGCTGGAGAGCCCCAAGCCCTCCGCCTCGGCCTCCACTTCGGCCTCCGCGTCCCCGTCCGGCAGCCCGTCCGGCAGCCCGCAGAGCTCCGGGTCGCCGAGCCCGTCGGCGGGCACCTCCGGGTCGCCGTCGCCGAGCGCCTCGACCAGCACCTCGGGTGCGGCGGTCTCGCCGAGCGCCTCGGCCTCGACCGGCCCGGCGGGCGACAGCCTGGCCTTCACCGGTGCCAGCGTGATCGGCACCACCGTGGCGGGCCTCGCCCTGCTCGGCGTGGGTGGCGTGCTGGTGGCGCGCCGCCGCAAGGGCGCCCACCGCTGAACCGGACGGACCGCCGACTCCCCTGAATGACGGGCGAGTTGACGGCCCTCGACAGCGCCGAACCAGGACGGCGGGGCCCCGTACGGGACCCCGCCGTTGCGCGTCGGCGCCCACCCCCGTCGTCCGCGTCGGTCGTCCGTGCGCGGGCGAGCGGTCAGGCGGCCTCGGGCAGCCAGAGGCCGGCCGGGTCGGTGTGCAGGTTGCGGACGGTGACCAGGGCCGCGCCGAGGACGGGACCGCGGCGGCCCAACATCGAGGCGCGCAGGGCCTCTTCGGGCCAGGGGCGGAGCCGGACCAGCGCGGTCAGCTCGGTCCGCATCGCGGGCAACAGCCACTGCGCGAGCTCGGCGTAGGCGCCGCCGAGGACGAGCGTGGCGGGGTCGACCAGGTTGACCGCGGCGGCCAGTGCGGTGCCGAGCGCGGTGCCCGCGTGCTGCAGCGCGCGTCGGGTCCCGGCGTGCCCGGCCTCCGCCCGTCGCACCAACTCCGCGATGGGGTCGACCTCTTGACGGTCCGTCAGGTGCGCCGCCCCGTTCTCCCGGCCGAGTTCGTCCAGTTCCTCGGCGAGCCCGGCGGAGCGCAGCACGGCGGCCAGGGCCGCGTACGGTTCGAGGCAGCCGCGGGCGCCGCAGGAGCAGGTGCGTCCGTCGGGGCGGACGGTGAGGTGGCCGAGTTCGCCGGAGAAGCCCTGGACGCCGCGGAACAGGCGGCCGTCCAGGACGAGCGCGGCGCCGATGCCCTCACCGGCCGAGACGTGCACGAAGGTGCCGCTGGCGGTGCCCTGCCAGAGTTCGGCGAGGGCGCCGAGGTTGGCCTCGTTGTCGACGGCGGGGGCGGTGCCGGGGCCGGGCCAGCAGGCGGCGACGTCGACCTGGTGCCAGCCGAGGTTGGGGGCGTGCTCGATCCGGCCGCCGGGGCTGCCCAGCGGGACGCTGCCGGGGACGGCGAGCACCCGGCCGACCACCCGCAGGCCGAGCGCGACGGCCTCCTGCTCGGCCCGGTCGGCGAGTTCGGCGAGTTCGGCGAGGGTCTGCTCGGCGGGGCGGCCCGCGTTGGCGGCGGGGCGGTGCAGTTCGACCCGGACCTCGCCGCGCAGGTCGAGGACGCAGGCGCTGAGGTGTTCGACGCCGATCTCCAGGCCCAGCCCGGCGGGCCCGTTGCCGTTCAGGACGAGGGCCCGGCCGGGGCGGCCGACCCGGCCGCTGCGTTCGAGTTCGCCCTCCAGCAGGAGGCCGCCGCCGATGAGTTCGTCGACCAGGCTGGAGACGGCGGTGCGGGTCAGCCCGGTGCGGCCGGCCACGTCGGCGCGGGAGAGCGGGTGGGCGGCGGCGACGGTGCGCATCACCAGGGCGAGGTTCTGCCGCCGCATGTCCTGCTGGGAGGCGGGGCCGCGCCTGGTGGCGAGGTCGCCGTCGGGCGGCTGCTGCCCGTCCTCTGTCACGTCTGCCCCGTCCCTCCGTGCCGCTGTCCGGCTGTCCGTCACTCTGGTCCGTCCGTCCGGCCCGGCCCGGACGGTCCGCGTGATCCGTGTGGTCCGCGGGGTCCGCCCGGCCGGTCCGTCTGCCGCTGAGTGCCCGTCCGGGCCGCCCCTGGGTGCGGGGCGGCCCGGCGCGGTGTCAGTGCGTGCCGTCCCCCTGCAGGGCGGCCGTCTGCGAAATGGTAGTCGCGATCCGTTCGAGTGCGGCGTCGTCCCGGGTGAGGGCGGGCAGCACCGGGCCGTCGGCGGTGCCCCAGCGGCGGGCGACGGCGTCGGCGCGCTCGCCGGTGAGCAGCGCGGCGGCCTGGGCGGCGGCGCCGAGGGCGACCAGTTCGCGGGCGGCGGGCAGTTGGACGGGGCGGCCGGAGAGGCGGCGGACGGTGTCCTGCCAGGCCCGGCCCTGGGCGCCGCCGCCGATCAGCAGGATCGGCTGCGCGGGGTCGGCGGCGCCGGGGCCGTCGACGGCGAGGACGTCGTCGAGGGCGGCGAGCAGCGAGTACGCGGCGCCGTCGTAGGCGGCCTGGAGGAGCTGGCCGGGGGTGGTGTCGTGGCGCAGGCCGTGCAGCAGGCCGCTGGCGTGCGGGAGGGCGGGGGTGCGCTCGCCGTCGAGGTAGGGCAGCAGGACGGCGCTGCCGCCGGGTTCGACGTCCTGGCGGTCGCGGCCGAGCAGGGTGGCGATCCGGTCGACGGCGAGGGTGCAGTTGAGGGTGCAGGCGAGCGGGAGCCAGCCGTCGAGGGCGTCGGCGAAGCCCGCGACGGTGCCGGTGGGGTCGGCGGGGCGGTTGCGGGTGACGGTGTAGACGGTGCCGGAGGTGCCGAGGCTGAGCACGGGGGTGCCGGGGGTGAGGCCGAGGCCGAGGGCGGCGGCCATGTTGTCGCCGGTGCCGGTGGCGATCGGGGTGCCGGGGCGCAGCAGGCCGCCGGGGAGGGCGTGTCCGGCGGCGGTTCCGGCGGGGGTGACGGCGGGGAGCAGGGCGGGGTCGAGCCCGATGTGGTCGAGGACGGTGGCGTGGTAGCCCTCGGGGGTCCACCAGCCGGTGCCGGAGGCGTCGCCGCGGTCGGTGGTGGCGGTGCCGGTGAGGCGTCCGGTGAGGTAGTCGTGCGGGAGGCGGACGGCGGCGGTGCGGTCGGCGTTGCCGGGTTCGGTGGCGCGCAGCCAGGCCCACTTGGCGGCGGTGAAGGAGGCGCCGGGGACGCTGCCGAGTTCGGCGGCCCACCAGTCGGCGCCGAACTTCCGCACCAGGTCGGCGGCTTGGGGCGCGGAGCGGACGTCGTTCCAGAGCAGGGCGGGGCGGACGGGGGCGCCGTCGGCGTCGAGGGTGACGAGTCCGTGCTGCTGGCCGCCGATGGCGAGGGCCTGGGCGCGGTCGGCCCAGCCGGTGGCGGCGACGGCGGTGGTGAGGGCGTCCCACCACTGCTCGGGGTCGCTCTCCTGGCCGTGCCGGGAGTCGACCCGGTGGGGGGCGCGGCCCTCGCCGAGGATGCGGCCGGTGTCGGCGTCGACGGCCAGTGCCTTGGTGGACTGGGTCGAGCTGTCGACGCCGATCACCACCTGCGGGTGTGCCATGGGGGAGCTCCTGTCTGCGGTCGTCCGGGCCCTGCGGGAAGCGCTCTCCGGACGGGTGGACGCGGTCTGTTCCGCGCGGGGGCTTCCCTCGCGGGCTCGCTCATATTAATTTGTCTTCCGGCCTGACGAATAGCCCCCGGTTTGGGTTACCGTCGGTTGCGACCCCGACCCGTGCCGGACCACCGGTCGATCCCTCGGTCGATCCACCCGGTCGATCACCAGCCTTTGGAGTACCTGATGAGCCAGCTCAGCCCCACCCCTGCCGACAAGTTCACCTTCGGCCTGTGGACGGTCGGCTGGCAGGGCCGCGACCCGTTCGGCGACGCCACCCGCCCGGCCCTGGACCCGGTCGAGACGGTGGAGAAGCTCGCCGCCCTCGGCGCGTACGGCGTGACCTTCCACGACGACGACCTCGTCCCGTTCGGCTCCTCGGACGCGGAGCGGGACGCGATCGTCAAGCGCTTCCGCGGGGCGCTGGAGTCCACCGGCCTGAAGGTGCCGATGGCCACCACCAACCTCTTCACCCACCCGGTCTTCAAGGACGGCGCGTTCACCGCCAACGACCGCGACGTGCGCCGCTACGCGCTGCGCAAGACCATCCGCAACATCGACCTGGCGGTCGAGCTGGGCGCGAGCGTGTACGTGGCCTGGGGCGGCCGCGAGGGCGCGGAGCACGGCGCCTCCAAGGACGTCCGGGTCGCCCTCGACCGCCTGAAGGAGGCCTTCGACCTGCTCGGCGACTACGTCACGGAGCAGGGCTACGACCTGCGCTTCGCGATCGAGCCGAAGCCGAACGAGCCCCGCGGCGACATCCTGCTGCCGACCATCGGCCACGCGCTGGCGTTCATCGACCGCCTGGAGCGCCCGGAGCTGGTCGGCCTCAACCCGGAGGTCGGCCACGAGCAGATGGCGGGCCTGAACTTCCCGCACGGCATCGCCCAGGCGCTGTGGTCGGGCAAGCTGTTCCACATCGACCTGAACGGCCAGTCCGGCATCAAGTACGACCAGGACTTCCGCTTCGGCGCGGGCGACCTGCGGCAGGCGTTCTGGCTGGTGGACCTGCTGGAGTCCTCCGACTACCAGGGCCCGCGCCACTTCGACTTCAAGCCGCCGCGCACCGAGGACTTCGACGGCGTCTGGGAGTCCGCGGCCGGGAACATGCGCAACTACCTGCTGCTCAAGGAGCGCGCGCTGGCCTTCCGCGCCGACGCCGAGGTCCAGGACGCGCTGCGCGCCGCCCGCCTCGACCAGCTCGCCCAGCCGACCGCCGCCGACGGCCTGGCCGCGCTGCTCGCCGACCGCTCCGCGTTCGAGGACTTCGACGTCACCGCCGCCGCCGAGCGCGGCATGGCCTTCGAGCGCCTCGACCAGCTGGCCATCGAGCACCTGCTCGGCGCCCGCTGACCCGCACCCGCCCCGCCGCACCGGCCGGTCCCGTTCCCGGGGGCCGGCCGGTGCGGCGTCCGCGTCCGTCCCGTCCCACACGTCCGCGCTGTCGCCGGTTCGCGCGGCCGCGCGCCGAGCCTCAGGCCGTGACGTCCACCAGGACCTTGCCGACCGCCCGGCCCTCGACCGCGCGGTGCGCGTCGGCGGTGCGGTCGAGCGGGAAGCGGTGCAGCAGCAGGCCGTGCTCCTCGCCGACCGGCAGCGCGCCGTCGCGCACCGCGGCGGCGACGTCGTGGACGGCCGCGGCGCGCGCCTCCGGACCGGCCAGGTAGAGGACCAGGAACTGGAAGCGCGCGTTGAGCACCATGCTGCGCAGCACGTCCAGTTCGACCGGCGCGCCGCCGTCGTTGGCGTAGGTCGAGATGGTGCCGCGGGTGCGCAGGACGGCGAGGTCCAGGGCGAGGTTCGCGCCGAGCGCGACCTCGGCGACGAGGTCCACCCCGTCCGGGGCCAGCGCGCGGATCGCGGCGGCCGGGTCGCCGCGGCGGTAGTCGACCACGTGGTGGGCCCCGGCGGCGGTGGCCAGCCGGGCCTTCTCCGGGCCGCTGACCGTGCCGACCACGGTGGCACCCGCCCAGCGGGCGAGCTGGATCACCGCGTGCCCGACGGCTCCGGCCCCGCCCGCGGCGAGCACCGTCCTCCCGTCGAGCGCGCCGGGGTGCAGTCGGCGCGGCCCGTCCTCGGCGACGGTGAGCGCCCGGTGCGCGGTCAGCGCGGGGACGCCGAGCGAGGCACCGAGGTCGAACCCGGCCGCGTCGGGCAGCGGCACGGCCTGGTCGGCGGGCACCACGGTGTACTCGGCGGCGGTGCCGGTGGGCCGCCCGGCGGCGGCCATGAACACCCAGACCCGCTCGCCGACCCGGCCCCGCCCGACGCCCTCCCCGACGGCGTCGACCGTACCGGCGCCGTCGTGGTGCGGCACCACCTCGGGGAACGGCCGGGGGTGGCCCGCACCGGAACGCGCCTGCCAGTCCGTCGGGTTGACGCCGGACACCGCGATCCGGACCCGCACCTCGCCCGGCCCGGGCTCGGGCGGCTCGCGGTCGACGAGCCGGAGGACGTCGGGGGTGCCGTGGTCATGGTGGACGATGGCTTTCATGATCCTCCTCGGTACGGGGGCGGGGGCTTCCCGGCGGAACGGGGCCTCGCGGTGGCGCAGGATCCCCTCGCGCGACGGGCGTCCCTCGGGCGGAACCTCCCGCCGGGGCAGAGCCTCCCGGCGCCGCCCGGTCAGCCGATCGCGACGTCGTTGGAGCGGGACCGGACGGCGTCGAGGGCGGCGAGGGTCGCGGGGGCGAGGGCGATCCCGCCGACCGCGACGTTGGCCTCCAGGTGGGCGGGGTCGGCGGTGCCGGGGATGAGCAGCACGTTCGGGGCGCGGTGCAGCAGCCAGGCCAGGCCGATCTGGGCGGGCGTGACGCCCAGGGCGTCGGCCGCGGTGCGCACCGTCGGTTCGTCGGTCGCCTTGGGCAGGCCGGGGAAGGCGCCGCCGAGCGGGAAGAACGGCACCCAGGCGATGCCCTCGGCCTCGCACAGCCGCAGCATCTCCTCGTCCGCCCGGGAGACCAGGCTGTAGGCGTTCTGGACGCAGACGACGCCGGCCGGCAGGGCGCGCCGCAGGACGTCGTGGCTGACACTGCTCAGGCCGATCGCGCCGATGCTGCCCTCGTCGCGCAGGGCGGTCAGCACCGCGAGCTGGTCGTCGAGGTCGACCACCTGGTCGCCCTCGGCGCGCAGCCCGGGCCCGGTGTCCAGGCGGCGCAGGTTGACGACGTCGAGCCGGTCGGTGCCCAGGCTGCGCAGGTTGTCCTCGACGCTGGCGCGCAGTTGTTCGGGGCGCTGCGCCAGCCGCAGCGGCGGGTGTCCGCCGGGGGCGGGGTCGGCGCCGACCTTGGTGACGACCAGGACGCCGTCCTCGGGGCGCAGCGCCTCGCGGATCACGTCGTTGGCGAATCCGTCGCCGTAGAACCGGGCGGTGTCCACGTGGTCGACGCCCAGTTCGACGGCGCGGCGCAGCAGGGCGAGGGCCTCGTCGCGGCGGCCGTGCAGGCGTTCGAGCTGCAGGGCGCCGTAGCCGGTGCGGCGGACGGTGCGGACTCCCAACGGGGCGGTCGGCGCGGGCGGCAGGGCGGTCACGGCGCGGTGGTCTCCTCGGTCGGGGTCCGCAGGGCGGTGTAGAGCAGTTCGGCCTGGTAGCGCGCCATGAGGTGGTGGGCGATCGGGGCGGCGAGCTCCCGGGCCGGGGCCGGTTCGTGGTGCTCGACCTTCACCAGCCAGGCCGTGACGCAGTCGTGCAGCATCGCGCGCATCCGGTCGGTCGCGTCGACGACGACGGCGCGGACGGCCGGGTCGGTGGTCGCCTCGCTCCAGGTCTGCACGCCGACCCGGGCGTGCACGGGGTCGATCGCGGCGGTCAGCCGGGCGAGCAGTTCCTCGGGGTCGGGCGGGGTCTCGGCGGCGGCGTACTCGCCGATGGTGTCGCCGCGGCGGTGGAGCATCTCGCGGGCGGCGCCCCGGACCAGGTCGGCCTTGTTCCGGTAGTGCGCGTAGATCGAGCCGGTCGAGAGGCCCGATTCGGCGCTGATGTCGGCGATCGAGGTCCGTTCCAGTCCGTTGCGGCTGAAGCAGCGGACGGCCGCCTCGGCGATCTGCGTGCGCCGCAGTTCCTTGCGTGTGTCGGTGAGCCGGGGCACCGCACCCTCCCTCAAAAAGAACGGCGGTTCTGCTTGTCCAGGACGCTAGCAGAACCGCCGTTCTTTTTGTGACCCGCAGGCCGTCTCACTGCGGGAGCGCGCCCGGCCGGTAGTCGTACAGCCAGTCCGTGGTCCGGGCGTACGTGCGGGCGAACACCAGCGGCATCACCGCGTCCCGCACCCGGGCGGCGAGCGGGCCCGCGGTCTTGGCGCCCCGGTTGGCGGCGGCGGAGCGGGCCAGCCTCCCGGCGCGGTCCGCCCGTCCGCGGTCGAAGGCGGCCAGTGCGGCGGCCCGGTCGGGCTCGGCGTGCAGCGCCCGGGCCAGGGCCACCGCGTCCTCCAGCGCCATGGAGGCGCCCTGCCCCGCGCCGACCGGGTGCGCCGCGTCGCCGACCAGCACGCACCGCCCGTCCTGGCGGCGCGGCACCGGCGGCAGGGTGTGGAACAGGGTGGTCGCCTCGATCCGCGCCCCCGCGCCGAGGATCCGCCGGGGCACCTGCTCGGCCGCGAACAGGTCGGCCAACTCCTCGACGCCGAGCCCGATCGCGGCCGGTGCGACCGGGTCGGCGATCTGGGCGGACCACCAGACGGTGCCGTCCGGCGCGGGCAGGTGCGCGAACGCGCCGCGCCGCCCGAAGGTCATGTTGAACGTCCGCCCCGGGCCCGCCTCCGG
Organism: Kitasatospora sp. NPDC001540; assembly: GCF_042894345.1. Classification (NCBI taxonomy): domain Bacteria; kingdom Bacillati; phylum Actinomycetota; class Actinomycetes; order Kitasatosporales; family Streptomycetaceae; genus Kitasatospora; species Kitasatospora sp. NPDC001540. The sequence continues at coordinate 129,922 of NZ_JBIAVO010000014.1, forward strand.
CACGTGCGACGCGGTGCCCGCGAGCCCGTACAGGCCGGCGTACGCGGGCTCCGGCCCGTCCGGGGCGAGCATCCGGCGGACGGTGGAGCGCAGCCCGTCCGCGCCGACCACCAGGTCGGCCCGGGCCGCCGCCTCGTCCGCCGCCGCGCCCGCCCCCTCCCCCGCGCCCGCGCCCGTCAGCCGTTCGCCGACCACGATCCGCGCGCCCAGCCGCACCGCCTCGGCGCGCAGGGCGGCCACCAGGTCGGCCCGCATCAGCGTCACGCTGCGCAGCGGGTCGTCCGCCGCCCGGCCGCGCGGGACGTCGGCCAGCCGCCTGCCGCGCCCGGACCACATCAGCTGCCGGTCGACCTCGAACCCCGCCGCCCGGACGGCCTCCAGGCAGCCGAGCGACTCCAGCGCGCGCAGGCCGTTGACGGCCAGGCCCAGGAACGCGCCGACCTTGCCCGCCGGGTCCGGGTACGCCTCGTACGCCGTCACCTCGGCGCCGATCCGGCGCAGCGCGATCGCGCTCGCCGCACCGGCCACCCCTGCACCGATCACTACGGCCCTCATGTGCCACCCCTCACTGAATCAACGTTCAATGAATCCGTATTCACTGAACCGGCCGTCAGTATGATGTCCGCACGAGCAGCGGGTCAAGGCCCGCCCCGGACGGGCCGGGGCGGGGCGAGAGACGAGGAGGCCGGACGCGATGAGCGTGCGCAAGGCGCAGGCGGCGGAGACCAGGGCGGCACTGCTGGAGGCCGCCCGGCGGCAGTTCGTCGAGCGGGGCTACCTCAACACGAAGATCACCGACATCACCGCGGCGGCCGGGCGGGCCACCGGCTCGTTCTACGCGCACTTCACCGACAAGGACGAACTGCTGCGCGCCCTGCTCGACGAGGTCCGCACCCAGGCCCGCGGCCAGGTCGTCGCCGAGGTCCACCCGCGCGACCACGACCTCAGCGACCGGGCCCAACTGCACGCGCACGTCGGCGCGTCCTGGCGGGCGATGCGCGACCACCTGCCGGTCACCGTCGCCGTCTTCGAGTCGATGGTCGCCGAGGGCCCGCGCTCCGGCCGCGCCTGGCAGCGCCTCACCGCGGACACCGACGTCCTGCGCGACCACCTCGACCACCTGCGCGAACAGGGCCACCCGCTGCCCGGCGACCCCGCCCTGCTCGCCCCCGCGATGGGCGCGATGCTCTCCCTGCTCTCCTACGCCCTGCTCACCGCCGACCGCCCCGCCCACGACGACGCCGAGGTCGTCGACACCCTCACCGACCTCCTCCTGCACGGCCTCGCCGGCCGTCCCCCGCAGACCTCCTGACCACTCCGAGGCCCCCTGGGGGGTGGTGCTGGGTTCACCACGAAGTCGGGTGCGGGCTTCATGGTGCGCCCGCGCGGCGGTGTCCTACCGTCGAGGCGTGATGATTCGACCCGGACTGAGGCGCCCGGCACTCCGAGCCCGGCGGTTGCGGCGCGACGCCGGTTTCCTGGCCGTCGGCGTCCCGCTGCACCTGGCCCTGGTGCCGGTGTGGAGCTGGGCCGCGACGTTCACCGCCAAGACGGGGCACTGGATACCCGCCCTCCAGGTGGCGGCCGTCCTGGTCCTGTTCGGTGCCCCGCTGCTGACGGCCGTCCAGCGGGTCCGCCACCGCGCCCTCCTCGGGGTGGACGTGGCGCCCGCGGAGGCCGACCCCGCGCCGTGGTCGTGGGCGGTGGCGGCCCGGCAGGTGTCCCGCCGGCTGTCCTCGGCGCAGACCTGGCGCCGGGTCGGCTACCACCTGCTGCTGGGCCCGCTGCTGGCCGTCGCGGAGCTGCTGGTGCTGGCCGCCGCCGTCGCGGGCCTGGCCGCCGCCACCGCCTACGGCTGGGCCTGGGCGGTGCCCGCGCCCGCCCGCCGGGGCTGGCTCGGGTACGCGACGCAGGTGCCGTGCTACACGCTGGCCGGGCTGCTCCTGCTGGCCGCCCTGCCCTGGCTGGCGGGCGCGACCGCCCGGGGCGAGTCGCGCGCGGCCGCGGCCCTGCTCGGCCCCAGCCGCTCCCAGCGGCTCCAGCGGCGGGTCGAGCACCTGGCCGAGAGCCGCACCGGCCTGATCGAGGCGGTCGACGCCGAACGCCGCCGAATAGAACGGGACTTGCACGACGGCACCCAGCAACGGCTGGTCTCGCTCGCCGTCAACCTCGGCCTGGTCCTGGCCACCACCCCCGACCTGCCCGCCGGAGCCCGCACGGCCCTCACCGAAGCACACCTGGAGGCCAAGCACGCCATCACCGAACTCAACGACCTGGTACGGGGGCTGCACCCCGCCGTGCTGGAGGACCGCGGGCTGGACGCGGCGCTCTCCGGCCTGGCCGCCCGGCTTCCCCTGCCGGTGCGCCTGCGGGTCGACCTCGACGAACGGGTGCCGCCCCGCGTGGAGTCGGTGGCCTACTTCGTGGTCTCCGAGGCCCTGGCCAACGTGACCAAGCACTCCGAGGCGACCCGCACCGAGGTGACGGTGGAGCAGGTCGGCTCGGTGCTGCGGGTGAACGTCACGGACGACGGGCTCGGCGGCGCCGACCCCTCCGCCGGGACGGGGCTGAGCGGGCTGGCCGGGCGGGTCGGCTCGGTCGACGGCTCCTTCCACGTCAGCAGTCCCGTGGGCGGGCCCACCACCGTGACCGCGGAGCTGCCGTGCGCGCGGTGATCGCCGAGGACTCGGTGCTGCTCCGGGTCGGCCTGGTCAAGGTGCTGGAGATGGGCGGCTTCCAGGTCGTCGCCGAAGCCGGCGACGCCCCGTCCCTGCTGGCGGCGGTCGAGCGGCACCGGCCCGAACTCGCCCTGGTCGACGTCCGGATGCCGCCCGCCTTCACCGACGAGGGGGTGCGCGCCGCCCTGGAGATCCGCCGCAGCCGGCCGGGGACGGCGGTGGTCCTGCTCTCCCAGTACGTCGAGGAGCGCTACGCGGCCGACCTGCTGTCCGCCGACACCAGCGGCGTCGGCTACCTGCTCAAACAACGCGTCGCCGACGTCACGGAGTTCGTCGAGACGGTCCGCCGGGTCGCCGGGGGCGGCACCGCGCTGGATCCGCAGGTCGTCTCCCAACTGCTGCTGCGCCGCAGCAGCGACCCGCTGGAACGGCTGACCCCGCGCGAGCGGGACGTCCTGGCCCTGATGGCCGAGGGGCACTCCAACGCCGGCATCGCGGAGACCCTGACGATCGGCGAGAGCGCGGTCGCCAAGCACATCAACAACATCTTCGCCAAACTCGACCTCCCGGTCGCCGACACCGGCCACCGCCGCGTCCTGGCCGTGCTGCGCTTCCTCGGCACGTCCCGGGCCTGAACGGACCGGATCCGGCCGAAACCCGCGCCCGCGCCCGGCGGGTGGTGCTAGCCTCGGCGCACCGCCCGCCGCGCCGCGCCCGCCTGTCCGCGCCCGCCCGGCCGGCCGTTTCCCGCTGCCGACGCCCCGGTCCGCCGTCCTGCCGACCGCCGGGCCGGCACCGCGCACCGCGCTGCGCCTCGCCGCGTCACGCCACACCGCGTCACGCCTCGCCGCGTCACACCTCGCCGCGCACCGGCCGACGTCCTCCCGCCCGGCCGAACGCCCCTGCCCCGCTCACTCCGACCGGAGGTCCACCCCGTCATGCGTCCCACCCTGTTCACCATCGACCGGCCGGGCCCCGGCCGGCTCAGCACCATGGCCCGGCCGCGCGGCGGCGACTGGCTGGCGGAGGAGACGGCGGCGCTGGCCGCCCTCGGGGTGAGCGAGCTGGTCAGCGCGCTCACCCCGGCGGAGTCGGCCGAACTCGGGCTGGAGGCGGAAGCCGCCCTCGCCCGGGCCGCCGGGCTGCGCTTCACCGCCGTGCCGATCCCGGACCGCACCGTCCCCGCCCTGCCCGAAGTCCTGCCGGTGCTGGACGAGTTGGCGCAGCGACTGGCCGCGGGCGACCACCTGGCGGTGCACTGCCGGGCCGGGATCGGCCGCTCCTCGCTCCTGGCGGCCGCCGTCCTGGTCCGCTCCGGCGCCGACCCGGACGACACCTGGGAACGGATCGCCCGGGCCCGCGGCCTGGCCGTCCCGGACACCCCCGAACAACGCGCCTGGACCGGCCTGCTGCCCCGGCGGCGATGACGGCACACCCGCAACGGCACCCGCTACGGGACACCGGCGGGCGGGGAGCCGGACGTCAGTGGCGCCCCGCCTCGGCGTCGCCGTCCGTCCGTCCGGGCAGGACCGCGCTCGCGACCACGGTGAAGAGGTGGTCGGCGCGCGGGGCGAAGGAGCCCTGGTCGCCGAGCCAGGCGAGGGCCGCGACGAGGGCGAACAGTTCCGCGCCGTCGAGGTCGGCCCGTGCCGCGCCCGCGGCCTGGGCGCGGGCGAGGAGCCGGGTGCCCGCCGCGCGCATGGTGACGCAGGAGGCGTGCAGCGCGGAGTCGGCGTCCCCGATGGCGGCCGCCATCAGCTCGGTGACGCCCCGGTACTCGCGCGCGACCGCGACGCACTCGCGCAGCCAGGTGCCCAGGGCCTCCGCGGGCGAGCCGGAGGCTTCGAGCTCGACCGCCCGTTCCGCCAGCGCGTCGAAGTTCTCCCGGAGCAGGGTGTCCAGCAGCGCCTCCCGGGTCGGGAAGTGGCGGTAGAGCGTGGGGAGGGCGACGTCGGCCCGCCGGGCGATGTCGCGCAGGGACGCGTCGGCCCCCTGCTCGGTGACGACGACGCGCGCGACGGCGAGCAGGTGGTCGCGGTTCTTCCTGGCGTCGGCTCGCATGGGCTCTCCCTCGACAAACGTAGCACCGCTACGTATATTCGTAGCAGTGCTACAGATATACGTAGCGCTGCTACGCATAGCCTATCCCGCCTGCCGGGAAGAGGGAGGACCATGTCCGCGCCCACGATGAAGGCGATCCGGCTGCACGAGTTCGGCGGCCCCGAGGTACTGCGCTGCGACGAGGTGCCGGTCCCCGAGCCGGGGCCGGGCGAGGTGCTCGTCCGCGTCCACGCCGTCGGCCTCAACCCCCCGGACTGGTACCTGCGCGACGGGATGCCGGGCGTCCCTCCCGAGCTGAGGCCGCCCGTGCGCCTCCCCGTCGTCCCGGGGTCGGACGTGTCGGGCGTCGTCGCCGCCGTCGCCGCGGACGTGGCGGGCCTCTCCGTCGGCGACGAGGTCTTCGGCATGCTCCGCTTCCCGAGCTTCGACGGCCGCGCGTACGCCGAGTACGTGACGGCCCCCGCCGCCGACCTCGCCCGCAAACCGGCCGGCGTCGACCACGTGCACGCCGCGGGGGCGGCCATGTCGGGGCTCACCGCGTGGCAGTACCTGATCGACCTCGGGCACGACCACCCGAACCCGCTCCAGGCGGCGCAGCACCGCCCGGTACCGCTGGAGGCCGGGATGACGGTGCTGGTCAACGGCGCGGCGGGCGGCGTGGGGCACCTGGGGGTGCAGCTCGCCAAGTGGAAGGGGGCGCGCGTCGTCGCGGTCGCCTCGGGCGGGCACGAGCGGTTCCTGCGCGACCTCGGCGCCGACGAGTTCGTCGACTACACCAGGACCCGCCCCGAGGAGGCCGTCCGCGGCGTCGACCTGGTGCTCGACACCGTCGGCGGCCCCGGGAGCGGCCGCTTCCTGCGGACGCTCAGGCGCGGCGGCACGCTGTACTACGTCTTCTTCGCCGCGTACGACGCGGCGGAGGTCGCGCGGCTGGGCGTCACGACCTCCGGCACCCAGGTCCGCTCGAACGGCCGGCAACTCGCCGAGCTCGGGCGCCTGCTCGACACGGGCACGCTCCGCGTCGCCGTCGACAGCACCTTCCCGCTCGCCGAGGCCCGGGCGGCGCACGAGCGGGCCGCGCGCGGACACCTCCGGGGCAAGATCGTGCTCACCACCGACGCCCGGTAGCCGGGGCGCGGCCGTCCGCACCGCCCGGGCCCCGGACCCGGACCCGGGCCCCGCCTGCCGCGAACCGCAGGCCCCTCGCCCCTCGTCGCCCCCACCCCTCCCTCCTCTCCCCTCCCCCTTCGCCCAGGAGTCCTTCATGCCCGCTGCCCTCGTCACCGGCGGCACCAGCGGCACCGGCCGAGCCACCGCCGAGCTGCTGCACGAGCGCGGGCATCCCGTTCCGGCGGTTCGCGACGGGCGCGGAGGTGGCCGAGGTCGTCGCCTTCCTCGCCTCGGACGCCGCCGGGTACGTCACCGGCCAGGAGATCGCCGTCGCGGGCGGCCTCGGGCTCGGCCTCGGCGCCTGACCGCGCGCCTGACCGCGCGCCGGGGCGCGCCCGGACGACCGCGGCGCCGGGCCGTCAGTGGTGGAACAGCCGCAGTCCGGTGTGCACCAGCGCGATGCCGCGTTCGGCGCAGGCGGCCTCGACCTCGGCGGAGCGCACCGAGCCGCCGGGTTCGGCGATCGCGCGGACCCCGTGGCGGCGGGCGTGGTCCACGTTGTCGCGGAACGGCAGGTAGCCGTCGGAGACGAACGCGACGCCGTCCAGCCGGGCCGTCCACGCGGCCCGCTCGGCCGGGCCGAGTTCGTCCGGCACGTCGCCGCCGCGCAGGGCGGCGGCGAACCGGACGCGCTCGTCGGGCGTCAGGTCGCCCTCCAGGTAGCGGATCTGCCAGTTGACCCGGTCCTGCCGGCGCACCTCGGGCCGGAAGTCCAGGGCCCGGACGGCGGGGTGGCGGCGCAGCCACCAGGTGTCGGTCTTGGCGCCCGCCAGCCGGGTGCAGTCGACCCGGGACTGCTGTCCCGCGCCGATGCCGAGGGCGGCGCCGTCGCGCAGGTAGCAGACCGAGTTGGACTGGGTGCGGCGCAGCACCGCCAGGCCGAGCAGCAGGTCCTCGGCGGCGCCGGGGGCGAGGGTGCCGACCCGGACGTCGGTGAGCAGGTCGGCGCCGAGCGGGACGGTGTCGGTGTCCTGGACCAGGCGCAGGCCGTGCACCTCGCGGCGTTCGACGGCGGGCGGGACGTGTCCGGGGCGGGCCTCCAGGACGAGGTAGCGGCCGTTCTTCTTGCGGGCCAGCACGTCGAGCACGCCGGGCGCGTAGCCGGGGGCGACGATGCCGTCGGAGACCACCCGGGCCAGCAGGTCGGCGAGTTCGAGGTCGACCTCGTGCGAGACGGCGACGAAGTCGCCGTAGGAGGACTTCGGATCGGCGTCACGGGCCCGCAGGTAGGCGGAGGTGAGCGGGCCGACGGCGGCCGGGTCCACGGCGTACAGCTCGGCGGTGACCGGGTCGACCGGCCCGGCAAGGGCGGCACCGGCCGGGGAGACGTGCTTGAACGAGGCGGCGGCGGGTCGACCGAGGAGCGCGGCGGCCTCGCTGACGAGCTGCCAGGCGTTGAGCGCGTCCAGCAGGTTGACGTACGAGGGCTGCCCCTGCAGCAGTTCCAGCGGCGGTTCCGCCCCGGGCAGCGCCTCGACGCGGGCGTTGGTGTTCTGCGGGTTGATCCCGTACCGAAGGTCCATGGTGGTGGCCCCCTCCGTGAAGTCGACGTGACGGCTTCGGAGGACACCCAGGCGGACGGTGCCGGTCCCGTGCTGTGCTGCGCCGCTCCCCGGTGGTGCTCCACCTCTCGCCAGTCGCGACGCGCCGATGCTAGCAGCGCCCGGGACGGGCGCCGGGGTCCGGCCGGGCAGTGGCGTACGGGTGGGTTCGACCGTGTCGCGGGGTGGGTGGGCGGGCGGGTGGCGGGGGCGTGCCTACCGTCGGAGTCCCGTCACCGTGCGCGGGTGGCGCTGTGCCCCTGGGAGGGTCGATGTCCTCGTCCGACGCCGCGTCAGTGTCCGGAGTGCCGCCGCGCCGCGGGTGGTTGTGGCGGTTGGGCGGGTGGTGCGCCCGGCACCCGGTGGTGGTGGTCGTCGGCTGGCTGGTGGTGCTGGTGGGGGTGCAGGTCGCGGACCGGGCCGTCGGCGGCGCGTACTCGGACGACTTCTCGCTGCCGGGCACGCAGGCCCAGGACGGCGCGGACGTGCTGGCCGCGCACGAGCCCGCGGTCGGCGGGACGAGCGCGCAGGTGGTGCTGCACGACGGGCAGCCGCTGACGCAGTTCCAGGCGCAGGTCGACCAGGCGGTGACCTCCCTGCAGCACCTGCCGCACGTGCTGTCGGCGCAGGACCCGCTGCCGCCGCCGGGCCAGGCCCCGCAGCCGGGCGGCCCGCTGTCCGCGGACGGGCTGACGGCCTACGTCACGGTGCGTTTCGACGGGGCGCCGGCCACCTTCGGCGACGACTACCTGGACCAGGTGGACGCGGCGGTGGCGCCGCTGCGGCAGGCGGGCGTGCAGGTCGAGTACGGCGGCCCGCTGGGCGAGTTGGCGCGGCCGGCGCCGAGCGACCGGGTGAGCGAGCTGATCGGCTTCGGGGTCGCGGTCGTGGTGCTGCTGGTCGGGTTCGGCAGCGTGATCGCGGCGGGGCTGCCGCTGGTGAGCGCGCTGCTGGCGGTGGTGGTGGGCCTGGGACTGCTGGGCCTGCTGGCGGCGCTGACCACCTTCGCGACGGTCGCGCCGACGCTGGCGACGATGATCGGGCTGGGCGTCGGCATCGACTACGCGCTGTTCCTGCTGACCCGGCACCGGCAGGACCTGATGGACGGCCGGGACCCGCGGACGGCGGCCGGGCACGCGGTGGCCACCAGCGGCCGTGCGGTGCTGATCTCCGGCACCACGGTGGTGATCGCGCTGGCGGGCCTGTCGGTGTCGGGCATCTCGTTCATGGCGAAGCTGGGCCTGGCGGCGGGCGTCACGGTGGTGACGGCGGTGTGCGGCGCGCTGACGCTGCTGCCCGCGCTGATGGGCCTGATCGGCCGCCGGATGGACCGCTACGCCGTCCGCACGCCGGTCGCCGAGGGGAGCGCCGGGGCGGACGGGGCGCCGTCGAGCGGCGTGTGGCACCGGTACGCGCGGCGGGTCGAGCGCCGCCCGTGGTGGTACCTGACGGCGGGGCTGGTGACGGTGCTGGTGCTGGCGGTGCCGCTGCCGTCGATCCGGCTCGGGCACATCGGGGATGGCGCGGACCCGACCTCGTTCACCGACCGTCGGGCGTTCGACCTGATGTCGGCGGCGTTCGGTCCGGGCTCCAACGGCCCGCTGACGGTGGTGGTCGACCAGAGCGCGGTCGCCGCGGCCGACCGTCCGGCCCTGGCCTCCGCCGTCCAGCAGGCGCTGACCGGCGTGCCGGACACCACCGGCACCGTGCCGCCGCTGCAGACCAGTGCGGACGGCGACGTGCTGTTCACCACCGTCACGCCCGCCCAGGCCCCGCAGGACGAGGCGACCACCGACCTGGTCGGCCACCTCGCCGACACCGTGCTGCCGGAGGCGGTGAAGGGCACGCCCGCCACCACGTACGTCACCGGCACCACCGCCGCCCAGGTCGACTTCCTGGACCTGGTCGCCGGCCGCCTGCTGCCGATCATCGCGGTGGTGGTGGCGCTGGCGTTCCTGATCATCCTGCTGGTGTTCCGGGCGCCGCTGGTCGCGCTGAAGGCGGCCGTGCTCAACCTGGTCTCGATCGCCGCCTCGTACGGGGTGCTGGTCGCGGTGTTCCAGTGGGGCTGGGGCGGGCCCGCGCTCGGGGTGTCGGGCAAGGTCCCGATCGAGAGCTACGTCCCGATGATGATGTTCGCGATCGTCTTCGGCCTCAGCATGGACTACGAGGTGTTCCTGCTCTCCCGCGTCCACGAGCGCTGGCGCCTGACCGGCGACAGCCGCGGCGCGGTCGCGCACGCGCTGGAGACCACCGCGCGGGTGATCGGCTGCGCGGCCCTGATCATGGTCAGCGTGTTCGCGGCGTTCGTCGTCAGCGACAACGTGGTGATCAAGATGATGGGGCTGGGCCTGGCCGTCAGCGTCCTGATCGACGCCACCGTGGTGCGCCTGCTGATGGTCCCCGCCGCGATGACCCTGCTCGGCGGCGCCGCCTGGTGGACCCCGCGCTGGATGGACCGCCTGCTGCCCGACCTCGACGCGGAGGGCCTCCGGAACGGCTGACCCGGGCAACCGCCCCGCGGCGGGCGGGCCTCACCCGGCCGCGGGCGCGGAAGCCATCAGCCGCAGCAGGTGGGTGACGTCCCGTTCGAAGGTGAGCTCCTGCAGCAGGGTGTCCCACCGGCCGTCCACCCGGCGCCAGACGAAGGCGTAGCGGGCGGGGACGCCGTGCTCGCAGCGGTGCATGACGACGGTGCCCTGGTCGCCGTGCCGGGTGGTGGCCAGGAAGCGGACGTCGTCGGTGCTGCCGCCGACCGCCTGCCCCTGCGCGGCCAGGGCCCGGAACCGGGCCATGAAGTGCGCCTTGGTCAGCCGCACCACCTGGCCCGCCTCGTCGATCCGCAGGTTCTCGAACTCCTCGTCGTAGAGCGCGTCCAGCGCCTCCACGTCCATCGCCGCGCCCGCGGCCAGGTACTCCCGCATCCGTGCGACCAGCGTCTCGTCCATGGTTCCCGTCCTCTCCCACCGGTGGTGTTCCGTCGACCACCACGGTGCCCGCCCGTACCGTCAGATCGCTCCCAACCCGCTGTCACCGCACTGTCGTTGTGCACGAACCGGTTGCCCCGGGCGGCATTTCGTGCCCTTCCCGACGGACCCGTACGGTCCTGTCCATGGACAAGTGGACCTATGCGACGGCCGAGGAACTCACCGCGGCCCTGCGCTCCGGGGACGTCACCTCGGCGGAACTGACCGAGGGCGCGATCGCCCGGATCGAACGGGAGGACGGGGCGGTCAACGCGATCTGCGCGCCGGACTTCGAGCGCGCCCGGGCGGCCGCGCGGGAGGCCGACCTGGCCAGGGCGCGCGGGGAGGACCGGCCGCTGCTGGGCATCCCGCTCACCGTCAAGGAGTCGTACAACGTCGCCGGGCTGCCGACGACCTGGGGCGTGCCGGAGTTCCGGGAGTACGTCCCGGCCGAGGACGCGCTGCAGGTGGCGCGGGTCAAGGCCGCGGGGGCGGTGGTGCTCGGCAAGACCAACGTGCCGCTCGGGCTGCGGGACATCCAGACCTACAACGAGATCCACGGCACCACCAACAACCCGTGGGACCACGCCCGCACCCCCGGCGGCTCCTCCGGCGGGTCGGCGGCCGCGCTGGCCGCCGGGTACGGCCCGCTGTCGCTGGGCACCGACATCGCGGGCTCGCTGCGCACCCCCGCCCACTTCTGCGGCGTGTACGCGCACAAGCCGACCCTGCACCTGCTGCCCACCCGCGGCATGGTCCCGCCGCGGGCACCCGCGCTGCCCGCCGACATCGACCTCGCCGTGGTCGGCCCGATGGCCCGCTCGACCCGCGACCTGGCCCTGCTGTTCGACGTGATGACCGGCCCCGACCCGCTGACCCTCGGCGTGGCCCACACCACCGTGCTGCCGCCCGCCCGGCACGAGCGGCTGCGCGACTTCCGGGTCCTGGTCCTGGACGAGCACCCGCTGGTCCCGGTCGGCGCCGACGTCCGCGCGGGCCTCGCCCGGGTCGCCGACGCGCTCGCCGACGGCGGTGCCCGCGTCGAGCACCGCAGCCCGCTGCTGCCCGACCTGGCCGAGGCCGCCGAGGTCTACGCGCTGCTGATGTTCTCCGCCCTGGGCGCCAACTTCCCCCTCGGCATGTACGAGCAACTGCGCGCCCAGGCGGCCGGGTTGGACGCCGACGACCGCAGCCTGGCGGCCGCCCGGCTGCGCGGCGCCTCGCTCTCCCACCGCGACTGGGTGGCCGCCGACCAGCGCCGCGAACTGCACCGCCGCGGCTGGCGGGAGCTCTTCGCCGAGTTCGACGCCGTCATCGCCCCGATCACCCCCACCGCCGCCTTCCCGCACCAGCAGGACCCCGACCTGCTGGGCCGCCGGATCACCGTCGACGGCACCACCCTCCCCTACTTCGACCAGCTCGCCTGGGCGGGCGTCGCCACCATGCCGGGCCTGCCCGCCACCGCCGTCCCCACCGGCCCCTCCGCCGACGGCCTCCCGGTCGGCGTCCAGCTGATCGGCCCGATGTACGAGGACCGCACCCCGCTGCGCCTCGCCGAACTGCTGGAGGAACGCCTCGGCGGCTTCCGCGCCCCGGCCGCGCTGAGCCGTTGAGCCGCTGAGCTGTCGGCCCGGTGAACGGGGCACCGCCGCGCGACATACCGAGCGGACGGGCTTCGAGGCGGGCGACGGCGGCCGCGAGCCTGCGGGAACCGCGTGCGAGACCAGGTTCTGAGGCTCCGTCGGCCCCCTGCCGCGGGCGGCGGGCAGGGGCACGGAGCCGGGACGGCCGCTTACGCGGCATTGCCCTTTCGATGGCGCTGCACGCGGCTCGGCATGCCAGGTCTGCGACCGCCTCGCCGAGGGTTTGTGCCCGGCCCGTGGGGGGCGGGCCGGGCGTACGCCTCGCGGTGGCGCGGACTCCGCCCACCTCGTGGCGGGCGGCGGGTCAGCCTGGGGTGGAGCCGGTCCCGGGCCGCCGGGGGGCGGGGTCGGGCTGATCCGCGGACCGCGCGTTCCGAGGACGGTCACGAGCAGGTCGGACGACGGACTCAGCGGGCGGCCTGGTAGGCGCGGCCCGCGGCGGTGGGGGTGGTGCCGTCCGTGAACAGGCCGCTGCTGGGCTTCGCCGGGTCCGCGCCGAGGCCGAACCAGGCGTAGCGCTGGAGGTAGGGCAGCGCGTCGAGGGCCTTGGTGGAGGCGGTGACGAAGGCGGCCTGCTGGTCGGGGGTGGGGAAGCGGGTGCCCTGGGAGAAGTCGATCAGGGCGTACTCGGTGAGCCAGATCGGCTTGTGGTAGCGCTGGTGGACGGCCTCCAGGTAGGAGGTCAACTGCTGGACGGCCTGCGGGGTGCGGAAGTCGCCGCCGTACCAGTGCAGCGCGATGAAGTCGACCCGGTAGCCCTTGGCGGCGGCGCCGGACAGGAAGCGGTCCAGCCAGCCGCCGGGCGTGTCGGCCCCGTACGCGACGGCCGGACTGCCCAGCGTCGGCCCGGCCTGCATCAGCTTCGGCCACAGGTCCAGGGCCTGGTCGACCGTCATGTTCGACTGGGCGGCCATGTCGGGCTCGTTGAAGCCGAGCAGGTAGGGGCCGTTGGCGCGGGCCTGGGCGAGGGCGCCGTCGGTGACGGAGGACGCGCCCCAGATCATCGGGACGAAGGACGCCGAGGCGGGCGTGGTGATGCCGGGGTGCTGCGGCGCCCAGGTGTAGTACCAGCCCGCCCCGGAGGCGGCGAGCGCCTGGTTCACCCCGTCGAAGGGCCACACGCCGACGCCCTTGCGCGCGGACGCGACGGCAGCGGGCGGCGGAGGGGAAGAGGATTTCGCGGGGGACGGCGAGGGCGGGGCCGACGGTGCGGGCGAGGTCGACGGTGCGGGCGAGGTCGTGCCGGGCAGCGGCGCGGCGGCCCCGTCGGCGGCCGTGGGCAGGACGGCGTCGGCGGCGACGGCGGCAGCAGCGGGCGGCGCGGTGGTCGGCGCCGTCGGGGCGGCGGGCGGCCCGGGGGTGAGGGCGGCCCCGATCAGGACGGCGGCCGCCACCAGCGCCGCGGCCGCACCGCCGAGCACCGGCTTGGGCAGGCCGGAGGACGGACGCCGGTGCCCGGTCCGCCCGCGGAGCCGGTGTCCGTCCTGCTCCGGCCCCGGGCCCGTACCGTCCGAGCCCGACCCCGTACCGTCCGCTCCCGGGCCGTGCGTGGTGAGGGCGCGGAGGATGCGGGCCGGGTCGAGGGTCGGCGGGGTGGCGAGCAGGGGCAGGCCGTACAGCAACCGTTCGGCGGGGAGCAAACCGTGCCGGGTTCCGGTGCAGGGTTCGCAGTCGCGCACGTGGCGGGCCAGGCGCTTGCGCCAGAGCGGGGTGGGGATGCCGTTCCAGCCGGTGGCGGCCGTGTCCAGGGCGGGGCAGCGCGGGGCGGCGGCGAGGGCGCGCACCACCAGGCGGGAGAGTTCGAGCTGCTTCTTCATCCGGCCGGTCCGGACGGCGGCGTGGCCGGGGCTGAGGCCGAGCGCGGCGACCAGGTCGGCCTGTTCGAGTTCGCCGGTCTCCTTGAGCCACCACAGGGCGAGCAGTTCGCGGTCGTCGGGGTCGAGCCAGCGGGTGGCCTCGGCGGTCTCGCGGCGCTGTTCGGTGAGGCCGAGGCGCAGGATGGTCAGGCCCGCGAAGTCCAGCGCGGGGTCGGGTATCGCCTCGGCGTCCTCCAGGCGGGCGGAGCGGTCGAGGGCGGCGGCCCGGTCCTGCTGGCGGTTGCGGACCTGCCGGACGGCGATGGCCACCAGCCAGGACCGGAAGGCGGCGGGGTCCCGCAGGTCGGACAGTCCGCGGACCGCGCGCAACAGCGTCTCCTGTACGACGTCGTCGGTGTCGGCGTGGCCGTTCAGCGCCCGGCCGACGATGTTGTAGACCAGCGGCAGGCTCTGGGCCACCAGGTCCTCGAGCGCGCGCCGGTCCCCGGCGCGCGCCGCGGCGACCGTCCCGGTGTCGGGTCCACTGCGTCCGGTGTGCGGCATGGGTGCGTTCCTCCACGTGGGGTGCGGGCGGCGGTGTTCTCCGTTCCCGGAGACCGTCCGCAGGGGCGTCCGCCAACAGAAACTTCCGGCCCGCGGTGGGATTTCCGTTATCGGGCGCGCCCGGCGGGGTCACCGGTACGTGGTCACCGATACGTGCGCACGCGGCACCGGGGGAGCCGGGAGGAGGCACAGCATGGCACGCGAGCAGCGCGGCCCCGGCGCGGGGTCGGCCCCCGCCCGGCGCGCCCGCGCCCACGCCCGCACCCGCTCCCCCGACTGAGCCCGGCGGGCGGGCGGCCCCCACCGTCCGCCCGCCTCCGTCCCCGCCGGTCCGGGCGCCACCCCGGCGCCCCCACCCGGAGCCGGCGGGGCAACGGCCGGGCACCGCGCCTCTCCCCCTGCACCGGGCGCGGTGCCCGGCCCTCCCGCACCCGCACGCCGCACCCGCCCCGCTGGTGCGTCCGGTAGCCCGGCCGGGCCGCCTGTTACAGTCGAAGGGTTCGGAGCGGCGCAGCAGGTGCGCGCGCGAGATGCGGAAGAGGGACAGCTGTGGCGGGTGACGACGACATCTCCGGGTGAGATCCGGTCCTGACGGCCACCGGTCGGCGCACGGGAGCGCCGCGGGAGTGGTCCGTTTCGTCGTCCCCTTTTTCCACTTCCCTTCCGGGTAGCGGTAGTTCACCTTCTCCCCCGCTGCCCTCGTACCGTTCGAGGTCTCACCGTGTCCGACGTCGCCGTCGTCTGCTCCCACCTGTCCTTCTGCTGGCCGGACGACACTCCGGTCTTCCACGACCTGTCGTTCAGCGTGCCGCCGGGCCGGACCGGCCTGGTCGCGCCGAACGGCTCCGGCAAGTCGACCCTGCTGCGGTTGATCGCCGGTGAACTGAAGCCCACCGCCGGTTCGTTGGCGGTCTCCGGCACGCTCGGGTACCTGCCGCAGACGCTGCCGCTGGTGGCGGGCCTGACCGTCGCCGAGGTGCTGGGTGTCGACGCGGTGATCCGGGCGCTGGACGCCGTCGAGTCGGGTGACGTCGCGGAGGAGCACTTCGCGGTGATCGGCGACGACTGGGACGTCGAGGAGCGCACCCGGGCCCAGCTCGACCGCCTCGGCCTGGGCGGCCTGGCGCTGGACCGCCGCCTGGGCACGCTCAGCGGCGGCCAGGTCGTCTCGCTCGGTCTGGCGGCCCAACTGCTGCGCCGCCCGGACGTGTTGCTGCTGGACGAGCCGACCAACAACCTGGACGCGGCGGCCCGGCACCGCCTGTACGACGTCCTCGCCGAGTTCCGCGGGTCGCTGCTGCTGGTCAGCCACGACCGGGAGCTGCTGGACCGGATGGAGCGGATCGCCGAGCTGGACGGCGGTGAACTGCGGCTGTACGGGGGCGACTTCACCGCGTACCAGGAGGCGGTGCGGGCGGAGCGGGAGGTCGCCGAGCGCAACGTCCGCAGTGCCGAGCAGCAACTGAAGCGGGAGAAGCGCGAGTTGCAGCAGGCCCGGGAGCGGGCCGAGCGGCGGGCGGGCAACGCGGCGCGGAACCTGAAGAGCGCCGGGCTGCCGAAGATCTTCGCGGGCACCATGAAGCGCGGCGCGCAGGAGTCCGCGGGCCGTTCCGGCCAGGTGCACGCGGCGCGGGTGGACGAGGCGCGGGCCCGGCTGGACGAGGCGGGGCGGGCGGTGCGCGAGGAGCAGCGGTTGAGCCTGGAGCTGCCGGACACCGCCGTCCCGGCGGGACGGACACTGCTGCACGGGGTGGGCCTGCGCGCCGAGTTGGGCGGCGCGCCGGTGTTCGGGCCGGACGGGGTGGACCTGGTCGTGCGCGGCCCGGAGCGGATCGCGCTGACGGGGGCGAACGGCGCCGGGAAGTCCACCCTGCTGCGGCTGTTCAGTGGCGATCTGCCGTTGAGCGGCGGGGAGTTGCGGCGCGGCGAGGGCCGGGTGGCGTACCTGTCGCAGCGGCTGGACCTGCTGGACGAGGAGCTGTCGGTGGCGGAGAACTTCGCCCGCTTCGCTCCGGAGCGGCCGGAGGCGGAGCGGATGAACCTGCTGGCCAGGTTCCTGTTCCGGGGCGCGGGGGCGCACCTGCCGGTGCGGGTGCTGTCGGGCGGCGAGCGGCTGCGGGCGACGCTGGCGTGCGTGCTGTGCGCGGAGCCCGCGCCGCAGGTGCTGCTGCTGGACGAGCCGACCAACAACCTGGACCTGGTCGGCGTGGGCCAGTTGGAGAGCGCGCTGAACGCGTACCGGGGCGCGTTCGTGGTGGTCAGCCACGACGAGCGGTTCCTGGCGGGCATCGGGGTGCGGCGCCGGTTGCTGCTGGCGGACGGGCAGTTGACGGAGGTGGCGGCGTGACGGCGCCGGTCGCGCCCGAGGCCCTCCGGCCGCTGCTCGCGCAGGACGTGGTGCGCGTCCTGGGCGGCCGCCGGGTGCTGGACGGGGTGTCGCTGACGGCGGCGCCGGGCCGCCGGATCGGCCTGATCGGCGAGAACGGCTGCGGCAAGTCGACGCTGCTGCGGGTGCTGGCCGGGGTGGACGAGCCCGATGCGGGGAGCGTCGTCCGGCCCGCCGATCTCGGTTTCCTGCACCAGGAGTTGCCGTTCGACGCGGACGCGACGATCGCCTCGGTGCTGGCGGACGCGCTGCGCGAGGCCCGCACGGATATCGCCGAACTCGAGCGCCTGGGAGCCGAGTTGGCCGAGCTGTCGGAGCAGCACCCGTCCCTGCCGGGGCTGTTGGCGCAGTACGGGCAGCGTCTGGAGCAGGCCGAGGCCCGCGGCTCCTGGGACGCCGACCGCCGGGCCGCCCTGGTGCTGGACGGCCTGGGCCTGTCCGGGTTCGGGCCGGAGCGCACCCTCGGTTCGCTCTCCGGCGGCCAGCGCGGCCGGCTGGCGTTGGCGGCGCTGCTGGTGCGCCGCCCGTCGGCGGTGCTGCTGGACGAGCCGACCAACCACCTGGACGACCCGGCGGCCGCCTTCCTGGAGGCCCAACTGTCCGCGCTGCCGGGCACGGTGGTGGTGGCCAGCCACGACCGGGCGTTCCTGGAGGCGGTCTGCACCGACCTGGTCGACCTGGACCCGGCGCTGGGCGGCCCGGTCCGCTTCGGCGGCGGCTACCTCTCCTACCTGTCCGCGAAGCGGGCCGCCCGGGAGCGCTGGGAGCGCCGGTACGCCGAGGAGCGGCAGGAGGTGGAGCGGCTGCGGCACTCGGCGGGGGTGACCGCGCACCGGGTGGCCCCGGACCGGGGGCGCACCGACAACGAGAAGATGGGGTACGGGCACCGGGCGGGCCGGGTGCAGCAGCAGGTCTCCCGCCGGGTGCGCGACGCCTCGCGCCGGTTGGCGGAGCTGGAACGGGCGCGGGTCCCCGCGCCGCCCGTCCCGCTGCGCTTCGCCCCGCCCGCGCTGGTGGCGGGCGGGGACCCGGACGCGCCGGAGGCGGGGTCCGGTCCGCTGCTGGCCCTGGCGGGGGTCGGCGTTCCCGGTCGGCTGCCCCCGCTCTCGCTGGAACTGGCCGACGGCGACCGGCTGTTGGTGACCGGCGGGAACGGGACGGGCAAGTCGACGCTGCTGGCGGTGCTGGCCGGTCGGCTGGCGGCGGTGGGCGGGGCGGTGCACCGGCGGCCCGGCCTGACGGTGGGCCTGCTGGCGCAGGACACGGTGTTCGCGCGCCCGGACCGCTCCGCGGCCGCCACCTACGCGCGGGCGGTGGGCCCGGAGCGGGCGGAGCGGCTGCCGCTGTCGGCGCTGGGCCTGCTGGCGGCGGCGGACCTGGACCGCCCGGTCGGCGCCCTGTCGGTGGGCCAGCGCCGCCGGTTGGCGCTGGCGCTGCTGGTGGCGCGCCCGCCGCGGGTGCTGCTGCTGGACGAGCCGACCAACCACCTCTCGCCGTCGCTGTGCGACGAGTTGGAGGAGGCGATCGGCGCGGGCGGCCCGGGCGCGGTGGTGGTGGCGGGGCACGACCGCTGGCTGCGCCGCCGTTGGCGGGGCCGGGAGTTGGCGCTGGGCGCTCCGGTCGGCTGACGCGGCGGCGGCCACCGCCCCCGGGCCGGGGGCGGTGGCCGCCTGTGGTGTGTCAGGTGTTGCCCGGTCTACCCGCGGTTACGGGTAGGAGACCAGGTTGGAGGGGACGGTCCCGGTGCCGGAGGTTCCGGCGCCGGTGTTGTTGACCACGTGCAGGAACTGGCCGTTGCCGCCGAGCGAGTTGACCAGGACGTCGTGCAGCTTGACGCCCGCGGTGTCCGGGACCTCGAAGCCGTGGTCCACCACGATGGTCGGGTCGACGTTGAAGTAGCAGTAGCTGCCCAGGCCCCAGCCCTCGTGGGTGGTGACGTTGTTCTCGACCTTGTAGGCGGCGTAGCCCTTGGTGGTGCCGTTCTGGATGGCGGCCTGGTTGGGGGCGTCGTAGGCGATCTCGTTCTGGAAGAAGATCGTCCGGCCGCCGTTGCCCTTCCACCACACGTCGTACTTGTTGAAGTGCTCGACGAACAGGCCGGTGGCGAGGACGTCGTTGCCGCCGACGACGAAGCCGTAGTCGGAGCGGTTGGTCTCCCAGCCGACGCCCGCGCCGTGGTCGGCGCGCCAGATCCAGGTGTGGTCGACGATGGTGTTGTTGCTGTTGATCACCATGCCGTTGCTGGTCTTGCCGGCTCCGGCGCCGCCGACGCGGACGAAGACGTCCTGGATGACGATCGGGTCGGCCGCGTGGCCGGCGCCCGGGGTGTCGTTGCCGACCTGGAGCAGGGCCTGCGAGTTGACGGTGCCCGCGTCCAGCAGCAGGCCGGAGACCTTGACGCCGTCGACGTCGGCGACCTTCATCGCGGTCACGCCGTTGTCCGGGACGATGGTGGCGAGGCCGAGGCCGAGCACCACGGTGTCCGGGCGGGTGACGTTGATGGCCTGGTCGACGTGGTAGACGCCGGGGGTGAAGAGCAGGTTGAGGCCCTGGGCGAGCGCCTGGTTGATGCTGGCGGCGGTGGCGCCGGCCTTCACCACGTAGAACTGGCTGAGCGGCAGCGAGGTGCCCTGCGGGGTGCCGCTGCCCCAGGAGGTGCCACGGGCGTTGGTGCGCTTGGCGGGCACGAACACCTTGTAGTCGTTGCCGTCCAGGTAGAGGAACGGCTTCTCCTGCGAGACGGGCGTGGTGTCGAGCGTGGTGTACGGCGGGTTCGGGAAGCCCTGGGCGGGGGCGCCCTGGACGCCGGAGAAGGTCTGGTTCCACACGCCGTTGGAGAACCCGCCGATGGAGCTGTCGCGGGTGTACCACTGCTGCTGCGAGTAGTTGCCGACCTGGCCGTCGATCTTCGAGTCGGCGATGTAGCCGCCCGAGGCCCAGCCGTAGCTGGCGGGGGCCAGGTTGAGGCCGCCCTCGACGTGCATCCGGCGGAACGGCGCGGCCTGCGAGACGGCCCAGCGGTCGGTGCCGCTGACCGGCTTGAGGTGCAGGTTCTCGGCGGAGCGCCAGAAGTTCTGGGTGGCGTTGCCGTTGAACCAGCCCGCGTCGACGGTGACGTCGCCGTTGAAGGTGGTGTCGTCCGGGTTCAGGCCCAGGCCCGCGATCGAGGTGTAGAAGCCGATCTGGGCGTTGATGTTGTTGTACGTGCCGGGCTTGAACAGCAGCGCGTAGCGGTCGGTGCCGAACTGGTTGGACTCCTGCTTGGCGAAGACGGAGTCGACGGTGGCCTGGATGTTCGGCGTGGACGGGTCGAAGACCAGCACGTTCGGGCCGAGGTCGCCGCCGCCCTGCACGGGCGGGGTGGTGGAGCCGCCGCCGCTGCCGGTGTGGACGCCCATCTCCCACAGCGAGTAGCCGTAGGTGGTGGCGCGCTGGGTGCCGTACATCCGGACGTAGCGGCCGGAGCCGGAGACGTTGAGCGTCTCGTTGCCGCCCGCGCCGGTGGTGGTGGAGTAGATCGTGGCCCAGGTGGTGCCGTCGGCGGAGGCCTGGATCTGGTACGCCTTGCCGTAGGCGGCCTCCCACTTGAGGTCGACCTGGCACAGCTGCTGGACGGAGCCGAGGTCGACCTGCAGCCACTGCGGGTCGGCGGCGGCCGAGGACCAGCGGGTGCCGAGGTTGCCGTCCACGGCGGAGGAGGCGGGGGTGCCGCCGTTCTCGGTGGAGGAGGCGGTGGCGGTCTTGCCCTGCGCGGCGTTGGCGGTGGAGCAGCCGGAGGTCGGCGGGGTGGTGGGGGTGCCGCCCGGGGTGCCGTAGACCTGGAACTCCCAGAGGGAGTAGCCGTACCCGGTGCCGCGGGTGATGCCGTTCATCCGGACGTAGCGGCCGGAGCCGGAGACGTTCAGGACCTCGGTGCCGCCGGCGCCGGTGGTGGTGGAGTAGATCGTCGTCCAGGCGGTGCCGTCGGTGGACGTCTGGATCTGGTAGGCCTTGCCGTACGCGGCCTCCCAGTTCAGCTGGACCTTGCTGATGGTGGAGACCGAGCCGAGGTCGACCTGCAGCCACTGCTGGTCGGAGGCGGCCGAGGACCAGCGGGTCCCGAGGTCGCCGTCGACGGCCGCGGTGGCCGGGGTGCCGCCGTTCTCGGTGGACGAGGCGGTGACCGTCTTGCCCTGGGAGATCAGCGAGTCCGCGGCCTGCGCGGTGCTCGGGATCGTCATGACCGCACCGGCGACCAGGGCCGCGGCGGCGAGTACGGCAGGCGTCCGGCGCAGGGGGGCACCGGAAGGGGGAGGGGCGAGCCGCATGGCTCCTCCTGCTGTGAGGATGGGTGGGGTGGGGCGGGAGAATGCCGGAGAGCGCTCTCCCGACGGAGTGTCGGGGCAGGAGACACCGACGTCAAGCCACATGTGGGGACGGCTTGAAACCTCGGCTTCACCTGGGGGAAACACCGCGGCATCAGGTTAGTTCATGGTGAGAGAAAAGTAGAGACCTTGGCGGCGGCATCTCAATTTCCTTGGAACGCGCCCGGAGAGCGCTCTCCGTAGGCCGTGCAATCAGGGGAAACACGACGGGCCCCGCTCGCGCCCTGGGGTGCAGGGCACGAGCGGGGCCCGCGGGTGCTCCAGGAGGGTCAGCCCTCGTCCGGCCCGACCGGCAGCAGGGTGCCGCCGGTGAGGCGCAGCAACTCCTCGGCGGTGGTGGGGAAGACCGTGTGCGGGGTGCCCGCGGCGGCCCAGACCCGGGGGTAGTCGGTGAGGGCCCGGTCGACCACGGTGGGCAGCGGGGCGGGGTGGCCGGTGGGGGCGACGCCGCCGATGGCCTGCCCGGTGGCCTCGCGGACCTGCTCGGGGGTGGCCCGCCGGAGCTTGCCGCGGCCCCAGCGGGCGGCCAGCGCGGCGGTGTCCACCTGGTGGCGGCCGCTGGTGAGGACCAGGACGGCCTGGCCGTCGGAGAGGAAGACCAGGCTGTTGGCGATCGCGCCGACCTCGCAGCCGAGCGCGGCGGCGGCCTCGGCGGCGGTGCGGGCCGAGTCCGCGAGCCGCCTGACCGCGCCCGGGATCCCGGCGGCGGCGAGGGCCCTGGCGACCTGCTCGCTGCGGGCGGGCAGGGGGAGGCCGGTGGTCGTCGATTCCATGGGTGCTCCTCGGGGGGCGGAGTGCTGGCGTTCCACGTAGGTCGCGGAGTTGACGGAGTCCTTGCGTTCCACATACGGAACGTTCCGCTCGTGGAACGATAGGCCTTGTGCGAGTTTCGGATCAACCGGCGCCCCGGGGACCCGGCGGTGTCGTCCCGGCGGTGCAAGTGGGCCTGCGGGCCCGCAGGTTGCGCGTCACCCGGGGCCCGTCGCCGTCGAAACCGGCCCGGCTCCCCCTTTCGTGTCAACCGGGCTTCCGGAATAGGACATTGACAGGACGTCAGTGCAGGGCCGGACGGAGGTGGGGGTAGGGTGGGCGGTCATGAGCGCCGCGCAGCTTCGCCTCCTCCTTATGCGCCGCGACGAGGGCCGTTAAGGGTTCGACCTCCTCGTCGCGGAGTCCGGCCATGCGCCGAATCGTCGGCCCGACGCAGAGGACAACCCAGAGGAAGAAGTCTCCGCATGACCTCCACGCCTTCCCCCGCGCCTTCCCCGGCCCGGCGCAGCTCCGAGCCGGTCGTCCCGTTCCCCGCCCCCCGCGCGTTCCCGCAGCAGCTGCCGTCGGGCATGCCGCACCAGCGCTACCAGCCGTTCCAGGGCGTCGACCTGCCGGACCGCACCTGGCCGACCCGGACGCTGACCCGGGCTCCGCAGTGGTGCGCGGTGGACCTGCGCGACGGCAACCAGGCGCTGATCGACCCGATGGGCGCCGACCGCAAGCTGCGGATGTTCCAACTCCTGGTCGCGATGGGCTACAAGGAGATCGAGGTCGGCTTCCCGTCGGCCAGCCAGACCGACTACGACTTCGTCCGGCAGCTGATCGAGCAGGACCTCGTCCCGGAGGACGTGGCGATCCAGGTGCTGGTGCCGTGCCGCACCGAGCTGCTGGAGCGCACCTTCGAGGCGGTGCGCGGCTCCCGGCACGCGGTGGTCCACCTGTACAACTCGACGTCCACGCTGCAGCGGCAGGTGGTCTTCGGCAAGGACCGCCACGAGATCACGGCGCTGGCCGTGCACGGGGCGCGCACCTGCGTGGACCTGGCCGAGCGGATGGGCGACACCGGGATCAGCCTGCAGTACTCCCCCGAGTCGTACACCGGCACGGAGTTGGACTACGCGGCGGAGATCTGCAACGCGGTGATCGGGGTGTGGCAGCCGACGCCGGACCGCAAGGTGATCGTCAACCTGCCGGCCACCGTGGAGATGGCGACGCCGAACGTGTACGCCGACTCGATCGAGTGGATGCACCGCAACCTGGACCGGCGCGACGCGGTGGTGCTGTCGGTGCACCCGCACAACGACCGGGGCACCGCGGTGGCGGCGGCCGAGCTGGGCGTGCTGGCGGGGGCGGACCGGGTGGAGGGCTGCCTGTTCGGCAACGGCGAGCGGACGGGCAACGTCTGCCTGGTGACACTGGGGATGAACCTGTTCTCGCAGGGCGTCGACCCGATGATCGACTTCTCGGACATCGACGGGATCCGCCGCACCGTGGAGTTCTGCAACCAGCTGCCGGTGCACCCGCGCCACCCCTACGGCGGCGAGATGGTCTACACGGCCTTCTCCGGTTCGCACCAGGACGCGATCAACAAGGGCCTGCGGGCGCTGGAGCGGGCGGCCGAGGACGCCGGGAAGCCGGTGGGCGAGTTCGACTGGGCGGTGCCCTACCTGCCGATCGACCCGAAGGACGTGGGCCGCAGCTACGAGGCGGTGATCCGGGTCAACTCGCAGTCCGGCAAGGGCGGGGTGGCGTACCTGATCAAGACCGAGCACCAGTTGGACCTGCCGCGCGGCCTGCAGATCGAGTTCTCCCGGGTGGTCCAGGCCCGCACCGACGAGCAGGGCGGCGAGGTGTCGCCGCAGCAGATGTGGCAGTTGTTCGTCGAGGAGTACCTGCCCGCGGCCAGCGCGCGGGAGTTGGGCCCGGAGGTGACCTCCCGCCCGTGGGGGCGGCTGTCGCTGCTGTCGCACCGGTCGGTGGCGGTCGTCGACGAGAAGGACTCGATCGAGGTCGTGGTGGTCCTCGACGGGGTCGAGCGCCGCCTGACGGCCTCGGGCAACGGCCCGATCGACGCGTTCACCGCGGCGCTGGCCGACCTGGGCGTGGACGTGCGGATCAAGGGCTACCAGGAGCACGCGATGGCGACCGGCGGTGACGCCAGGGCCGCCGCGTACGTGGAGTGCTCGGTGGACGGGCGGCCGTTCTGGGGCGTCGGCATCGACTCCAGCATCGTGACCGCCTCGCTGAAGGCCGTGGTCTCCGCCGTCAACCGCGGCCGCCGCGACCAGGGCTGACGCACCGCCGGCAGCAGGCGCGGGGCCGCCCCGGGCGGCCCCGCGCCGACGCGCGCACGGCCCGGCCCGTCAACCGGACCCCGGAGAGGCAGGTGGACCCACGGATCTTCACCGAGCCCCAGCGGGGCGGTGCGCGGACGCGTTCAACCTGCCGTTCGGGACGCCCGAGGAGTGCGCCGAGCAGTACGGGCGGGTGCGGGCGGCGGTCGGGGCGGCGGGCCGTCAGCCGGTCTTCGTGCGCCGGCGCAGGCCGAGGCCGATCAGCAGGGCGGCGGCCAGCACCAGGGCGGTGTCGGTGCCGACGCCCAGCAGGGTGCCGTCGAGTTGGGCGGCGGCGTGGCTGTGCCCGGCCCGTTCCTGGTGGGCGGCGCGGCCCGCGGCGAGGGCGCCGAGGATCGGGATGCCGACGGTGATGCCGAGTTGCTGGGCGCTGGTGACGAGCCCGCTGGCGAGGCCCTGTTCGTGGGCGGGGAGGCCGGAGGTGGCGTTGATGCCGTAGGAGACCACGGCGCACATGTGGCCGACCGAGGCCAGCACCAGGAAGCCGACGGCGAGCGGTACGTCGCCGTGGCCGGAGAGCAGCAGCAGTCCGGCGGTGAAGGCGCCCTGGACGGCGAGTCCGGCGACGAGCGTGGTGCGGGCGCCGAGGGCGGCGACGATCCGCGAGGCGGCCGTGCCGGTCGCGGCCAGGACGACGCCCTGCACGGCGAAGACCAGGCTGGTCCGGAACGCGCTCAGTCCGGCCTGTTCCTGGAAGTAGAGGGTGAGGAGGAAGATCAGCGAGCTCATCATGGAGAAGGCGGCCAGGCCCCCCAGGTTGCCGAAGGCGACGGTGGCGCGGCGCA
The DNA here is from genome assembly GCF_042894345.1 of Kitasatospora sp. NPDC001540. Lineage (NCBI taxonomy): Bacteria > Bacillati > Actinomycetota > Actinomycetes > Kitasatosporales > Streptomycetaceae > Kitasatospora > Kitasatospora sp. NPDC001540. The sequence continues at coordinate 155,001 of NZ_JBIAVO010000014.1, forward strand.
GCATGCCGAGCGACACCAGGGGCTGCGGCGCGCGGAGTTCGATCGCGACGAAGGCGGCCAGCAGCAGGACGCCGAGGGCGAGCGTGGTGATCACGTGGGCCCGTCCGAAGCCGTCCTGGCCGGCGGTGGAGAGGGCGTAGATGACGCAGAGCAGGCCGCCGGTGACGGTGACCGCGCCGGGCAGGTCGAGGCGGGGCCGCTGCTCGGGGCGGGCGGCGGGGCGCAGGACGGGGACGGCGAGGATGACGAGCAGGCCGCAGCCGGCCAGCAGGGCCATGGTCGAGCGCCAGCCGAGGCGGTCGGTCATCACGCCGCTGAGCAGCATGCCGACGGTGTAGCCGAGGGAGAGGAGGGTGCCGTTGATGCCCAGGGCCCTGTTGCGCTGCGGTCCTTCGGGGAAGGTCGTGGTGAGCAGCGACATGCCGGTGGGGACGACGGCGGCGGCGCCGAGCCCTTGGAGCGCGCGGGCGGCGAGGAAGGGGGCGGTGTCCCAGGCGAAGGTGGCGAGCAGCGAGGCGAGGGTGAACAGGACCAGTCCGGCGGTGAAGATCCGCAGTCGCCCGTACAGATCGGCGACCCGTCCGAAGAGCAGCAGGAAGCCGCCGGAGGGGAGGGCGAAGGCGGTGACGGCCCACTGCAGGTCGCCGGCGTCCATGCCGAGGTCGTTCCCGAGGACGGGCAGGGCCACGTTCAGGATGGAGAAGTCCAGCGCGATGATGAACTGGGCGGCGCACAGCACGCAGAGGGCGAGCCGGGCCCGGACGGGGAGCCGGTCGTCGGCGGCCGGGGGGCCGGGGTGCGGGGGTGCCGTCGTGGTCGGGGTGTCAGTCACTGTCTCAGGCTCTTCCGTGCCGCCGTGGCGCGGAAGGGGTCCGTTTCCACTGGTGGTGGCACCACCAGTGCGGGGAAAGGGTGGTGGTTCGGATGGGTGCGGTGGTGTCGGGGGTCGGATCGCGGGCGCGGCGGCCGGAGCTGCGGGAGTTCCTGCGCAGTCGGCGGGCGCGGATCACGCCGGAGATGGCGGGGCTGCCCGCTGCGCCGCGGCGGCGCGGGCAGGGGTTGCGGCAGGAGGAGGTGGCGGTGCTGGCGGGGGTGGGGGCGTCCTGGTACCAGTGGTTGGAGCAGGGGCGGGACATCGTGGTGTCGGCGCAGGTGCTGGACGCGGTGGCGCGGGTGCTGCGGCTGGACAGTGCGGAGCGGCGGCACCTGTACGCGTTGGCGCAGTTGAACCCGCCGCCGCCGGACCCGGCGCCGCGGCCGGAGTACTGCGAGGGGTTGCAGCGGCTGATCGAGGCGTGGGAGCCGCGTCCGGCGACGGTGCTGGACCGGTACTGGAACCACGTGGCGTGGAACGAGTCGGCGCGGCTGTCGCTGGGGCTGGAGGGGGCGGACCGCAACTGCCTGGTGGGGTTCTTCCGGCAGCGTTCGCAGCGGCGGGGGGCGGCGTCGCTGGCGGCCTGGGAGCGGGTGGCGCCGCTGGTGGTGGCGGCGTTCCGGGCGGCGGCGGCGGACCATCCGGGGGATCCGGGGTTCGCCGAGGTGGTGGCGGAACTGCGGCGCACGAGCGGGGAGTTCGCGCAGTTGTGGGCGCGGCAGGAGGTGCGGGAACTGGCGGCGGTGGTGAACGAGGTGGAGCACCCGGTGGTGGGGACGCTGACGTTCGAGAGCACCCAGTTGCGGATGCCCGCGCAGCCGGGGATCACGCTGGTGCTGTACAACCCGGTGGAGGGCACGGAGACCGCGCAGAAGGTGCGCTGGCTGCTGTCCGAGGAGTGAGATCAGCCTCGCCTGGTCCCGTGTCCTGCCGTGCTCGACGTCCCGTACGCGTTGGTCGAGCACGTCTCCTGGCTGGTCTACATCCGAAGGCGTGAACTGAACTCACGCCGGCGCGGGCGAGGAGCTGCGGCCCGCGCCGCTCCCCAGCGAGGGGGCGCTCCGCGGCGGCGGGCCGGGCCGGAGTTGACACGGAATCCCGGAGTTGACGGACCCGCATTTTCCGCCTTGACCCCCGCCGGGGGCGGGCTGGGAACATTCGTGCCATGGGTGAAATCATCAACGAGACGCGGCCGATATTCGCCACCGAAGCCGACATCCGCATTTCCGCTTCCCCCTCGGAGGTCTACGCGGTGGTCAGCGACCTGCCGCGCAGTTTCGAATGGAGCCCGGAATGCCTGGGCGGCGAGTGGGTGTCCGGCGAGCCGTCGGCCGTCGGGTCGGTGTTCCGCGGTGACAACCTCCGCGCCGAGGACGTCGTGGGGTGGGCCCCGGTGGTGCGCGGGCGGTGGCAGACGCACGCCGAGGTGGTCGCCGCCGAGCCCGGCCGGACCTTCCGCTGGGCGATGCGCGACTCGCAGGGCCGCAAGCAGGAGAGCGTCTGGGGCTTCGACGTCGAGCCCGCCGAGGACGGCGGCAGCCTGCTGACCCACCACTTCCGGATGGACGCGCCCACCGAGGGCATCCGGGGCATCACCGCCGAGATGGACGAGGCCGCGAAGCAGCGCTTCTTCGCCGAGTGGGGCGACAAGATCTCCGCCGACCTGGCCGTCACCCTGCGCCGGATCAAGGCCGTCGTCGAGCAGGGCTGAGCAGGTCCGGGCATTTCCCGACCGGGTCGGTTCCCGCTTTTCCCGGGTGATCCACGGGCAATTCCCCGGCCCGGTCGACATTTCTCCCCCCTCCTCCAGGCCGATGTGCCGACGGCGTGCTGCCGCCCCTTTTCGGAAGGCGTACAGGTGTTTCTCCAACGTATCGGAAACCGGGGAATCCGGCTCGGAATGCTGTTCGAACGCGCCGCGGCGAGGCACGGCGCCAACGTCCTGATCCTCGACCACGACCTGGACGCGCTGCCGGAGCTGGAGCGGCGCTCGACCGTCGCGGAGGTGGCCGACGCGGTGGACGCGCTGGCCGCCCGGCTGTGGGCGGCCGGGGTGCGGCCGACCCGGCGGGTGGTGGTGCACAAGGCCGACGGCTTCGACATCACCCTGCTGGCGTGCGCGGCGGCCCGGATCGGGGCCGTGCCGGTGCTGCTGTCCCCGGCGCTGGACGGCGAGACCGTCGCCGAGCTGGTGCGCCGCACCGACCGCCCGTTCCTGGTGACCGACCAGGAGAAGCTGGAGCACTCGCTGCCCGGGTCGGTCTTCGCGCTCGCCGAGCGGGTGCTGCTGACCTCCGGCCGCTACCGGGACGCGCTGGAGCTGCGCTCCCTGGCGGGGGCGCCGCGGGTGCCCGCGGTCACCCTGGCGCCGGACCGCCCCACCCTGATCACCCACACCTCGGGCACCACCGGGACGCCGAAGCTGGCGGTGCACACCGGGTTCAGCCTGCAGTCGCGCTACCGCCCGCAGGCCTCGGTGCTGGCCCCGCTCGTCCCGGGCCGGGAGACGATCGCGATCCACGTCTCCTTCGTGCACTCCCGGCTGTTCACCGCGCTGGCGATCTCGCTGCTGCGCGGCTTCCCGCTGGTGGTGCTGCGCGACTCGGACCCGAAGCACGTCGGCGACCTGTTCGCCCGGCTGAAGCCGGGCGTCCTGGAGGCGCACCCCAACTCCTTCATGGAGTGGGAGGAGTTGGCGGACGACCCGCGCGGCCCGCTGAGCAACGTGAAGCTGTTCAGCAGCACCTTCGACGCGATCCACCCGCGCACCGTGCACCGCCTGCTGCGGGCGACCCGGCGCCGCGCCCCGTACTTCGGCCAGCTGTACGGGCAGAGCGAGGTCGGCCCGGCGATCGTCCGCGGCTTCACCCGGCGCCGGACCCTGGACGACGACGGCCGCTGCGTCGGCGTGCCGTTCCCGGGGATGACGGACGTGCGGGTGGTCAGCCGCAACGGCCTGCCGCCGTCCGCCGACAATCCCGGCTACATCGAGGTGCGCAGCGACGGACGGATCGTCACCTACCTGGGCGAGCAGGAGCGCTACGACGCGCAGGTGTCGAAGGACGGCTGGTGGCGGATGGGCGACGTGGGCTACCGCACCCGGTGGGGCTGCGTGCACCTGCTGGACCGCGAGGTCGACCTGATCGAGGGCTTCGGCAGCACGCTGGCCGCCGAGGACACCCTGTTCGGCCGGATGCCCGACCTCGCCGAGGTGATCATCATTCCGGGCCCGGACGGCCGGGCGGTGCCGGTGGTGTGCACCAAGGACGACGCCCCGCTGGACCTGGCGGCCTGGCGCAGCGCGGCCTCCGGCCTGCCGCCGATGGCGGATCCGGTGCACCGGCGGCTTGAGGAGCTGCCGCGCACCGCGACCACCAAGATCAAGCGCCTGGAGCTGGCCCGCCGGCTGGCCGCCGGTGCGGAGGCGGCGGAGGTGGCGGAGTCGTGACCGGGATGACGGAGCAACTCGCCGCGGACGGGCCCGCGTTGGAGGTCTGCGTGATCGGGGCCGGTCCGCGCGGCCTGTCGGTGCTGGAGCGGCTGTGCGCCAACGAGCGCGCCCGCCCCTCCCGGCCGGCGCTCACCGTGCACGTGGTCGACCCGGCCGCGCCGGGCGCCGGGGCGGTGTGGCGGCAGGACCAGTCGCGGCACCTGCTGATGAACACCGTCGCCTCGCAGATCACCGTGCACACCGACGAGAGCTCCCGGATCGAGGGTCCGATCGAGCCCGGGCCGAGCCTGTACGAGTGGGCGGTGCTGGTCGCGGCCGCGGGCGCGGCGTCCGGGCAGGCCGAGGAGTGCGTCGCGGAGGCCCGGCGGTTGGGCCCGGACACCTACCCGACCCGGGCGTTCTACGGCCGCTACCTGGCGGCGTGCTTCCAGCGGGTGGTGGACCGCGCCCCGGCGCACGTCCGGGTGGTGGTGCACCGGTCGCGGGCGGTCGCGATGGCCGACACCCACGGCGTGCCCGGCGGCCCGCAGGGCGTCCGGCTGGAGGACGGCTCCCGGCTGGACCACCTGGACGCGATCGTGATGGCCCAGGGCCACGTCCCGGCCCGGCCGACGCCGCACGAGGAGCGCATCGCCAGCCTGGCCCGGATCCACCACCTGACGTACGTCACCCCGGCCAACCCGGCCGACCTCGACCTGGACCGCGACCTGGAGCTCGTCGCCCCCGGGCAGCCGGTGCTGCTGCGCGGCCTGGGCCTGAACTTCTTCGACCACATGGCGCTGTTCACGGTCGGCCGCGGCGGCGCGTTCGAGCGGGTCGACGGACGGCTGGCGTACCGCCCCTCGGGGCTGGAGCCGAAGCTGTACGCGAGTTCGCGCCGCGGCGTGCCGTACCACGCCCGGGGCGAGAACGAGAAGGGCCCGTACGGCCGCTACCTGCCACGGCTGCTGACGCCGGAGTACGTGGCGGGGCTGCGCGCCCGAATCGTCTCCGGCGAGTCCGACGTGAACTTCCGCACCGACCTGTGGCCGCTGATCTCCCGCGAGGTGGAGAGCGTCTACTACGGCGCGCTGCTGGAGGCCGCGGGGCGGGGCGCCGAGCGCGAGGGGTTCGTGCGGCGCTACCTGGCGAGCGCCGGGGAGGGCGAGGACACCGCGCTGCTGGCCGAGTACGGCGTCCCGGCCGAGCGGCACTGGAGCTGGGAGCGGCTCTCCCGCCCGTACGGCGACCGGGAGTTCACCGGGCCGGAGGACTTCCGCGCCTGGCTGCTCGACCACCTGGCCCGGGACGTCGCGGCGGCCCGCGAGGGCAACGTCAGCGGGCCGCTGAAGGCCGCCCTGGACGTGCTGCGCGACCTGCGCAACGAGGTCCGCCTCGCGGTGGACCACGGCGGCCTGGAGGGCAACTCGTACCGCGACGACCTGGAGGGCTGGTACACCCCGCTGAACGCCTTCCTGTCGATCGGCCCGCCCGCCTCCCGGATCGAGGAGCTGATCGCCCTGCTGGAGGCCGACGTGGTGGAGCTGACCGGGCCGCGCACCGAGATCCGGATCGACACCGCGGAGCCCGCCTTCGTGCTGACCTCGCGCGCGGTGCCGCGGCCGCCGGTCCGCTCGACGGTGCTGATCGAGGCCCGGCTGCCCGAGCCGGACCTGCGCCGCACCGCCGACCCGCTGCTGCTGCACCTGCTCAGCACCGAACAGGCCGCGCCCTACCGGATCGCGGCCGCCTGCGGCGGCTACCAGACCGGCGGCCTGGCCGTCACCGAGCGGCCCTACCGGCTGCTGGACGCCCGCGGCCGGGCCCACCCCCGCCGCTACGCGTACGGCATCCCGACCGAGGCGGTGCACTGGGTGACCGCCGCGGGCATCCGGCCCGGGGTCGACTCGGTCACCCTCGCCGACTCCGACGCCATCGCCCGCGCGGTGCTGGCCCTGCCGCCCGCCGCCGAGGTGCCCCGGGGCGTGCGGCCGGACGCCACCGTGACCGACCTGACGGGGGTGCTGGTGTGAGCGGCCCGCACGCGGCGCCCGAAGCCGCGCCCGACACCGCGCCCGCCGCGCCCGACACCGGCCTGCTGTCGCCGGTGCGGGCGGGCACCCCGGTCGAGGCGGCCGTCTCCGACCCCGCCTGGCTGCAGGCCGTGCTGGACGCCGAGGCCGCCCTGGCCCGCGCCCAGGCCGCCCTGGGCACGGTGCCCGCGGCGGCCGCGGCGACCGTCACCCGGCTGGCCCGGGCCGAGCTGCTGGACGTCCGGGCGCTGGCCCTGGAGTCCCGGGAGACCGCCAACCCGGTGGTCGGCCTGGTCCGGGCGCTGACCCGGGTGGTGGCCGCCGAGGACCCGGCCGCCGCCGAGTACGTCCACCGCGGCTCCACCAGCCAGGACGTGCTGGACACCGGCACCATGCTGGTCGCCGCCCGCGCGCTGCGCCTGGTGCGGGCCGACCTGGCCCGCACCGCCCGGGCGCTGGCCGACCTGGCCGCACGCCACCGGGACACCCCGCTGGCCGGGCGCACCCTCGCCCTGCAGGCGGTGCCCACCACCTTCGGCCTCAAGGCGGCGGGCTGGCGGCAACTCGTCCTGGACGCCGAACGGCGCCTGGCGCAGGTCGCCGAGCACGGCCTGCCGGTCTCGCTGGGCGGCGCCGCCGGGACGCTCGCCGGGTACCTGGAGTACGCCCGGATCGACGGCCCCGACGGCCCGGACACCGACCCCGGCGCCTACCTGGACCGGCTGCTGGACGCGTTCGCCGCCGAGACCGGCCTGGCCCGCCCGGTGCTGCCCTGGCACGCGCTGCGCACCCCGGTCGCCGACCTGGCGGCCGCGCTGGCCTTCACCGCCGGGGCGCTCGGCAAGATCGCGCTGGACGTCCAGTCGCTGACCCGGACGGAGGTCGGCGAGGTCGCCGAGCCGAGCGCCGCCGGGCGCGGCTCCTCCTCCGCGATGCCGCACAAGCGCAACCCCGTGCTGGCCACCCTGATCCGCAGCGCCGCCCTCCAGGTGCCGGTGATCGCGGCCGGGCTGACCCAGTGCCTGCTGGCCGAGGACGAGCGCTCCGCGGGCGCCTGGCACGCCGAGTGGCAGCTGCTGCGCGAGGCGCTGCGGCTGACCGGCGGGGCCGCGCACACCGCGGTGGAGCTGGCCGAGGGCCTGGAGGTCCGGCCCGGACGGATGCGCGCCAACCTCGACCTGACCGGCAGCCAGGTGGTCTCCGAGCGGATCTCCGCCGTCCTGGCGCCCCGGCTCGGCAAGGCCGCGGCCAAGCAACTGCTCACCGACGCCTCCGGGCAGGCCGAGCGGGACGGTCGCCCGCTGGCCGGAGTATTGGCCGAACTGCCGGAACTGAAGGGCGTGTTCGAGCCGCAGGAGCTGGAGCTGCTGTGCGACCCGACCGCGTACACCGGGCTGGCCGGCCCGCTCGTCGACCGGGCCCTGCGCGAGCCGTGAGCCCCGTACCGGGCGTCCCGACGACCAACCGAAGGAGAGACGGAAGCATGTTCCTGCAACGCGTCGGCAACCGGGGCATCCGGCTGGGCACGGTCTTCGACCGGGCCGCCGCCCGCCACCCGGCCAGCCCGGTCTACCTGGACCACGACCTGGACATCGCCCCGCAGTTGGGGCGGCGGCTGACCCTGACCGAGGTGGCCGACCTGGTCGACGACTTCGCCTCCCGGCTGTGGGCGGCCCGGGTCCGGCCCGGCGACCGGGTGGTGATCCACAAGTCGGACGGCTTCGACATCTCGCTGCTGGCCTACAGCACCGCCCGGGTCGGCGCCGTCCCGGTGCTGCTCTCCCCCAAGCTGGACGGCGCCACCGTGGCGAAGCTGCTGGCCCGGCTGGAGCGGCCGACGCTGCTCACCGACGCGGCCAAGCTCGCCGACTCGCTGCCCGCCGAGGTGTTCGAGCTGTCCGCGCGGGTGCTGACCGCGGTCGGCGAGCACCCGGGCGCGACCTCGCTGGCCGCGCTGGCCGGGGTCGAACGGGTGCGGCCGGTGACGGCCCCGCAGGACGGCCCGGCCCTGATCACCCACACCTCGGGCACCACCGGCCTGCCCAAGCTGGCCGTGCAGACCGGCATCACCATCCAGGCCCGTTGCCGCCCGCAGTCCGTCCTGCTGGCGCCGGTCGGCCGGCAAGAGCCGATCGCCGTGCACGTCTCCTTCGTGCACTCCCGGATGATCAGCGGCGCCGCGCTGTTCGCGCTGCGCGGCCACCCGATGATCGTCATGCGGGACGACACCCCCGAGCACGCCGCCGAGCTGTTCGCCCGGATACCCCCCGGCGTCATCGAGACCCACCCCAACACCCTGCTCGCCTGGGAGGTGCTGGCCGACCACCCGGCCCGCCCGCTGGCCAAGGTCCGCTGCTTCAGCAACACCTTCGACGCCATCCACCCCCGCACCGTGGACACCCTGCTGCGCGCCTCCCGGCGCAAGCTGCCGTTCTTCGCCCAGACCTACGGCCAGAGCGAGACCGGCGCGATCTGCGCCCGCACCTGGACCAGGCGGCGGCGCGGCGGCTCCGACGGGCGCTGCGTGGGGCGGACCTTCCCCGGGATGAGCGAGGTCCGGGTGGTCAGCCGGGACGGCCGCCCGGTGACCGCGGACTCGCCGGGCCACATCGAGGCCCGCAGCGGCGGCCAGATCATCACCTACCTGGGCGAGCAGGAACGCTTCGAGGCGCAGTTCTCCGCGGACGGCTGGTGGCGGATGGGCGACCTCGGCTACCGCACCAAGTGGGGCTGCGTGCACCTGCTGGACCGCGAGGTGGACGAGATCCCGGGCATCAGCAGCACCCTCGCCCTGGAGGACGCCCTGTTCACCCGGCTGCCCGAACTGCTGGAGGTGATCATCGTGCCCGGGGCCGGCACCGCCCCCGTCCCGGTGGTCTGCACCCGCGACGACCGCCCGCTGGACCTCGCCCGCTGGCAGCGGGCCGTGCGCGGCCTGCCCGAGCTGGCGCCGCCGGTCCAGCGCCGCCTGGACGAGCTGCCGCACACCGCCACCACCAAGGTCAAGCGCCTGGAGCTGGCCCGGGAGCTGGCGGCCGCCGAGGAGTCCTGACCCCGGACGCGGGGGGGGGCCCCCCCCGGGGGGGGGGGGGGCCGGCCCCCGGGGGGGGGGGGGGGGGGGGGGCCGCGGCCGCCCCCCCCCCCGGGGGGCCCGGCCCCCCCCCCGGGCCCC
>NZ_JBIAVO010000014.1:164519-181570 GCF_042894345.1 Kitasatospora sp. NPDC001540
ACCCCTCTTTCCGCGGCGGGGGGGGGGGGCCGGGGGGGGGCGCCGGGGGGGGCGCCCGCGGGGGGGGGGGGGCGGGGGCGCGGGGGGGGGGGGCCCCCCCCCCGCGTCCGGGGTTCGGTCGGCGGCGGGCAGCAGGCGCAGCACCGCGCGCAGGTCGTCCGGGCCCAGCCGGATGCCGAAGTCCCCGGCCAGGGCGTCCGCGCACTGCCGGTCGCCCAGCCGGGCGGTCTCGATCCGGCCGTCGGCCCGTTCGACGGTGAGGGTGCGCCCGTCCAGGGTGAGCCGCCGTCCGGGGGCGAACCGGGTGAGGTGGATCCGGCCGGTGAACGGGGAGCGCGGGTGGGTGGCGGTGTAGTGGTTCATCACCACGCAGTCCGGCTGGTGCAGCGCGGGGCCGCCCTCGAACCGGTACAGCGGCAACCTCCCCGCGGTGTCCCGCAGTTCGAGGTCCCACCGGTCGGGCGCGCTGCCGGTGCGGCGCAGCAGGTGGCTGCGGGCGCCGTCCCGCAGCAGGGCGCCGTCGGCCAGCGGCAGCGGCTCCAGCGGACCCTTGACGCCGAACCCGACGTCGGCGAGGAAGCGCGCCGGACCGGCCGCGACCACCAGCACCAGGTGGGTGCGGGGCAGCGGCCGGTCGGCGTTCAGCAGGGCCCGGGCGGCGAGCCGGGTGACCCGGAAGCCGAGGCGCTCCAGGACGGCGGCGAACAGCAGGTTGTGCTCGAAGCAGTAGCCCTCCCGCCCGCGCCCCACCAACTTGGCCTGCACCAGCTCCGGTTCGAGCGGCACGGGCCGCCCGAGCGCCGGGTCGAGGTTCCCGAACGGCAGCGCCAGCTGGTGCGCCCGGTGCAGCCGCCGCAGGGTCTCCGGCGTGGGCGGCAGCGCCCCCAGCACCCCGATCCGCCCCAGGTAGCCCCCGGGGTCCACCAGCGCGGCCCCCCACTCGTCGTCCCGCTGCGCCACCGACCCGTCCTCCCGCCGTCCCACCGGAAACCCGACCGGGCGGGGCCGACGACCGTCCGCCCCGCCCCTTCCCTTCCTCCCCCCGCCGGGCCGGAACCGCAACCGCGCGCGGGGGCCGCGATCAGGCCACCGGCGCCCCGTGCGCCGCGCGCAGCAGCCCCGCGATCAGGCCGCCGGTGATCCGCAGGCCGTCCTGGGTGAGCACGGACTCGGCGTGGAACTGCGTGGAGGCGAAGTGCGGGCCACGCAGGGCGTGCACGTCGCCGGTGGCCGGGTCGCGGCTGATCTCGACGGTGCCGACCCCGTCCACCTCGGCGGTGTCGTGCGGGCTGTGGGCGGCGAAGGTGTTGTAGAAGCCGACCCGTTCCGGGCTGCCGAACAGGTCGATCTCGCACTGGACGCCCTGGTGGGGCACCGGTCGGCGGCGCAGTTCCAGGCCGAGCAGGGTGGAGAGCACCTGGTGGCTGAGGCAGACCGCGAGGAACGGGCGGCGGCGGGCGAGGAGTTCGGTGACGGCGGCGCGCAGGTGGGCGATCTTGGGGTCGCCGGTGCGGCGCGGGTCGCCGGGCCCGGGACCCATCACGACCAGGTCGTGGCCCTCGAAGGCGTACGGTTCGTCGTACCGGCGGATCGTCACGTCCAGTCCGAGCGCGTCGAGTTGGCGGCCGACCATGGCGGTGAAGGTGTCCTCGGCGTCGACGACCAGCACCCGGAGGCCGGCGAGTTCGGCGTGCGGGCGGGCGCGGGCGGCCTGGTGGCCGAGCCAGAAGCCGGAGATGGTGCGGTTGCGCTGCTCGAGGGCGGCGCGCACCTGCGGGTGGGCGGCGAAGCTGCGGGGGCGGCCGGTCTCCAGGGCGGCGAGCAGGCCGGCCGCCTTGGCGCGGGTCTCGGCGACCTCGGAGGCGGGGTCGGAGTGCCGGACGAGGGTGGCGCCGACGCCGATCCGGACGGTGCCCGCGGGGTCGATCTCGGCGGTGCGGATCAGGATCGCGGAGTCCATGACGGGTCGGCCGTTCCCGTCGCGGCCGATCAGCGCGGCGACGCCGCTGTAGTAGCGGCGTCCGGCGGGCTCGTAGCGGTGGATGACCCGGGCGGCGCTCTCCAGCGGGCTGCCGGTGACGGTGGGGGCGAACAGCGTCTCGCGCAGGATGTCGCGCGGGTCGCGGTCGGTGCGGCCCTCGATCAGGTACTCGGTGTGGGCGAGCCGGGCCATCTCCTTGAGGTAGGGGCCGACCACCCGGCCGCCGTCCGGGCAGATCCGGGCCATCATCTTGAGTTCCTCGTCGACGACCATGTACAGCTCGTCGGCCTCCTTGCGGTCGGCGAGGAAGTCCATGACGCCGTCGAGGGTGGGCCCGCTCGCGGGGTAGCGGTAGGTGCCGCTGATCGGGTTCATGACGGCGGTGCCGTCGTGGAGGCTGAGGTGCCGTTCGGGGCTGGCGCCGACGAAGGTGCGCTCGCCGGTGCGGACCAGGAAGGTCCAGTAGGCGCCGGCCTCGTGCTCGGTGAGGCGGCGGAAGAAGGCCAGCGCGGCGTGCGGGGTGTAGTCGCTGATCTCGGCGAGGAAGGTGCGGCGCAGCACGAAGTTGGCGCCCTCGCCGGTGCCGATCTCGTCGGTGACGATCCGGCGAACCAGGTCGGCGTACGCCTCGTCGTCGAGGTCGAAGCGGGCGCCGGTGAGGGTGGTGGGCCGGTCGGGGATGCGGGCGAGGGCCTGGGCGAGCGGGACGGTGGCGTGCGCGGTGACGGTCAGCGCGAGCAGCGGGGCGCCGTCGTCGGGGGCCTGGTAGCCGCGCTCGGCGAGCTGCCGGTACGGGACCAGGACGAGGACCTCGGGGCCGGACGGGCCGGACGGGCCGGTGCCGGTGCTGAGCGGGACGTCGGCCAGGGTGGCCGGGGTGGTGACCTCGCCGAGCAGGACGTCCAGGGTGCCGGGGCCGGTGGTCTCGGGCCGGTGCAGGAGGGCGTAGGCGGGCGGCTGCTCGGCCAGGACCCGGTCGAGCAGCGCCTCGGCCGTCCGGTCGGTCATGCGAACGTCTCCTTGGCGGTGGTGACCATCGCGCAGCGCGCGGCGGCGTAGTCGAGGGCGAGGCGGTGCGAGGCGGCGTCGAAGTCGGCGACGGCGTCGGCGACCAGGAACGTCCGGATGTCGTGGGTGAAGGCCTCGACGGCGGTCATCAGCACGCCGACGTGGGCGTAGACGCCGCACAGCACCAGCTGGTCGCGGCCGTGGGCGCGCATCCGGTCGAGCAGGTCGGAGCGGAAGAAGGCGCTGTAGCGCCACTTGGTGAGCAGCCAGTCGTCGGGGCCGGGGGCGAGCGGTTCGACCACTTCGCGGTCGACGGGGTCGGTGCGCATGCCGGGGCCCCAGAAGTCGTGGAGCAGGCCGCGCTGTTCGGGCGTCATGTCGCCGGGCTGGGCGGTGTAGGCGACGGGCACGCCGAGTTCGGCCGCCCGGTGGCGCAACAGGACGGTGTTGTCCAGCAGTTCGCGGCCGGGCGAGGCGTCCGGCGGGAAGGGGCGGAGGAAGTAGCGCTGCATGTCGTGGACGAGCAGGACGGCGCGGTCCGGGTCGACGGTCCACGACACGGTGTTGGCGGGCAGGTCGCCCGCGGTCGGCATCGGGTAGGGCTCGATGGTCGGAATGCCTGCCATGGGTGGACGCTCCTGGTGGGCTCGGTGGGGCGGGGGCGGGGGCGAGGGCGGGGCCGGGGGCGGGTCAGGCGCCGAGACCGGCGCCGCCGTCGACCGTGAGGTCGTGCAGGGTGATGTGGCCCGCCGCGTCGGAGAGCAGGAAGAGGACGGCGGCGGCGATGTCGCCGGGGGTGGCGAGCTTGTTCAGCGGGATGCCGATCCGGAACGCCTCCGGGCGGCCGCGCAGGGTGCCCTCGGGGCCGGTCTCGTCGTGCCACATCGAGGTGAGCATCGGGGTGTCGGTGGAGCCCGGCGCGACCAGGTTGCAGCGGATGCCGTACTTGGCGACCTCCAGCCCGAGGCTCTTGGTGAACATCGAGGCGGCGGCCTTGGACGCGGCGTAGGCGGCCATCTCGGCGCGCGGGGTGCGGGCGGCGTTGGAGGCGACGGTGACCAGGGCGCCGCGCCCGCGCGGGATCATCCGGTCGACGACGGCGCGGGAGACGTGGAAGACGCCGTTGACGTTGACGGCGAAGGTCGCCGCCCAGTCCTCGGCGGAGTAGTCGCGGACCTCGCCCAGGCGCAGCACCCCGGCGGCGTTGACCAGCCGGTCGATCGGGCCGAGCTCGCGCTCGACCCGGTCGACGGTCTCGTCGACCGCCTCCCGGTCGCTGACGTCGGTCGGGTGGGCGGTGACGGGGAGCCCTTCGGCGGTGAGCTCGTCCACCACCTTGCGCAGCCCCGCCTCGTCGCGGTCGAGCGCGGCGACGGGGGTGCCCTGTTCGGCCAGGGCGCGGACGACGGCCGCGCCGATGCCGCCGGCGGCGCCGGTGACCAGGGCGATGGTGTCGGTCATGGCGGACCTCCTCCGGGTCGGCCGGGGCCGACCCGCTCGTGGGCTGGTGGTGCGGTGCGCGCCCGGCGGCTGCGGGCGCGGGGGGCGTGCGCCCGGGGCGCGCGCGCTCGACGGTCGGGCGCCCGGCGGTCGTGGACCCGCGGGGCGCGCCAGGCGGCCGGGCGCTGAGGCGTGCAGGCGGCCGGGCGTGCAGGCGCGCCAGGTGCTCAGGCGTACAGGTGCTCAGGCGTACAGGTGCTCAGGCGCGCCAGGCGGCGACGACGGTGCGGGCCTGGGCGGGGTTGAGCCGGGGGTCGCAGAGGCTGGTGTACTTGTCGCCGACGTGCGCGGCCGAGGCGTCGTCGGCGCACTCGGTGACGTCGTCGGGCGTGGTCTCCAGGTGCAGGCCCGCCGCGGTGCCGCCGGCCGCGCGGACGGCCTCCTGGAAGCGCCGCACCTCCTGGACGACGGTGGCGACCAGCCGGGTCTTCAGGCCGCCGGGGGCGGTGAAGGTGTTGCCGTGCATCGGGTCGGTGAGCCAGGCGGCGGGGTGGCCCGCGTCCAGCGCGGCGCGCACCAGGGCGGGCAGCCGGTCGGCGACCCGGTCGGCGCCCATCCGGGCGATCAGGGTGAGCCGGCCGGGTTCGCGGTGCGGGTCGAGCCGGGCGCAGAGTTCGCGCAGCTGGTCGGGGGTGGTGCCGGGGCCGATCTTGCAGGCGACGGGGTTGGCGACGGCGGCGAGCAGGGCGACGTGCGCGCCCTCGGGGTCGCGGGTGCGTTCGCCGATCCACGGCCAGTGGGTGGAGGCGAGCAGGGTGGTGCCGTCGGCGGCCGTCCGGAGCTGCGGCTCTTCGTAGTCGAGCAGCAGGGCCTCGTGGCTGACCCAGACCGGCGGGCGGCGGGCCGGGTCGGGGCGGCCGAGGTGGGCGAGCGTCTCGGCGGCGGCGAGGTAGCAGGGCAGGACGCGTCCGGGGTCGGGGCGGCGCAGTTCGGGGTCGGGTTCCGGGTCGTTGACCAGGTGGCCGCGGTAGACCGGGACCTCGCGGCCGTCCACCTGCTCGGTGGGCCGGGAGCGGGGCTTGGCGTACTGGCCGGCCAGTCGGCCGACCCGCAGCACGGGCAGGCCGCTGGTGGCGGTGAGGAGTTCGGCCAGGTCGTCGAGGAGGGCGGTCTTGCGGGCGACGTCCCCGACGGTGCACTCGGCGGGGTCCTCGGCGCAGTCGCCGGTCTGCAGGACGAGGGCGCGTCCGGCGGCGGCCTCGGCGAGCCGGGTGCGCAGCTCGGCGGTGTCGGCGGGGTCGACGAGCGGCGGCAGGGCCGCCAGGGCGGTGCGGACGGTGGGCAGCAACGGGTGGTCGGCCCAGTCGGGTTGCTGGAGGGCGGGCCGGGTCGCCAGGGTGGGCGGGGCGGTGTCCATGGGTGTCTCCCAGGGCGTGGATGGTCCGGCTCGGACGCGCGGGGAGGCGCGGGCGGGTGGCCCGGACGGGCGGCGCGGACGGGTGGCGGGCGGGTCCGGGCCGGGCCGTCCGGCGGTCCCACCGGCCGGGCTCGTGCCGATCCTGTGCGGTGGCACCGGTCCGGGCCAACGTGCGCCGTCGCACTCCGTCAGGTAACCGGATACTCCATCAGGTGACGGGAGACTCCGTCAGATGGGCGGTGCGCAGCGGGGGCGGGGACGGGTCCGGCACCGGGCGGCGGGGCCGCCCGGTGCCGGTGGGGGGTGGAGCGGGGGTGGAGCGGGGTCAGGACAGGTCGGTGCCCAGGGCCGGGTCGGCGGGGGCGGGGACGGGGGCGTCCAGGCCGTCGGCGCCGGTGAGGGCGAGGAAGGGGGCGGCCTTGACCACGGTCTCCTCCCACTCGGCGGCCGGGTCGGAGAGCGCGATGACGGCGCCGCCGACGCCGTAGCGCATCCCGGCGGGGGTGATCACGGTGGTGCGGATGGCGACGCTGAGGTCGGCCGCGCCGGAGAGCGAGAAGTAGCCGAGGACGCCGGAGTAGACGCCGCGCGGGCCCTGTTCGAGCCGGTCGATGATCTCCATGGTGCGGAGCTTCGGGGCGCCGGTCATCGAGCCGGGCGGGAAGGCGGCGCGCACGCACTGCACGGCGGAGCTGTCGGGGCGCAGCCGGGCCCGGACGGTGCTGACGAGCTGGTGGGCGCGGGCGTGGGTCTCGACCCGGAACAGGTCGTCGGCCCGGACGGTGCCGGTCTCGGCGCAGCGGCCGAGGTCGTTGCGGACCAGGTCGACGATCATCAGGTTCTCGGCCCGGTCCTTGGGGCTGGCGGCGAGATCGGCGGCGAGCCGGGCGTCCTGCTCGGGGGTCTCGCCGCGGGGGCGGGTGCCCTTGATCGGGCGGGATTCGGCGGTGCGGTGCCGGTCGATCCGCAGGAAGCGCTCGGGCGAGGTGCTGAGGACGGCGGTGCCGGGGAAGTCGAGCAGGGCGCCGAGCGGGCTGGGGCTGGTGCGGCGCAGGAAGCGGTAGTCCTGCCAGGCGTCCCGCGGGCCGTCGGTGCGCAGGATGTTGGTGAGGCAGATCTCGTAACTTTCGCCGGCCGCGATCTCCTCGGTGCAGGCGTCGATCAGGTCGAGGTAGTCGGTGCGTTCGTGCCGGGGCCGGGGGGTGCCGGTGGGCGCGGGCGGTACGGGCGGCTCGGCGCGGTCGGCGCGGTCGGCCGGTGCGGGGAGGGTGGCCAGGGCGCGGGCGGCGCGGTCCAGCCAGCGGCGGGCGGCCTCCGGGCCGCCGTCCTCGGCGCCGTCCTCGGCGAGGGAGAGCAGGTGGGCGGTGCCGGTGGCGTGGTCGAGGACGAGGGCCCGGGTGGTGAAGGCGAGGACGGCGTCGGGGTCCTCGGAGCGGTGCCGCAGGCTGCCGCCGCACTCGGCCTTCAGTTCGTAGCCGAGGTAGCCGACCCAGCCGAGGGCGAAGTCGAAGGGCAGCTCGGGCAGTTGGACGTCGAGCGCGGCGAGGTCGTTCTCCAGCCAGTCGAGCAGCCCGGAGCGGACGGTGCGGGTGCCGGTGGTGGTGCGGACCTCGAGGGTGCCCGCCCAGGCGTCGGCGCGGACCACCCGGCCGAGCGGCCCGGAGGCGTCGCCCATGATCGAGTAGCGGCCGTCGGCGCTGTCGGGACGGGTGGAGTCGAGCCAGTGGGGGTGGTCGCCGTGCCGGAACAGCCGGGCGTACGCGGCCTCGCCGTCGCCGCGCAGCGGCAGGGTGCGGGTCAGCACCCGCAGGCGGCGGCGTTCGGGTGCGGGTGCGGTGCGCGGGGGCGCGGCGGGGGCGGCGGGTCGGGCGGCGGCCGGGCGTCGCCCGTGGCGTTCGGTCCCGTGGCGCTCGGTGAGGCGGCGGAAGTTGGCGAGCAGCGCGTGGCCGTGCTCGCCGCCGATCGACTCGGGGTGGAACTGGACGCCCCACTGCGGGCGGGTGCGGTGCCGCAGGCCCATCAGGACGCCGTCCGGGGTCCACGCGGTGGCCTCCAGCTCGGCGGGGAGCCGGTCGGCGGCCAGCGAGTGGTAGCGGACGACCGTGAACGGGGACGGCAGCCCTTCGAACAGGTCGGTGCCGCGGTGGCGGACGGGTGAGGTGCGGCCGTGGAAGGGTTCGGGCGCCCGGCCGACCCTGGCCCCGTACAGCGCGGCCAAACCTTGGTGGCCCAGGCACACACCGAGGGTGGGCAGGCCACCGTCCGCCAGCACGTCGCGGCAGATGCCGAAGTCCGCGGGGCGGGTGGGGTCGCCGGGGCCGGGCGAGAGGACGACGTTGTCGAACTCCGCGAGGTGGCGGGCCTGCCAGCGCGGGTCGTTGTTGACGATGACCTCGGGCTCGCGGCCGTTCACCTCGGCGAGGTAGTGGAAGAGGTTGTAGGTGAACGAGTCGTAGTTGTCGATCAGCAGGGTGCGCACGTTTCTTCCCGTCAGGAGCCGTGTCCGGCGGTGGTGCCCGCCCCGGCGGGGCGGGTCGTGGCGGCTGGGCGGGGGCCGCGGTGGGGCTGGGCGGGCGTCGCGGTGGGGTCGGGCGGGTGGCCGAGGCGGGGTCGGGCAGGCGTCGCGGCGGTGCGGGCGGGGGCCGCAGTCGGGCCGGGCGGACGTCGCGACGGAACTAGTCCGCCGTCGCGGTCACTTCGAGCAGCAGGTGCTCGACCTGCTGCTCGCCCTCGGCGAAGCGGCCCGCGCGCACCACCCGCAAGGAGCGGCCGCACTGCCGGGCGGTGCTGGTGAGCCGCTCCAGGTTCCCGCGTTCGCTGAAGTGCAGCAGCACCCGGCCCTCGGGGGTCACCCGGTGGACCGACTCGGTCAGGAAGCGCCGGTGGGCGGCGTAGCCGGGGTCGACGTAACCGCGTTCGTGCACGGTGCGGTAGCGGTAGTCGGCGGGTGCGAGCACGTAGTTGGAGTGCCAGTAGACGAGGTCGAAGCGCTCCTGGGGGTCGAGGTCGGCGAACAGGTCGCTGTGCACGGCGCTGACCTTGTGGGCGACGCCGTGGCGGCGGGCGTTGAGTTCCGCGTTGCGGACGGCGGCCTCGTTGATGTCGGCGGCCACCACTCGTTCGTGCCCGGCCAGTGCTCCGGCCACCGCGATCACGCCGGTGCCGCAGCCGATCTCCAGGAACGAGCCGGTGCGTCCGGCGGCCCGCGGGTCGTCCAGGCCGAGCAGGCGCAGCGAGATCTCGGTGGTGGGCGAGTAGACCGGCGCGAAAACCCCTGGCAGCAGGTCCCATTCGCGGCCGCAGAGGGCGAAGGTCGCGGGCCGGTCCGGGGCGTCGAGCGCCTCCCGGCTGCGCTCCAGGGAACGCCGGTAGTCCTGCAGTGCCTTCATCGCGTGCGCCCGTACCCCTCACTCGCCAGCAGGGCGTTGCCGCCCCGACCACCGCTGCGGCGGCCCCTTCTCATCCTGCAAAACCGGCCGGACCGCCGGGAAGGTGACCCGGCAACACACCGCGAGGGTCCGGGCGGTGCCTGGTCCACCGTCCAGGATGCGGCTCGGACTGCCACGCACCCAGAGTGACGTGATAGACACATGTTCATACCTGGCATGTGCCCGGAAAGAGCGTCGTCACAGGTGGGGGTCCCGCATGGCTCAGCAAGGTGCCTCGACTCGGCCGGACGCACTGACCGTCCTGAACCTGTTGGTGACCGAAGCACCGGTGGCGCACATCGAAGCACTGCCCGCCGAGGCCGCGCGCCAGGGCGCGCGGGAGTCCGAACGGGTGGCGCTGGAGCGCGCGGTGCGGATCGGACTGGACATCTGCGCCCAACGGGGCGCACGCCAGCAGCGCGAAGTCCGCCTGTCCGCGCTCCTGAGCGCCGCTCAGGACCTGCTCGTACCCACCTCGTTGGACGGCGTGCTCCAGGTCGCCACCCGGCGCGCACGCCTGCTGCTCGGCTCCGACATGGCGTACGTCAGCTTCCCCGGCCCCGAGCCCGGCATGGCCCACATCCGGGCCTCCGACGGCCACACCTCGACCCTCAACGTCGGCCTGCGGCTGCGCGGCGACGCCGGGCTCGGCCACTCGGCCGTCCACAACCTGGCACCGGTGTGGACCCCCGACTACCTGGACGACGACCGGTTCCGGCACCACGAGGACATCGACGAGGTGGTCCGGGCCGAGACGCTGCGCTCGGTCATGGCCGTCCCGCTCAGCCGGGGCACCCAGCCGTTCGGCGCGCTGTACATCGCCGACCGCAACGTGCGGCACTACACGCCCGAGGAGATCGCCACCGCCAGCCTGCTCGGCGAACTGGTCGGCCTGGCCGCCGGACAGACCGAGGCCCTGGAGGAGTCCCGGGCCGCGCTGCGCGCCCTGGAACGGGAGCACCAGCGCACCACCGAGACGCTGCGGGAGCTGGCCGAGCACCGGCGCGCCCATCACGAACTGCTCGAACGCGCCCTCACCGAGGACGAGTTGCAGCCGCTGGTCGAACTGCTCGGCCACCACCTGGACGGCCCGCTGCGCGTCCACGCCGCGGACGGCAGCGTGCTCGCGGCGGTCGGCCGCCTCCCCGAGAGCGACGCGGCCGCCGCCGAGGCGCAGGCCGCCAAACACCCGGTGCGCACCGCGGACGGCCTGTGGGCGGTCCACGCCACCGCCGGGGGCGAGGTGCTCGGCAGCGTGGTCGCCCGGCCCGGCACCGCTGCGGACGGGCACGACGAGGACCTGCTCCGGATCGCCGCCCAGACGGTCGCCGTCCACCTGCTGCGCACCGGCGACCCGGCCGCCGTCCGCGGGCGCACCCACGACGAACTGCTGGAGGACCTGCTCTCCGGCACGCGCCGACCGCCGCAGCAACTCCAGGAACGGGCCCGCCGGTTGGGCATCGACCTGTCCGTCCCGCACCTGGTCGTGGTGGTCCGGCCGGAAGCCCGCGCGGCCGGCCGGGCCCGCGCCCTGGTGACCGGCCTGGCGCAGCGGCGCAACGGGCTGTGGGCGATGCACGAGGGCGACGTGGTCCTGCTCCTGCCCGGCACCGCCCCCGGAGCGACCGCCCGCGCCGTCCTCGACGAGCTCTCACCCCAACTGGGAGAACCGGTGACGGTCGCCGGGGCGGGCCCGGTCTCCGACGCCCCCTCGGTCTACCACTGCTACCAGGAGGCGCTGCGCTGCCTGGACTCGATGGCCGCCCTGAACGTCACTGGCCGCTCGGCCTCCCCCGACGAACTGGGCTTCCTCGGCCTGCTGCTCGCGGACACCCGGGACGTCCCCTCCTTCGTCGAGTCGGTGATCGGCCCGGTGCTCGACTACGACAAGCAGCGCTTCACCGACCTGGTCCGCACCCTGGACGCCTACTTCGAAACCGGCGGCAGCCCGACCCGGGCCGCCCAGAAACTGCACGTCCACCCCAACACGGTCGCCCGCCGCCTGGAACGGATCGGCGAACTCCTCGGCCCCGCCTGGCAGGACCCGGCCCAGGCCCTGGAGGTCCAACTGGCCCTACGCCTGGCCCGGGTCCGCGAGATCATCACCCGCGACGGCGTCCCCCTCTGACACCCCACCCGGCGGGCGGGCGACGGACGGCAGCAACGGTTCGCCGTCCGACGAAGTGTGGGCGGAGCTCTGTCGACAGTTCGCTCGTCGGCGAAGCATCGGCGCTCGAGCCCGACACTTCGCCGACCGACGAACCATGGCGCCCGCCGACCGACGGAGTGCGGACGCTCGACGTCGACACTTCGTCAGCCGACGAAGCATCAGCGTGCCGACGTCAACGCTTCGCCGACCGACGAACTGTCGGCGTCCAGCGGACAACGGTTCGCCGACCGACGAAGTGTAGGCGGGGCGCGGTCGACAGTTCGCTCGCCAGCGAAGCATCGTCGCCCGGCCTCGACACTTCGCCGACCGACGAACCAT
The DNA here is from genome assembly GCF_042894345.1 of Kitasatospora sp. NPDC001540. NCBI lineage: Bacteria > Bacillati > Actinomycetota > Actinomycetes > Kitasatosporales > Streptomycetaceae > Kitasatospora > Kitasatospora sp. NPDC001540. The sequence goes on from NZ_JBIAVO010000014.1 coordinate 176,282, forward strand.
CGGCGCCCGCCAGCCGCAGCGCCCCGCCGCCCCACCGACCCCTCAGCTCACCCGCCGCAAGGTCCGCCCGTCGGTGTGGGCGAGGGCCGCCACCGCGTGGGCCGCGGAGGCCAGGGTGACGTGGCGGTGCCAGCCGTTGAACGAGCGGCCCGCGTAGTCGCGGATGCCGGTGCGGTCGGCTATCTCCTCGAAGTCGCGCTCCACCCGGCCGATCAGCTGGCTGAGCCGGAACAGTTGCGCCGGGGGCAGGTCCGGCAGGTCGGTCAGCCACAGTTCCTGCGGCCAGCGCCGACCGGGCGAGCCGGTGCCGAGCAGCAGCAGGCCGCCGCCCCCGGCCAGTCGCCGGGCCGTTCCGACGCGGGCGGGGTCGCCGGCGGCCCGGACGCGTACGGCGCCGACCAGGGCGGCGGCCGGGCCGCCCTCCCGGTCGGGGTCGTGCCAGGTGACCACCCGGCGGCGGTCGCTCCAGGCGCCGGCGATCCGGTGGGCCGGCACCAGCTCGCCGCCGGAGGTGCCCGCGAGGCTCTCGGCCGGGCGGAGCGGCAGGGTGCTGGCGATCCGCAGCACGAACGGCAGCCCGGCCGCGCGCAGCAGGTTCATCGCCTTCGCGCCGTCGAGTTCCCGGACGTCCATCACCACCGGCAGGGTGGGCAGCCGCCAGTCCGCGGTGAGTTCGGTCACCGCTTCGACGGCGCAGTCCTCCAGGGTGCGACTGGTGACGCTGGCCGGGATGGCCGCCTGGCTGCGCCGGGGCACGTCGTCCAGCCAGGCCCGGGAGAGGTGCAGCCGCCAGTTGACCGGCATGCTGACGTCCGGGGAGGCCGACCAGACGCCGACCGCCTGTTGGGCGTTGAGCACCTGGCCGACCGAGGAGATGAACTGGCGGTCCACCCCGACCGAGTGCTCGCCCGCCTTCGGGATGACGGTCTGCTGGACCACCCAGGCCTGCGGCGGGGCGACGGTGCGCAGGTAGTGGGCGAGGGCGGCGCGCACCGGGTCCCAGTCCCAGGTGGAGCTGCTGATGAAGTGGTGCAGGTTCTGTTCGGTGGCCTGCCCGCCGATCAGGCGGGCGATGTTGCGGACCGACTTGCGGCCCTGTGCGCCGAGCAGGCCGCGCAGGTACTCCGTGCCCTTGCGGCGCTGGTCGGCTCTGGGCAGGGATGCGAAGAGCACCGCACTCAGTTCGGAGAGGATGATGTCATGGGAGCTGTCGAGCAACCGAGAACGACCGGGCGCGAGCGTGTCCCTCAGGTGCGGGGCGAAGTCGCTCATCGAGATCTCCAACCTCCACGTGGCAGTGCCTGGTTCGGATGCTCCGACGTTAGGCAGCCGTTCGCCGCCCGGCCCAGGTGCACCGGTCACACGGCTGCCGGACGCGCCTATGGCGGGACCACCGGGTGCCGGGCCGGTGCGGGGTGCCGCGGGCGGGTCGGCGGGGCCGCAGGTGGCGGGCGGGAGGGTGCGGGCGGGCCCGGGTGTGTCAGGACCATCAGGGGGTGGGGGACCGGGCCCGCGAGTTGACGGACAACCGGTCCGATCCGCGGCCCGGGCCCGGCCCGGTGGAAGACTCTGCGGGCATGCGAGCAGCCTTCATCGAGACCCTCGGCGCGCCCGAGGACATCCGGTACGGCGACCTTCCGGCACCCCGGCCCGGTCCGGCGGACGTGCTGGTGGACGTGGTCGCGACCACCGTCAACCCGGTCGACACCTTCGTGCGCTCGGGGGTGTTCCGCACCGCGCTGGAGTTCCCGTTCGTGGTGGGCCGCGACCTGGTCGGCACGGTCGCCGCGGTCGGCCCGCTGGTGAGCGGTTTCGCGGTGGGCGACCGGGTGTGGAGCAACAGCCTGGGCCACGCGGGGCGCCAGGGCGCGGCGGCCGAGCGGGCGGCCGTCCCGGCGGACCGCCTGTACCACCTGCCCGCCGGGGTCGACCCGGTGCGGGCGGTGGCGGTGGTGCATCCGGCGGCGACGGCCTACCTGGGCCTGTTCACGCACGGGGGGCTGCGGGCGGGACAGACGGTGCTGGTGTGCGGCGCGGCCGGGAACGTGGGGGCCGCGCTGGTGGCCCTCGCGGTGGACGCGGGGGCCCGGGTGGTGGCCACCGCGGCGGCCCGGGACCTGGCGTACTGCCGGGAGACGGGTGCCGAGGTGGCGCTGGACTACCGCGATCCGGCGCTGGCCGAGCGGCTGGCCGAGGCCTGTCCGGACGGGGTGGACCTGCACCTGGACACCTCCGGGGCGAACGACCTGGCCGCCGCCGTCGACCTGTTGGCCCCGCGCGGCCGGATCGTGCTGCTGGCGGGTGCCGCCTCCCGTCCGGTGCTGCCGGTCGGGCCGCTGTACATGAAGGACTGCTCGATCGCGGGTTTCGTCATCTCGCACGCCACCACCGCCGAGCTCGCCGAGGCGGCGGCCGCGGTGAACCGCCTGCTGGCCGCCGGTCGGCTGCGGCCCCGGGCGGTGGAGGTGCTGCCGTTGAGCGCGGCGGCGCGGGTGCACGGCCGGATGGAGCGCGGCGAGCTGCACGGTCGGCGGGTGGTGCTGCGTCCCGGCGACCCGGCCTGACCGGCCCCGGCCCCCGCCTCCCGTCCCCCTCCCGTCCCCGCCCAGCCCCCCGCATCCCGTCCCCCGCCTCCCGTCCCCACCCCGGACGTCCGCTCGGACTTGACATATTTTTCGGCAACTCGGGCGTTCGGCGTGCCTCATCGATTCTGGATGTGTAGTGTCCTGAATATGCGGATGGGAGAGGGAGTCGAGTGGGGGCTGCACTGCTGCCTCACGCTCGCGTGGATCGACGCCGACCGGCCGGTGCCCACCGCCCGGCTGGCCGCCTGGTTCGACCTGCCGCCGGCGTACCTGAACAAGCGCCTGCAGGCGCTGGTGCGGGCCGGGGTGCTCAGCTCCACCCCGGGCCCACGGGGTGGCTTCCGGCTGGGGCGCCGCCCCGAGCAGATCACGCTGATGGACGTGGTGACCGCCCTGGAGGGGCCCGACGACGTCTTCCGCTGCACCGAGATCCGTCGGCGCGGCGAGGGCGGCGGGGCCCTCCCCCGCGAGTTCGCCCGGCCCTGCGGGGTGGCCACCGCGGTCCGCCGGGCCGAACTGGCGTGGCGGCGCGAGCTCGCCGACCAGACGGTGGCCGACCTGATGGCCTCCGCACCGCCGGGCGCCGCCGAACGCGCGCGCCGCCACTACGCCCGCATGACCGGCTGACCCGCCGCGCCCCGCCCGCACCACCCCCGAACTGCACCTGCACCCGCACCTGCACCGATCCACGAGGAGAATCCGGATGTCCGATGTCTCGATTAAGGCCGGGCGCACGGCCCCGCCCGAGGCCGGCGCACCGCCCCAGGGTGGTCTGTCCTCCACCCTGATCCTGGCCCTGGGCACCTTCGCCGTCGGAACGGACGCCTTCGTGGTGGCCGGCTTCCTGCCGTCCATGGCCGAGGACCTGCACGTCTCGGCGGCCACGGCCGGCCAGTCGGTGACCGTCTTCGCCGCGTCCTACGCCGTGCTCTCCCCGGTGCTGGCCACCGTGCTGGCCCGGCTGCCCCGGCGCAGCCTGCTGGTCGGCGCCCTGTTCACCCTGGGCCTGGCCAACCTGCTCTCCGCGCTGGCCCCGACGATGGCGGTGCTGATCGTCAGCCGGGTGCTGGCCGCCGCGGGCGCCGCCGCCTACACGCCCAACGCCGGTGCGGTCAGCGCCTCGCTGGTGCGGCCCGAACTGCGGGCCCGCGCCCTGGCGGTGGTGATCGGCGGCCTGACCGTCGCCACCGCGCTCGGCGTGCCGCTGGGCAGCGCCGCCAGCCACTGGCTGGGCTGGCGCGCCGCGCTGGGCACCGTCGCGGGGCTGTGCCTGCTGGTGGCCGTCGTGCTGCGGCTGATCATGCCGCACCTGCCCGGCAACGTCCGGGTGCCGCTGCGCACCCGGCTGGCGGTGCTCCGGCGTCCGGCCGTGCTCGCCGTGCTGCCGCTGACGATCCTCGGCATGGGCGCCAGCTACACCGCGTACGCCTACAGCGTGCCCGCGCTGGAGGCGGTCGCGATCCCCGAGAAGGCCGTGCTGTGGATGCTGTTCCTGTACGGTCTGGGCGCGGTGATCGGCAACCTGGGCGCGGGGTACGGCACCGACCGCTGGGGTTCCACGAAGGTCCTGACGGTGGGTTACCTGGCCATGGTGCTGTCGCTGGGCGTGCTGGCCTGGCTGGCCTGGACGGAGACCTCCGTCAAGCCGCTGGTCGGCCTGCTGGTGCTGCTCTGGGGCGCCAGCAGCTGGTGCCAGACGCCGCCGCAGCAGCACCGCCTGATCGCGGTCGCGCCGCAGGAGGCTCCGCTGGTGGTGTCGCTCAACTCCTCGTCCATCTACCTCGGCATCGGCCTGGGCACGGTCATCGGGGGCGCCACCCTCGGGGCCGGTGCCGCGGCCGTGTACGGGCTGGGCGCGGCGATCGCCGCCGCCGCCCTGCTGTTCCTGCTGCTCACCCAGCGCTCCGCGGCGCCCGCCCACCAGGGCTGACGCCGCGTCCGGTTCCGGCGGCCACCCGCACAGCACGGCCGCCGGGGCCCCCTTCCTGACGGTACGGCGTCGCACCCCCGGCTGAAACACCCCTCAGCGCGCGACGACCGACGGCCGGAACGGAGAGAGACCCTGCCGTTCCGGTTTCGCCGACACGACACCCCGGCCGTTCCGGGCACCGCGTACCACCACCGGCCCCGGCCGGGACAGCCCGTCCGCGCCCGCCGCGGACTCCCGTCGACGAAACTCAGAGGTTGTCCCGATGACCCAGCTCACCGACTCCCCCGCCGCCGCGGCCGTCGTCCCGGCTCCCGGCCGGCCCCCGGCCGACCCCTTCCTCCCGTCCTTCGAGGGCGCGTACCTGACCGGGGCGGAGGCCCTGGTCCGCTCGCTGGAGACGGTCGGGGTGGACACCGTGTTCGGCATCCCGGGTGGTGCGATCCTGCCGGCCTACGACCCGCTGATGGACTCCACCAGGCTCCGGCACGTCCTGGTCCGGCACGAGCAGGGCGCGGGCCACGCCGCGACCGGCTACGCGCAGGCCACCGGCCGGGTCGGCGTCTGCATGGCGACCTCCGGCCCGGGCGCGACCAACCTGGTCACCCCGATCGCCGACGCGTACATGGACTCGGTGCCGATCGTCGCGATCACCGGCCAGGTGCCCTCGACCATGATCGGTACGGACGCCTTCCAGGAGGCGGACATCTGCGGCATCACGATGCCGATCACCAAGCACAACTACCTGGTCACCGACCCGGCCGAGATCCCCCGGGT